>DASXHF010000310.1:0-4751 GCA_036488775.1 Gemmatimonadaceae bacterium | reverse complement strand
CGCGACGTCGGCCACCGGGTTGTTCGACCGGCCCGATCCGTCGTACGGCGAGGTGTGGTACACCATCGGGCGGCAGCGGGGGATGAGCCGGTCGACCACCGTGCCGATCGTCCTCGAGTCCATTTATCGCGCCGCGGGAATACAGCCGCCAGCACAAGGCGCCGATCCACCGTATCCCGGATATCCGCTCGTGATGCACGGCCGCGCTCGATGGATCATCTTCTTCATCCTCTGGCCGCTCGTCGTGCTACTCGGCTGGCGCATGTCGCGCCGGCCCTCCACGCCTTCTCTCTCCGACCTGTGACGCGCTTCTCTCTCGTCGCCCGCTCCGCCGCGCTCTCTGCGTTCGTCGTCGTCGGCGCGCTGCCCGCTCGCGCCCAGACCGCCGCGAGCGTCTCCGTCGCCCGCGACAAGGTTGGCGCCGAGCCGACCGCATTCGTGCCGCTCGTCGGCAACTGGATCGTGGTGAACGATTCCGGGACCAACGTCGTGCTGGTGGACGGACGCGCCTGGAAGCGCGGGCAGCCGGCCGGCGGGCTGGCCGACAAGGCGCGCGCGATCTATGGCGCGCGGCACGAGGAGTTCATCGACAACGTGAAGGCATTCGCCTACTTCCCGATCGCCGTGGCGAAGGACGTCGAGGATTTTCACGATGGGGAGATCTCGATGCGCTTCAAGATCGTTGGCGGCACCCTCGACCGGTGCGCCGGCATCCTGTTCGATGTGAAGCCCAACGGCGACTACCTCACCGTGCGCTACAACGGCACCGAGGACAACCTCGTGCTGTGGACGTTCAACAACGGCACGCGGAAGTTCGTGAAGAAGGGCGTGGAGAACGTGCCGCTCCCGATGAACACCTGGCACGACATGAAGATCGTCGTGCGCGGCACGCAGCTCGAGGGTTGGCTCGATGGGCGCAAGCTGCTCGACTACACGCTGGCGGCGCCGGTGTCGGGAAAGGTCGGGCTCTGGTCGAAGACGGATTCGATGTCGGAGTTCGATCGGTTCCGGGTGGTCGGCGCTCGGTAAGACGCCCGTGTGACCGGTCGCTCTCGCCCGAGGTTCGGCGTCGAGAAGGACACTCACACCGGACCGTCCATGCACATTCAGCACTGGCTCGTTCTGCTCGGCTCCGTCGCTGCCATCGGCTGCGCCACGAGCGCCGTGACGTCGCCCACGACCGTGGATGGCATGTGGACGGGCGACTTCACCGTTCCGGGCAATAGCGTCCTGTTCACACTCGCCACGCAGGGCAGCGCCATCACCGGCAACGGTCGCTGGACGGGCGAAGCGTGTTGCGCCGGACCGGTGACGGTCACGGGGACCGTCGCTGGCAACGTCATCACACTCGATCTCGGGTTCACCTCGACGTCGGGCGGTGCGGTCCCGCCGTACACGGAGCACTTCGAAGGACACCTGGTCGGGGCGAATCAGTTGTCCGGCATCCTGACGTTTGGCGGGCAGTCTGCGCCGTACGGCTATCACAGGATCGTGCCGGACTGAAGGCAGCCCGGCCGCCTTCGTTAACGCTACTGACTGCGGCACCGCGGTGACGGCGCGCTGCGACTGGCCTGGTAGAGTGCTCGCGTGCGCACTCTCCGCCATGCCGCCGAGCTGCTCGCCGCGGCCACGACGCAGGACGGGCTCCTCGCCCTCGCTACCATGCTCGGCTTCGACGATCGAGCAACTCCACTCGACGCAGACGCTCGCGCCGCGCTCGGCGTTCCTCACGACATCGAGTGCGTTCGACTCGCGACCGAGCGCGGTGCCCGTCGTGCGCTGCTCATCTGCGCGCCGGACGCGTCGTCGCTCCGAGCGCTGTTCACGACATTGGCCGCACAGCTCGCGGCGCGTACCTCACATGTGTTGTGGGTTCTCATCGGTACCTGTAGCGACGGAGCCGAGGTCGGCATCGGTTGCTGGTCGGCCGGCATGCGCCCACCACGCGTCGTTGCGTTGGTCGCTCGGCCAGCGCACGTCGTCGCGAGCGACGCGGAAGCACTCTGCGCGCTCGAGGCGGCGAGCGCCGGGGAGGATCTCCTCGTGCACGCCCGGTGGTGCGAACTGCTCGGACGTGACGCACTCTCCCGCCGCTTCTACCGCGCGCTCGAACAGCGCGTGACCTCGCTGGGGCGTTCGTTGGCCGGCGTTCCCGACGCCGATCGGGCCGAGCTCGCGCTGCTGGCGTCGTCACGCTTTCTCTTTCTCTCCTTTCTCGAGGCGAAGGGCTGGTTGAACGGCGAGCGGGACTTTCTCGTGAAGCGGTTCGACGAATGCATGGGCGCCGGCGGCGGGTTTCATGGCCGGGTCATGCTGCCGCTGTTCTTTGGCACACTCAATACGGCCATCCACAACCGTGCGCCCGCGGCGCGCCGTCTTGGTGACATTCCCTTTCTCAATGGTGGGCTGTTCACCAAGACGGCGTTGGAGCGCCGCCACTCCGCGGCGCGCTTCTCCGACCAGGCGATCGGCGAGCTGTTCGGCGGTCTCCTGAGCGCATATCGATTCACGGCGCGCGAGGAGGAGATCGGCTGGTCGGAGGTAGCGATCGACCCGGAGATGCTCGGCCGCGCGTTCGAAGCATTGATGGCTGCGCGCCAACGTCGGGCGGACGGTGCTTTCTTCACGCCGCAACCGTTGGTCGCGCACGTTGCCGACGAGACGCTCGTGATCGCCCTTCGCGACAGCCGCCTGTCCGAGTCCCAGCTGCGAAGCGCCATGGACGGTCGGCTGCTGGACCCCGATGTAGCGGCCGACCTTCAGAGCCGCCTGCGCGGGCTCACCGTCCTGGACCCCGCGTGTGGCTCGGGCGCCTTTCTCGTCTATCTGCTCGAGCGGCTGACCGTCTTGCATCGTGCAGCAGGCGATACGCGGCCTGTCGGCGCCATTCGGCGCGACGTACTCGGACGAGCGATCCATGGGGTGGATGTCAACCCGACCGCCGTCTGGCTCTGTGAGCTCCGGCTGTGGCTTTCGGTCGTGATCGATTGCGACGAGACGCGAATGTCCGCCATTCCTCCGTTGCCGAATCTCGACTGCAACGTACGAGTCGGTGATGCACTCGCCGGCGACGGTTTCTCGGCGGCGCCGTCCCTGGTCGGACCGTCCGCCGCGCTCATGCGCCTGCGCCATCGTTACATTCGAGCGGTCGGGCCGAGAAAGCGGCCATTGCGGCGCGCGTTGGCGCGGGAGGAAACCCGTCGAGCGCTTGCCGCGATCGACCGAGAGCTCGTCACCGTCCGTACAGCGCGGCGCGAGCTGCTGCTCGCGCGACGGAGTCCGGACCTGTTCGGCGAGCGGCTCGACCGACGCGAGGATGAGCGCCGCTCGCTCCACCTCCGCGCGGCGGCGCTGCGGCGCGAGCGGAAGCGTATCTCGGATGGAGGCGCGCTCGCCTTCTCCTTTCCGTCGCACTTTGCGCACGTGCATTCCCGCGGCGGATTCGACATCGTGATCGGTAACCCACCATGGGTCCGACTGCACAACATCCCCGCTGCCTCACGCGCGTCGCTGCGCAGCCGATTCTCGACCTTTCGCGCCGCTCCGTGGGAACCGCCCCACTTGGCGATGCGAGGGCGTGGCTTCGGCGCGCAGGTCGACCTCGCGGCCCTGTTCGTGGAACGCAGTCTTGGCCTCGCGGCAGCGCGGCGTGGCGGAACAGTTGCCCTGCTCGTGCCAGCGAAGCTCTGGCGGTCGCTCTCGGGCGCTGGCGTGCGCCGGCTCATTGCCTCGCACGGTATCCTGTGCCGGGTTGAAGACTGGACGGACGCGCCCTGCGCGTTCGACGCGGCCGTCTACCCATCCGTGCTGGTCGTGCAACGCGACCGCGTCATCGATGCACCCTCGACGGCTGTTGCCGTCCATCGCGGGGCGCTGACGGCGCATTGGTGCGCCGCGGCGGAGAGCCTGCAGTTCGGCGGTGAGGACAGCGCCAGTCCGTGGCTCCTCCTGCCACCGGACGTGCGTCGCGCGTTCGATCTGCTGCGTGAGCGGGGCGATGCGCTTGGAGGGAGCCGGATCGGACATCCGTTGCTGGGTGTGAAATGCGGATGTAACGACGCATTCCTGGTCGGGACCGTCGGCACCGACGCCGACCTGGCCGAGGTCTACCATCGTGGCCGCCGCGGAACCATCGAGCGCGGGATGCTGCGGCCCCTTCTCCGTGGTGATGCAGTAGCCCGGTGGCATGCTGTGTCCTCCCAGCAGGCGATCATCTGGACGCATTCTGCGGAAGGCACTCCACTCCGCTGCCTTCCGCCAGCCGCCGCGCGATGGTTCGCCCCCTGGCGCCGACGACTGCGTGGACGCACCGATCTTCGAGGTGCTGCGAGCTGGTGGATGCTCTTTCGCACGGAGGCGGCCGATGCGTCCCGCCCTCGAGTCGTGTGGAGCGATTTCGGACGTGCACCCCGCGCCACCATCCTCGCTGCGGGAGACCCGACCGTGCCGCTCAACACCTGCTACGTCCTGCCGTGCGACGACCCCGTCGACGCCCTCGCGCTTGCGGCGTTGTTGAACAGTCCTCTCGCCGCGGCGTGGCTCAATGCGATCGCCGAACCGGCGCGCGGTCGCTGGCGTCGTTATCTCGCCTGGACCATGTCCCTCCTGCCCATTCCTCGGGATTGGTCGCATGCGCGCGAGCGATTGGCGCCCCTCGCCGAGCGCGCCCTGCTCGGCGACGTGCCGTCGGCCGATGAGCTGCTCGCGGTCGCGTGCTCCGCATACCACGTCAGACGTGAAGACATCGCGCC
>DASXHF010000282.1:0-4714 GCA_036488775.1 Gemmatimonadaceae bacterium | reverse complement strand
CCGGCCTCTGGCGTGTCGTTGCGCCGGCGTCTCAGGCTCGTTAGCTATTCACTAGTGATTGCACCATTCGATCTTTCGCATCCGGCGGCGCGCGGCGACTCGCGAGCCGGCCGGATGATCAAGCGCGCGGATTCGGCCGAGGCTGTCGTCGGCGGGATGCGCGCGCTCGTCGTTGTCGCCGCATGGACCCGGCCACGGCCGGGTGATCGCATGCTGCTCCGGCTATTGGCGGCCATCGTCGCATTCCTGCGACCGACGGCGCGCCCGGAGACAGCGTGGACGATCGCGCGGCCGGCTGCGGCGCCTTTGCCCCGTTCGGTCCGCTCTCGCCTGCCACGGCGTCGCGCGGCCATCCCACCCCTGACTTCCCGCGCCGCGACGTCCGAGTCGCCGGATGCTCTCACGAGCGCGGTCCATGATGAAACGAGAAATTCTGATCAACGCGAACCCGCGCGAGACGCGGGTCGCCATCCTCGAGGACGACGAGCTCGTTGAGCTCCTCGTCGACCGACCGGACGCACGTCGCATGGTCGGCGACATCTACCTCGGAAAAGTCGACGCGGTTCTTCCCGGCCTTCAGGCAGCGTTCGTCGACATCGGCACGGAGAAGAGCGCCTTTCTGCATTCGTCCGACCTCGTCTATCCCGATTCGGGCGACGACGACGACGATGAGGACGGCGAGGAGACCTTTCGCGAGCTCGATCGCGACGACCGCGAAGCGCCGCCGATCCAGGACATCCTGAAGCGAGGGCAGGAGCTCCTCGTCCAGGTCAGCAAGGAACCGATCTCCACCAAGGGGCCGCGCGTCACCGCGCAGGTCTCGATGGCCGGCCGGTTCCTCGTCTACATGCCCTTCGCGTCGCGCGTCGGCGTGAGCCGCAAGATCGGCGACCGCGAAGAGCGCAAACGGCTCCGCGCGCTGGTCGAAGGGATGCTGCCCGAGGACTCCGGCGGCGTGATCGTGCGCACCGTGGGAGAGGACGTCACCCCGGAGACGATCGAGCGCGAGCTGCAGACCCTGATGAATGGGTGGAAGCGGATCAAGAAGAAGACCCACTTCGTCCGTCCGCCGGCGCTCGTCCATCGCGAGACGTCGCTCACGCGCGGTCTCATCCGCGACATCTTCAGCGACAAGGTCGAGCGGGTCACCGTCGACTCGAAGCAGGTCTACAACGAGATCATCGAGTACCTCAAGGGGATCGCGCCCGATCTGATGGATCGGATCGTCCTCTACGAGGACACCGTGCCGCTGTTCGACAAGGCGGAGATCGAGCCGGAGATTCGCGACCTGTTCAAGCGGCGCTGCGACCTTCCGTCGGGCGGCTATCTGATCATCGAGCCGACCGAAGCGCTGATCTCGATCGACGTGAACTCCGGACGCTTCGTCGGCAAGAAGGATCCGGAGAAGACGAGTCTCAAGACCAATGTCGAGGCGGCGCGCGAGATCGCGCGGCAGCTTCGTCTCCGCGACGTCGGCGGCATCATCGTCGCGGACTTCATCGACATGGACAGCCGCTCGAACCGCGAGAAGGTGCTGCAGGAGCTCCGCACCCACCTCGGCCGCGACCGCGCGCGCACCAAGGCGTTCGCCGTCTCGGACCTCGGCCTGATCGAGATGACCCGCCAGCGCGTGCGACAGAGCCATCTCCAGAGCATGACCGAGGCGTGCCCGACCTGTCACGGCACCGGCCGCGTCTTCACCGCCGAAACGATCCTGCGCCGGATGGAGCGGAGCGTGAAGCGCATGGGCGTCGAGGGACGACGCGATCCGCTGCTCGTCAAGCTGCATCCCGACGTCGCGATGTACGCGCTGGAGAATGAATCCGACCTCGCGCGCAAGCTGGAAAAAGCCGTTGGCTTCCCGCTCGAGCTGCGCGACGACCCGCTGCTCAAGCCGGACGAGTTCAAGCTGGTCGTGAAGAGCGCGGGAAGGGACGTGACACAGCAGTACGCGGTGGCCTGAGCCGCCGCTTCACCGTTCACCGTTTACGGCACCACCACCAGTCCCACCCGTCCGCCGAGATCGTCGTCCACCGCCGGCGTGTTGGCGGCTGGCTTCCACTCGCCGCCGTCGATCCGCACGAGCGCGTGGTAGACGCCGGACGCGAGCCGCAGCCGATGCACGAATGTCCCGTCTTCGGGCGTCAGCTCGAGCGGCTGCCAGTCTGTGAAGTCGGCCATGACCTCCACCCGTCGCGCGCCTGGCGCGCGCACGCGCAGGACGAGCGAATCGTTCGCCGGTTGAATGCTCAACACCGGTCGAACGGCGCTGGGCTCGAGCGGCGCTCGCGTGGGACGGCCGGCCCCTCCCCAGCGCAGCCCGACGGAGAACGACTGCGCCGCGTCGGCGCCGCGTATGAAGTCGGGGAGCTGTCGGGCCGCCGACACGACGAACGCCAGGCTGGTCGTCTGCCACACGACCGCCTCCGCGTTCCACCCGGGATCGTATCGCCGTTCCGCGTCCGGATCGTGCCGCAGCGCCGCGCCGAACGACAACGTCACGGTGCCCGCGTCGATCTGCGCGCTCAGCGCGCCCTCGTCGAAGTGCACCGGGATGATCGCGAGCGGATGCTCCCGACCGGGACCGGCGAACAGCTGGCCGGCGCTCCATTCCCGCATGAGCGACGCGCGAACCAGCGTCCCCTTTCCGCGCCACCAGGTGCCCGCGTCGACGCTACGGCCCCAGAGCTGACCCAGCTCGCGGGAGGCGACGCTTCCGCTGGCCCGCGCCCATCCTCCGCCCGCTCCGAACGCGCGGAGAATTCGCGGCGACAGCGTGGCGCTGCGCGAGACGCGTGACGTCCCGCCCGTCACGGCGGCGATTTCTCCGCTCACATCCCCGAGCCATTCTGCCGCAAGCGGACGTCGTGCACCGCCCGAGAGCAGCGCCGCGCCGGCACCACCACCGCCAGCCACGACTCCTGCAGCCGAGCCGGATGCGAACAGGCTACGCCCATCCCATTCGCTCGACGCCAGGATGGACGGGCCGACCGCGCTCGTTCCATCATCGGGGAAACGCACGGCCGTCGCACCGATCTCGACCACCGAACGCACCGTCACCGTCGATCGCGTGTCCTGAGCGCCAAGCGGCCTGCCCACCGCCAGAGCGATGAGCAGGCCGCGAAGGAGCTGGGCGCGGCGCGGAGGCACTAAGGTCGTCGTTTCGGTGTCGCGGGAGCGACTCTGGGGAAACCGTTGGTGATAGTACCTGCGTCGGTGGTGGTAGGGGAAGCCAGCGCGGCCGCGCTGCTGGCTCCTGGCTCGCCAAGAGTGTGAAGCCGGAAGGTCGCCGACTCCTCGGCCGGCACGCCGCCCGCCGCATCGGCCTCGACCGAGTTGCCGAACGCGACGACCTGCGACGCCGTCACGTTCCGGCGCAGCAGCTCGGTGATCATGCCGACGGCACGCCGCGGGGGTACTCCGCTCGCCACGAGCTGGGCGAGCGCACCGAGCGACGGACCGATCGGTCGCCCCGGGGAGGCGTCGCGCAACGCGCGCAGCGCCGTGGGAGTGGCACCCGCCGCGAGTGCGTCGGCACCCGCGGCCAGCTCCTCGACCGTGGCGCGGGGACCGAGCGCCATCCGCGCCGAATCCAATCGCGTTGCCAGCGCGACGACGGCGCCGCGAATGCGTCCCGCACCGGCACGCTTGAGGCGCCCCTCCCGCACCTTGGCGAGCAGCGGCTCAGCGGGAAGCCCTCGGGCACTCGCACGTTCCAGCTCGCGCAGAATTCCCGCGTCGCCCGCTGAATCCAGCGCCGCCAGCGACGCGGTCACCTGCGCGTGCGCGGGCCTCGATGGAATCGACGCGAGGGCGACGATCGCCAGCGCGGCGAGCCGGACAGATCGCACTGCGATCACGGACGTCCCACGAGGAGCACGGACCCCGGCCGGCCGAAGTCGGCATCGGCCGCCACCGGGGCGCGCGGATCGCGCACCCAGATGCTGTCGTCGACCAGATAGGCGTACACGTGCCGTCCCGGGCGGAGCGCGAGCGTGACGCTCCACAGCCCGCTCGCCGGGTCGCGCGTCATCGCGGCACGCCGCTCGTCCCACCCGGTGAAGTCTCCCACCACGCTCACGTGGTGTGCGTCCGCCGCACGGAGCACGAGCTGCACCCGCTGCAGCCCCGCCGCATCCCCCGCGTCGCCGAGCGCCGATAGAGGCGCAGGCTGGGTCGACGGCGTGCCGCTCGTCCCGGAGCGGGCCGCCGAGTCGCTGCCCGAGACGCGCGCGCCTGCGCGCAGAGTGAACGTTGCAAACGCCGCGGCGGCGGCGAGCGCAATGATCGCCACGCCCCAACGTGCCCCTCGCCATAGACGTCGCGTTTCACGCCGGCCGGCCTTGGCCCGCTCCGCCGCGACCGCCACCAGCACCCGGGCCTTGGCCGAAGAATCCACCTCGGGCAACGGGCGGAGCTCGGCGGCGATTCGCTCGATCGTTTCGTCGTGTTCGTCAGTCACCGTCCACCTCGGTAAGTCGGAGACGCATGGCATCGCAGGCGCGCTTGACGCGCATCTTCAGCGCGGAGATTCCGGCGCCGGTCGCCACGACCATGTCCTCATAGCTCAATCCTTCGACGTGTCGCATCAGAAATGCTTCTCGCTGTTCCACCGGCAGCGCCGCCAACGCGCGCCGGATCTCCTCGCGCCATGCCGTCGCGACGTCGTGCGTCGCGCCTCCCGCTGTGTCAGGCACCTCGCCGTACTCCATCA
>DASXHF010000229.1:0-23597 GCA_036488775.1 Gemmatimonadaceae bacterium | reverse complement strand
ATGCACGGAAACGACTGAAACGACGGAACGAGCGGATCTGTCCCTCGTAGGAGCTGGACACCGCGCACCAAGACCGGCCCTGCAACTCCAAAGGCCTTCTTTGTGGTCGACGGCATGCGGAAGTGGCGCCTGGACGACCCGGGTGTGCCGTCATCCGTCGTTTCCGTCGTTTCCGTCCGTTCATACGATTCCGTTGACCGCGTGGTCCACGGGGGCCGGTTCGGCCTGCGACGGTGCTTCGGCTAGTACACCAGCCGGCTGTTCAGACGAACATCGCGATCGCCGCGCCGAACATCGCGGCCGTCGTCAAGGCCACGGTGAACCGTCCGAGTCGCGAGCTCGGCTGCTGCTTCATGACCGTCGCGTCCGACGCGACGATGAGAATGCCGAGCAGAAGGAATGGCGCGAGGAGCCCGTTCAGGACCGCACTCCAGTAGAGCGCCTTCACCGCATTCACTCCGGCGAAGTCCATTCCCACGCCGACGACGAACGACACGATGACGACCGTGTAGAAGGCGCGCGCCTCGAGGTAGGGCTCGTCGATTCCCTGATGCCAGTCGAACGTCTCGGCCAGCGCGTAGGCGGCCGAGCCGGCGAGCGTCGGGATGGCGAGCGTCCCCGTGCCGATGATCCCGATGGTGTAGAGCAGCGCCGAGAATCGCCCCGCCAGCGGCTCCAGCGCCGCGGCGACGTCTTTCGACGTCTCCACGTTCGTCACGCCGTGGCGGTTGAGCGCCAGCCACGTCGTCAGGATGATGAAGAACATCACCGCGTTCGAAAAGAAGGTCCCGACGGCGACGTCGAGCTTTCGCGTCAGCAGCTCGGACGGCGCGGCGCCGATTCGGTCAGCGAGCCGGCGGCGTCCCTTCGCCTTCTCCTCCTCGACCTCCTGCGACGCCTGCCAGAAGAACAGATAGGGCGAGATGGTGGTGCCGAGGATGGCGACCAGCGCCTGCCATGCCGCGTGGCCGCGCGGGAGCGAGGGAACCAGCGCCGCATGCGCGACCACGCGCCAGTCCGGCGCGAGGCGGATTCCGGCGATGACGTACACGAACAGCGCGAGGGCGAGCCACTTGAGCGCGTTCGCGAGCTGCGCATATCGGAGACGGACGGTGGCCACCGCGATCACGACGCCGAACACCACGACCCAGATGTGCGACGCCACGCCGGTCAGGAGTTGCGCGGCGTCCGCCATCGCGGCCAGGTCAGCGCCGAGGTTCAGCGTGTTCGCGATGAGGAGCGCGGCCGCGGCGACGGCGAGGAGACGGCGCGGAAACTTGGCGTGCAGCGCCGCGGCGAGGCCCTGTCCGGTGACCATCCCGATACGGGCGCACATCGTCTGCACCGCCGCCATGAGCGGCCAGGTGAGCAGCGCGGTCCAGAGCATCGCCGGTCCGAGCTGCGCGCCGACGACGGAGTACGTCGCGATCCCGGAGGGATCGTCGTCCGCCGCCCCGACGATGATGCCGGGCCCCAGCGCCTTCCAGAAGGCGCGAATCCCGGGTGCCGGTTCAGCCGCCGGCAGTTCGGCATCGGTGGCGGGTGCGTCGTCCGCCGTGAGGCGGAGGTCGCGACGATCCAGGGGAAGCATCAGTCGGGGGTTCCATACAAGAGGCAAGAGGTGAAGAGATACGCGAGCCACGCCGCTGGAGGGCGCGGCTCACGGGTCACGATAGTCGGCACATACTATCGCCGCGAGCCGCAGGGCGTAGGACGGGCGATAATTTGTGAACTCTTTGTATGGCGCCGCCGCGGGAGTGTGCTGCCTCGTTCCCTCCGAGCTACGAGGGTCCTAGCCCGTATGCGCTGATGGCATTCTCGCGCAGGACCATGCGGGCCAGCGCCTGCGCACGATCCCGCGAGATCTCGCCGTCGCGCATCATCCCGGTGAGCGCGATCGCCAGCGCGCGCCGCGCGGTCATACTTCCGACCCACGCGACCTGTTCCCATCCCTGCTCCGCCCCGCCGTCGAAGGCATCGGTGCCGAACAATACCTTGTCCGGATATTCGCCTAGCCAGCGGCGCAGCACCGTGGCGAGCTCCGTCGGTGAGAGCACGACGTCCATCATCGAGATGTCGGCGTAGACGTTGGGCTTCGCGAGCAGCCCCTGCGTCTCGTCGACGAGCGGCCAGCCGCCGTGGACGACGACGAACCTGGTGCCGCGCAGAGTTGAATCGGTGAACGCCGGCTCGAGCAGATGCGGCGCCGCGCCCGCCGAGCGATAATAGCTGCCGAAGGTCTCGAGGACGTGGATCTGCACGGCCATCCCGCGCCGGCCGGCCTCGCGCGAGATGACGCGGAACAGGTAGTCCTCGAGCGCCTTGTAGTCGGTGCGCGGCGGCACCCCTCCACCTGCATACTTCGCGTAGACGCGCTGCGCGAGTGCAGGATCGGGATCGTCGAAGTCGAGCGCGCGCAGATACGCCGCTTCGAACTTCACCCCCACCGCGCCGGCCGCGCGCTGACGGTCGAGCGTCGGCACGACGACGGTGCGCACGTATGCGTCGAGCGTCGGCGGGATGCGCGCGAGATGCAGGTCGCGCAGGTAGCGCTGAAGCAGCTTCGCTTCCTTCGGGTAGAGAACGCGGGTATCGGGGGTGCGCGTCGCCTCGCCGCGCGTGTCGAGCGGCAGCATCAGCGCGTCGACGAACGTCACCCAGCGAAACCTCGGCCGCTCGAGGCCCGGTCCCATCGCGACGCGGTTGCCGAGCATGACGTCGATCCCTGCCTGATCGAGCGCCCACTCCGGAAACCGCGCCCCACGCTCGGCGATCGCGCGCCCCACGGCGGCCGTGAGCGCGGCGCGATAGGCGCTGTCGCTCGACGCCGCCGGCACGTGGTAGAGCACGTCCTGCGCGCGGCGCCAGATTGGATCCTCGAGCGAGAGACGATGCTGGAACCCGAACGGCGGAATGCCGTCGAGCGGTAGGGCGTCGAACTCGCTGTCGGCTGGCGCACCGGCGGACACCGGTCGCATCGGATGCGCGTGCGCGTCGACGGCGCGGATCGCCGCGATGTAACCGGCGAGCGCGGAGTCGACTGGTGCCTGCCCGGCGAGTGCGGTCGGGATCAGCGCGAGCAGCGCGGGAAGGAGCGCTGACCACGGGCTGCCGGAGCTCGGCGTGATCGTTCGACGAGCGGCGAAGAGGGGAGCGAGCTTGATGGCGTCCTCGAAGTGACGGCCGAGACGGACGCACGGTGCGCGGTCCCGCCGAGGTGCTGGAATGTCAGGCGGTCGGGCGGACTGTCAAGATCGACGTCGCGAGCGTCGCCGTCCTTCCATCATTGACATCACATGGCGGCGCGCGTCAGGTTCGTAGGCCCGCCCTCTTACCGAGCCTGGTCGCTGCCAGGCCGACGTCCTCCCTCCGACAGCCCATGCAACGACCACGCCTCGTCGCGCGCACCGTCGCGCTCACCGCGCTCCTGCTCTGGACAAACCGGCCCGCTGGCGCGCAGACGCCATCTCGCATCGATGAACGCGTCGTGGACAGCATCGTCGCCGCCGGGATGCAGCAGCAGCGGCTCGTCGGCCTCTCGGTCGCGCTCATGCGCGGCGGACGGATCGAGCTGGCGAAGGGGTATGGCTCGGCGTCGCTCCAGCCTCGCGTCGCCGTCGACACGGGCACGCGCTTCTCGATCGGGTCGGTGACCAAGGAATTCGTCGCCGCGCTCGCGCTCCTGCTGCAGGAAGACGGGAAGCTCTCGGTGCACGACACGCTGTCCAAGTGGTATCCGCAGCTCACGCGCTCGCGCGAGATCACGCTGGTCGATCTGATCAATCACGTCTCCGGATACCGCGACTACTACCCGCTCGACTACGTGGATCGCGAGATGGCCAAGCCGACGACGGCCGAGCAGATCATCCGGGAGTACGGGACGATGCCGCTCGACTTCGATCCGGGGACGCGATGGTCGTACAGCAACACGGGCTACACGATTCTCGGACGGGTGCTCGAGCGCGCCGGCGGCAAGCCGCTCGGCATCCTGCTCGAGGAGCGGATCTTCCGCCCGCTTGGCATGCTGCAGACGATGTACGAGCCGACCAGCGCGCCGCGCAGTGCCAGCGGCTACGTATCCTGGGCGCTCGGTGAGATGGAGCCGGCGCAGCTCGAGGGACGAGGATGGATCGGCGCGCCCGGCGGCATCTGGTCCACGGCGTCGGACATCGCGCGATGGGATCTCGCACTGATGCGGCCCGGCTTTCTGACGCCGGCGTCGCGCGACGTGCTGTTCGGTGAGCGCATCCTTCGCGACGGAACCCCGACCGGCTACGCGGGTGGGCTCGGCGTCGGCGAGAGCTTTGGCCGCAAGGTGTTCCAGCACGGCGGCGCGACGTCGGGCTTCTCGGCGACGAACGTCTTCTTTCCCGGCGACACCGCGGCGGTCGTGCTGCTCTCGAACACCGATCAGAACATCTCCGCGGGTCCGCTCACGCGGTTCGTGTCACCACCGCGCACGACGACGGCCGCCGCCGCACCTCGCCGGACGCAGACGCCGATGACGCCGCCGACACCGCGCGGGCTCAGTGCCGTCGCGATGGCGGTGAGCTTCTTCAACGACCTGCAGCGCGGGCGAGTGAACCGGGGCATGCTGTCGGCGGACTATGCGGCGTTTCTCACGCCGTCGCGTGTGCAGAGCGCGTCGCGGACGCTCGCCCCGCTCGGCGAGGTGACCGGCGCCGAGCTGCTCGGTGTCTCCGAGCGCGGTGGGATGCAGGTTGCGCGGGTGCGGCTGACGGCGGGATCGCGCACGGTCAACACGCTGATGTACCGGCGGCCGGATGGGGTGGTGGAGCAGTACCTTCTATGGTGAGATGGCGCGATCGGTGAAGGTTCAGGCCGTTGCAGGCGCGGCGCTCCCACCAAGTGCGAGCTCGATGTCCAGCCCTTCGCGACGCTCCCGAATGTCGTAGTAGAGCAGCACCGTGACCGCGACGACCGCAGGCAGCACGAGGATTTGGATCACCGTCGAGCTGAGCGAAATCATCGCTTCGCTTTGGGTCAACAGCCCCGTGACTACCCCGGCACCGAAGAACAGCAGCAGGTAGATCAGGCCGGTGAGGATGGCGATCTTGATGAGCCGCCCGTATTCGCCCTTGGCGAGCGCCGCGCCGCGTTTGATTGCCGGGCGGGCCTTCAGATCCTCGAGTACCGCGACCGGCGTGCCGAGGAGATAGTACGCATAGAAGAAGAGTCCGGGCACAATGAGGAAGATGAGGCCGATCGTCGTCACGACGGCGCGCGTCCAAGTGATGAGGATCACTCGACCCGCGACGCGGTTGCCCACACGGAGCAGCGCACCCACCGAGGGGATGGGCTCCCCGGTATACACGGCGGCGATGCCGACGATGAGGCACCCTTCGGCGTAGCCGGCGCAGATGATCGAGGCGATGTTCACCATGATGCGCGGAATCACGCCGGCGAATGGCGCTAGCAGCAGCAGCGGCGTCAGCGCGACCGCACTCACGCTGACGAGCGTCGGATAGTGCTCGCGGACCAACTGCACCGCGGCGTCAATCACCTCCGCGGCGGATCGACCGTGGGCGGCGGGCGGCATCAGCGTGGCGGAAACGGAGTTGTCGGTCACGTGGGATTCTCCGGAGGCGGTGAGAGGCGCGCCAATCTGTGGATGTTTGGCTCAGACGGGAAGATCCCCGACGTCCGACGACGTCACCGCTCCACTGCCTCGATGAAGCGCGCCGGCTCGTCGAGGCACAGCCCCAACCGCGTGACCGACCGCTTTGCCAATCCGCCGAGCAGTCGCACACGCGCGGGTGATGAGAATGTCATCAGGACGTTGGGCTGTGCCGGCGCCGTCGCATTCAGGTACTCGGGCATCGGTTTGTCGGGCACGTCGCGCCAGGTCGCCGGAATGGCGGCGACGACCTGCGTGCGCGGGACGCGCAGGACGAACCGGTGGCCGACCACCAGATCGAAGATCTCGGAATCCAGGGTCACCGCGGCATCTCGCGTTGCACGGTATTCGACGACGAGCCAGACCAGGGAGACCACGCTCACCACGGTGAGACTCCAGGTCCACGCCGGGTGCCGCGCGCCGAGCCAGAGGTGAAGCACCACTGTCTCGACGAGGATCGCGATGCCGAAACCGGCGGCCATCGATCCGGAGCGCGCGCCGTGCAACGTGAACCTCGTACCGCTCTTCAGCGCGCCGTCGCGAGGTTCTCCTGCGACCGTGCTCACGACGACCGCTGCGCCGTTCGTCCGTCTCGGCGAAAGGTCGCCGGCCCGGGAAGTTGTAGCATCGGCGTGACTGTCGATCGCAGCTACTGAATGAGGCGGAGCGCGGCGTCGCGGATGACGTAGAAGGCTGACGCAGCACTGCCGGAGGACGTCGTACCATTCGGGAGGGCGTTCTCCGTGTTGAATGCCGCGACCACCGCCGCGCCGTTCGCCGGATTCAGATAGAAGAACGAGACGAATCCCGCCTGACTTCCGGTGTGGCCGATGAAGGTCGTGCGGCCGCGCCGGAGCGCGAAGAACGAGAGCCCGATCGAGTCGGATTGCTCCGCCGTCGCGGGCGCGACGGCGTGCATCGGCCGCCACATCTCGCGGAGGCTGGACTGCGTCAACACGATGTCGTACAGCCGACGCCGTCCGGTGTCTCCTCGGCTCGTGTCGGTCAGAAAAGCGAGATACGTCGCCAGGTCGCTCAGCGGCGCGTTCCATCCTCCGTTCGGAATGGTGATGCCGGGATCGAACTCCGATCCGTTGTCGCGCACCGACTCGCGGCCGGTGGAATCACGCAGCAGGGTGTAGTTGTGCGACCGGTCCGCGGCGAGATAGTACGGCGTGATTCCGAAGTAGCTGTGCGCGAGACCGAGGGGCGAGAGGATGTTCTTCTGGACGTACGTCTCCCACGAGTCGCCAGTCAGCTGCTCGATGACGCGCGCGAGGTAGATGAACCCGGGATTCGAGTAGCCGTATCGCGATCCCGGCTTGAACTGCAGCTCCTGATACGGCATCATCGCGACCAACTGATTCCAGGTGGTCGGCTCGAAGGGCTCCCAGGACTTGCCGGCCGTGTACGGCCACGTCGGGTTCTGAAAACCCGCCGAGTGGGAGAGAAGCATCCGGATGGTCACGCTGTCGATCGAACCGTACGGATCGTGGATCGATCGGAGCTCCGGCACGTACCGGACGACGCGATCGTCCAGCGTCAGACGGCCGCGATCGCGAAGTTGCATGATGGCGATCGCCGTCAGAGTCTTCGTGATCGACCCGTAGTGAAAGATCGTTCGCTCGTCGACTCGCTGAGCGTGCAGGCGGTCAGCGAATCCGTATTCGTGGCGCGCCGTCATGCGACCGCCGCGCACCACGACGACGCTCGCACCCACGATGCTGTCGCGCCCCGCCAACGCGTCGAACAAACGAGTAAAGGCGTCCCAGTCGGCAGGGCCCGACGCCGACTGTGCGCGGAGCGGGACGGCGCTCAGGGCGAGCGATGCCGTCAGTGCGGTCACAAACCGGCGCGACTGGTTCACGACCGCGGCGGCCGCACCGGACGAGTTACGAGCGGCACGCCGAGCACGGCGCGCGCGATGTTCATCGCCGTGAAGTCCGGGCCGGCTGCATCCGTGTTCGTGAAGGCGATCACGCTCAGCGAGTCGGCGGGGAAATACATCTGCGCGGTCGTGAAGCCGTTGATGCCGCCGCCGTGGGTGATCATCGGGTGCTCGCCGACCTTACCGGTCATCAACGCGAAACCATAGGTGAGCCGCGTGCCGTTGTTCAGCGTATCGGGCGACGTCATGAGCTCGTACGAGCGAGCGCTGACCACGCGACCGCCGTGCAGCGCACGCTGCCACACCAGATAGCTCGCCACCGATGAACAGAGCGCGCCCGCCGCGAAAGGCTGCGTCATGCTGAGATACGTCGCCGGCACCAGCTCACCATTCCGCGCGCTGTAGCCGAGCGCGAAGCTGGTGTCGCGGCCGCGTGACGGACAGTAGCTCGTCTGGGTGAGGCCGAGCGGCCGGAAGAACTGCTCGTCGAGATATTGCGCGTAGGGCTTTCCGGACGCCCGTTCGACGACCATGCCGAGCAGCACGTAGCCCGTGTTGTTGTATCGCCAGCCGGTGCCGGGCGCGAAGTCGAACGTATCGCGCGCGACGAATCCGGCGATGCTGTCGGGTGACAGGTCGTCCGCCCAGTGGGGCCGCCACTCGGCTTTGCTGGTGTAGCTGTGAATCCCCGAGGTGTGGTTGAGCAGTTGCCGGATCGTAACGCGGTGTCCCTGAAGGGGGAAGCTCAGATATTTCGACGCATCGTCGTCGAGCGAGAGCTTGCCCTGCTCGGCGAGCCGCATGATCGCGGCGGCGGTGAACTGCTTGGTGATCGATCCGATCTCGTAGATCGTCTTCGGGCCGGCGGGTCGCTTGGTCGCCAGATCGGCGAAGCCGTAGCCGCGCATGACGATCGTGTCCGACCCGCGCACGACGGCGACCGCCATGCTCGCCGCGGGTCCGTGGCTGAGGTGATCGGCGACGAGGGAATCGATCCGCGCGATGAGCGCGGCACGGTCGCTCCGTTGGGCGGCAGCTGGCGCGAGAGCGAAAGCGGCGGCAAGGAGCGCGGTGGCGAGAGGACGCAGGCTCATGGTTGGGCGCTCGAGACGCCGACTCCGTTGTTGAAGGCGCGATCGACCCATTCGATCCAGCGCCTGGTGACTTCCCGCTGCCGAACCGGATCGGCAGCGCTGTGGCCGGCGATCGGCC
The DNA here is from genome assembly GCA_036488775.1 of Gemmatimonadaceae bacterium. Taxonomy (GTDB): domain Bacteria; phylum Gemmatimonadota; class Gemmatimonadetes; order Gemmatimonadales; family Gemmatimonadaceae; genus AG11. Next base: position 14,859 of record DASXHF010000229.1, on the reverse strand, counting down.
AGACGATGAACTGCACCGGAGTGCCGACGTCGCGCAGCGCATGGTACAGCGCATAGCCCTGCGTCACGGGCACGCGATCGTCGCGGAGGTCGTGCATGATCAGCGTCGGCGCCTTGATCGACGGCGCCCAGCGCATCGGCGACTGGTCGAGATACGCCTGCAGCCGTCCGCCGGTGTATGGCGAGCCGCCGAAGACGCGGCCGCGCCGGACGTTCGCATCGCCCAGATTGTACTGATCGAGCCATGCGGTGACCGGTGCGCCGATCACCGCGGCGCGCCAGACGGCCGGGTAGTGGCCGGCGAGCCAGGTGCTCATGTAGCCACCGTAGCTCCACCCCGTGACGGCGATGCGCGTCGTGTCGACGATGCCGCGCTTCACGAGCGTGGCGACGCCGGCCATGACGTCCTGTCCCGGCCCTTCACCGGCGTCGTTCCAGATCGCCGCCTGATAGGTGTTGCCGAGGTTGTCGCTGCCGCGATAGTTGGGTTGGAAGACGATCCATCCTTTGGCCGCCATCAGCTGCGGTCGCGCGGCGAAGGTCTCGAGCGACGCGGCGCGCGGGCCGCCGTGCACCTCCAGCACGAGCGGATAGCGATGGCCTTCGGTGAAGTCGGGTGGATAGATCACCACGCCGTTCTCGTGGAAGCCGGTGGGGCTCGTCCACTCGATCGTCTCGACTTTGCCGAGCGACAGCGACGCGATCTCCTTGTTGAAGTCCGTCAGCCGCTCGACGGGCGCGGTGGGTGACGCCATCGAATAGAGCTCGGTCGGCCGTCCGGGCTCGCTCCCCGCGAAGGCGATCCGTCCATTCGACGCCACGGAGACGTCGACCCAGAAGGCGCTGTTCGGGCTCGCGGCGCCGGTGTCGAGTCGTTTCGCCGGACCGCCAGCGACGGGTTGCAGCCAGAGCGCCACCTGCTTCGTGTCGTTCGCGCCGACGAGCAGCGTCTTGCCGTCGGGCATCCAGAGGGCACGGGCGACGTTGCGATCGATGGCACCCGACACCCGGGTGCCTCGGCCGCCTGTTGCCGGCGCGACGAACACTTCGTTCACGTTGCGCGTGTCGCCGTCGCGGGGCGCCCAGTAGGCGACCTGTCGTCCGTCGGGCGAGAAGGTGCCGAAGCCTTCGTTGGCCTTGTCGCCGGTGAGCGAACGGATCGCGCCGGTCTCGACGTCGAGGATCTGCACGACGCTCTCGCCGAAGTCGCCGGAGCGGGGCGACGGAACACGCGTGAAGGTGAGCAGTCGTCCATCGGGCGACCACGTGAGCGGGGATGGCGGCGAGCCCGGTGGCCGAACGGTCGGCAGACTCCACTCGCCGCTCGTCAGTCGTCGCGGCGATCCGCCGTCGGCGGAGACGAGCCAGAGGTGCGACGCCGTCGGCGCGGTGGTGATGAGGTAGTCGTTGTTCCCCACCTCGAACGCGTCGTCGAATCGCGCCTGTCCGGTGCGACGCACCGGCTCGTCGGCGGCGACATAGGCGATGCTGCGTCCATCGGGACGCCAGGCGAAGTGCTGCACGCCGCCCTGCACGCTCGTCAACTTCATCGACTCACCGCCGCCCATCGGCAGCACGAACAGCTGCGGCTGCATCGGTGTCTCGCGATCGCCGGCCGCATTGACGCCGGCCGTCGGCGCGCTCGCGAGGAAGGCGACGCGATCACCGGCCGGCGACCAGCGCGGCGACGAGATACCGCGCCGGTCGCTGCTCAGCACGTGCTGCGCATGGGTCGTCACGTCGACGGAGACCAGGTCGGTCACGTAGCGATCCTCGTCGTAGTTGGGGCGTGCAACGAGGATCAGTACCTGACGTCCGTCGGGTGAGAGCTGCGCATCGCTCACGCGCACGATGCGGCCGAGATCGTCCGGCGTGATGCGGCGGGTGTATCGGACGGCGGTCGTGGATGGCGTCGGGGCCTGGGCGCGAGCTGGAACGTCCGCTGCCGCGATGCATGTCGCAGCGAGGACGACGGCGATGGTCGATGTGGATGCCATAGCAGTGGTGGTCTGAGACAGAAAGCGGAGCGACAAGAACGGGTAACTCCAAGAGTCTTCTTTAAAGCTGTCGGCGGGATGCGGAAGTGGCGCCTGGACGACGTCGGTGTGCCGTCATCCGCCCGTTCCGTCGTTTCCGCCGTTTCCGTGCATTCTGTCGTCGCAACCTACATCGCGCCTGGTCCGCGCAGTGCCCGGCCCGGCGTCGCGCCGGTGTGCTTGCCGTCGCGGACCACCTGCACGCCATTCACGAACACCTGCTCCACGCCTCGGCTGATCTGATGCGGCTTCTCGGGCGTCGCTAGGTCGATGATCGTCTTGTCGTCGAACACGACGACGTCGGCGAACATTCCTTCGCGCAGCAGGCCGCGGTCGCGGATGCCGAGCCGCGTCGCGACGGCGCCGCTCATCTTGCGCACCGCGTCCTCCAGAGTGAGCAGCTTCTGCTCGCGCACGTAACGGCCCAGGATGCGGGGGTAGCTGCCATAGGAGCGCGGATGCACGACGTACTTGGTGCTGTCCGGATCGACGCCGCCGGCGTCGGTACCGATGACGACCCACGGCTGCTTGATCTGCATCCGCACGTTGTCCTCGGACATCGTGAAGTTGATCTTCGACAGGTCGCGATCCTCCGAGAGCATGAGATCGATGATCGCGTCCGGCCACGGCGTCTTCATGTCGGTCGCGATGTCGCTCAACAGCTTCCCCTCGTACTTCGCATTCTCCGGCTTGTGGAAGTCGGCGACCATGTACGCGGTCGGCCCCTCGATCTGGCAGAGCGGTGCGCCGTTCGGATCGGACATCTCGCGTACGATGCGAGCGCGGATCTGCGGATTGCGCAGGTTGTCGAACAGCTTCCCGTTCTCCGCGGCCCAATCGGGAAAACAGGCGCCGAGGTTGTTCCCCGAGTAGGGATACGGATACATGGTGGCGCCGACGTCGAGTCCCGCGGCGCGTGCCGAGTCGATCTTGGCGACCATCGCCGGCGCCTTGACCCAGTTGCGGCGGTTGGACGCCTTGAGGTGGTAGATATCGAGCTTCACTCCGCCTTCGCGCGCGATCCGGAACGCTTCGTCCATCGCCTCGAACAGCGAGTCGTCCTCGGAGCGCATGTGGGTGATGTAGCCGCCATGATATGGCGCCATCGCCTTCGCCATCTCGATCAATTCCGCGGTCTGGGCGTAGGAGCCCGGCGGATAGATCAACGCGGACGAGATGCCGAACGCGCCGTCGCGCATCGCGTTGCGTACGACGGCGCGCATGGTGTCGAGCTGTACGGCGTTCGGTGCACCTGCCGCCTGCCCCATCACGTACGCGCGCACGGTCGCCGCGCCGAGGTACGATCCTGCGTTCACCGAGTTCGGATGGCGGCCGATGGCGTCGATCCAGTTACCGAATCCATGCTCGCCGCGGAAGGAGCGCTGCAGATCGGCGCGCACCGGTTCCATCCGGCCGATCTCCTCGAGCGTTTCCATGTTCGCGTTCGAAGGCGCCGGTGTGGTCGCCTCGCCCAGGATGACGCTCGTGACCCCTTGGGTCACCATGCTGACGACGCGGCCGTCCTGATAGAGGACCGGGTCCCACGAGTGGTTCTGGATGTCGATGAATCCGGGGGCGACGACGTGGCCGCGCGCGTCGATGCGCTGGCGGGCGGCGGCGTCGTGCAGCGCCCCGCGCTGGGTGACGGCGACGATGCGATCGCCGCGGATGCCGACGTCGCCGTATGTCCACGGCGTGCCGGTGCCGTCGACCAGACGGCCGTTCTCGATCACGACGTCGTAGCTGCCGCGATCAGGTGAAGGGGTCGCCGAGGAGGAAGGATGCGCGCACGCGGCGAACAACAGCGGCGCGGCGCACGCGAACGTCAAAGTGCGACGAAGCGGGAGACGACGTGCAGACATGACGAGAGAAGCGCGGAGAGAGGTGACGAGAGTGGGCGGGGAGCAATAGTATCCCGCCGCACCGTGCCCGGGCAGAGGTTCGCTGCCTGCCGGCTCTCCGCTCCGCCTCGTCGTCAGCGAAAGGCGCGCAGCTTCGTGTACGTCTCGAACGCGACGGCGAACGGGGTGACGTGCGGCGGGATCATCACGCCTTTGCAGTCGGCGACGATCGCCTTCTGATTGCCTCGACGCAGGCGGATGGTGAACTCGGATTCGTCGGTCTCGAGTGTCCACGGCGAAGGGCCGTCGGCCTCGTGCAACTTCGCAATCTCCTCCGTCACCAGTGCAAAGAGCTCGGCGCGCATGGGGTTGGATCCTGTGAAGGGAGTGTGTTGGACAAGAGACGAGGCAATGGGCCGGGGGTAATTGGCGGACTGGACCATTGGCTACCTGATGCTCGGGGGGGAGACGGCTACTGAAGTATCAGGTACTGGGTAGACCTGGTACCGAGCCTGGCATATTGGCCACTCCAATGCCTGGACAGGGCAGGCCGTAGCACCGACTTGCAGCTGACAGCTGACAGCTGACAGCTGACGGCTTTCGCTTACGGCTCGAATTCCCGCCGGTCCCGGAAGCCGACCGGCATTGGAGCGGTTGGATGTCGGCCTTGATACCAGGTCTACTCCGTACCTGGTACTTCAGTGGCAGTATCATTAGCCCTCACGCTGGCAGCTTCGCGATCAGCGCCACCAGCATCCGTTGAATCGCCTTCGTATCGGCCGTGAGCTTCTCGCGAGTGCGGGCTGGGAGATATCCGAGATCGGCCGCGATGATCAGATGGTGCTCGGTCTCGTGGGCCGAGCCTGACGCGATTTGCAGGAAGCGAACGGCCTCCTTGCGCGAGCTCTTGCCGCATCCTTCGGCGACATTGGCCGCTATGGATAGCGCGGCTCGCCGCAGCTGGCCCCCAACCACGCCGCGGTCGGCACGGGGGAAGCTCTTGGTGAGGGCATCGACGTCGATGGCCAGCTCCCGGGAGCGCTGCCATACGACCAGGCGGCGAAAGTCGTGCATCCCGAATCATGTGGGGCACGAGCAGCGGCGAGGCACCGGGACGATGCGCGACGGACAAAACAACTGCACTACCAGGTGCTGACGAGGCTACCCAGTGCCTGATACTGCTACTGAAGTATCAGGTACGGAGTAGACCTGGTACCAAGACCGACATCCAACCCATCCCAATGCCGCTCGGCTTCCGGGACCGGCGGAAATTCGAGTCGTAAGCGAAAGCCGTCAGCTGTCAGCTGTCAGCTTCAAGTCGGTGCTACGGCTGCCCTGTCCAGGCATTGGAGGGGCCGGTATGCCAGGCTCGGTACTAGGTCTACTCCGTACCTGATACTTCAGTAGCAGTGGCAGCAGCAGCGTGGCTCACCCGACCTCCGCCCTCGTCACCGGATCGATCACGAATGGCGGTTCCACTCGCCCCTCCGACGTCAGCCGCACCTCGCCGGCCGCGACCGCCTGTACGACCCGAGGGTAGAGCAGGTGCTCGACCCGAAGCACCCGCGCGGCGAGGGTGTGCTCGTCGTCGCCCGGATGAACCGGCACCGGCCACTGTGCAATCACGGCGCCGTGGTCGTACACGTCGTCGACGAAGTGGACGCTCGCACCGCTCTCGGCCGCACCGGCAGCGAGCGCGGCGCGGTGTACGCGCGCTCCGTACATGCCCGGTCCGCCGAACGCCGGCAGCAGCGACGGATGGACGTTGAGGATGCGGCCGGCGTAGCGGCGCGTCACTTCCGCCGGCACGAACTTCAGGTAGCCGGCGAGCACGACGAGATCGACGCGATGCTCGCGCAACACCAGGTCGAGCGTCGGACCCTCGGGTACCTTGATCGACGCGACCACGGCCGTCGCGATTCCCGCGTCGAGCGCGCGGTCGAGCGCCGGCGCGCCCTCGCGATCGGAGATCACGACCACGATGTCGCCCGCGCGCTTGTCGCCGAGCGCCGCGAAGTGGTCGATCAGCGCCTGGAGATTGGAGCCGCCGCCGCTCGCGAGCACGGCGATCCGTGCGCGGCTCACGGCGCGGCCGCGAGGAGCCGGTCCACCGCGCCCAACAGCGACGTCGCATGCGGCACCCCCTCCGCATCCGCCCACGCCAGGTCCTCGGCCGGCGTCTGGGGGCTGACGACCAGCACCGCCCGTCCGCCGAAGTCGCGCCCACCCACGACGTCGCGATACTTGTCGCCGACGTAGAGGCATCGCGCGAGGTCGAGCCGATAGAGGGCTGCTGCCCGCTCGTACAACCCCGTCGCCGGCTTCCGGCAGTCACATGGGCCGGTCACTTCCGGCGCGTGCGGACAGCTGAAGGTGTCGAGTAGCTGCGCGCCTTCGGCGGCCAGCAGCTCGGTCATCCGCGCGTGGACGGCACCGTATTGCGCGAGCGAGATCTTGCCGCGCGCGATCCCCGACTGGTTCGTCACGACGATCGACGGAATCCCCTCGCGCCACAGGCGCCGGATCGCGAGCGCCGCATCGGGCAACAGCTGCACGCCGGCCGGATCGTTGAGGTAGATGCGATCGATGATGATGGTGCCGTCTCGATCGAGAAATGCCGCTTGATGTCCGCCGCGATCATCCATGTGCGCTCACCACCGCCGCCGCGAGGGCCGGCACGTCGTCGTCTGGAACGGTGCGAAGGTCGAGCAGCAGACGCTCGTCGTGCGCCCGGCCGACCACGGCCGGCGTACCCGCTCGCAGCGCCGCCGCCCATCGCGTCGCGTCGCCGGTGAGCGCGACCGATGCGCTCGCGATCTCGGCGGTCGGAAACGCGCCGGCGCCCACGGAGGCGATGCTGTTCACGACCTCGCATTCGACGCCACCGCGCCGGAGCGCTGCCGCGCACCGCTCGGCGCGAGCCCGGACCGCCTCCAGCGGTGCGGCGAGGAGGGCCAGCGTCGGGATCTCGCGACGCGCGCGGGCTGGATCGCGATACAACGCCAGCGTTGCCTCGAGCGCCGCGAGCGTCATCTTGTCGACGCGATACGACCGCGCCAGCGGATTGGCGCGCATCGCCGCGATGAGCGTCGCGTCGCCGAGGACGAGGCCGGCCTGCGGGCCGCCGAGCAGCTTGTCGCCGCTCATCACGACGACCGTGGCGCCGGCGTCCAGTGCTTGGCGCGCCGTCGGCTCGCCGGTGAGACCGAGGTCGTCGAGCGGGACGAGCAGCCCGCTGCCGAGATCGTGGACGATCGGCACGCCGTGCTCTCGCGCGAGCGGGACGAGCGCCGGGACGCCGACCTCCGCGGTGTATCCGGCGATCGCGAAGTTGCTCCGGTGCACCTTGAGCAGCGCGCCCGTCTGGCCGCCGATCACGCGCGCGTAGTCCGCGAGGTGCGTCCGGTTCGTCGCGCCGACTTCGCGTAGGCGCGCGCCGCTCTTCAGCATGATCTCGTGCACCCGGAAGCTGCCGCCGATCTCCACCAGCTCGCCGCGCGACAGGACGGCGTCGCGTCCATCGGCGACGGTGTTCAGCGCGAGCACCAGCGCCGCCGCGCCGTTGTTCACCACGAGCGCATCCGCCGCACCGGTGAGCTCGCGCAGCAGCGCCGCGCAGTGCACGTAGCGCGACCCCCGCGCGCCGCGATCCAGGTCGAGCTCGAGGTTGCTGTACCCCGCCGCCACCGCGGCGACCGCATCCAGCGCCGCGCGCGCGAGCGGCGCACGTCCGAGGTTGGTGTGCAGCACCACGCCGGTCGCGTTGATCACCGGCCGGAGCGAGGGACGGCGCGTCGCGTCGAGCCATTGGCGCACGGCGGCAACCCAGCCGTCGTCGGTGGACGGGGCCGCCGCGCCGTCGCGAGCCGCCGCGATCGTCGCGCGCACCGCCTCGACGACGAGCGAGCGCGGAGCTTCGTCGAGCAGCAGGCGAATGCCGTCGCGCTCGAGGAGCGCGCCGACGCTCGGCAGGGCGCGGCGAAGGTCGGTCATGACGGCGGTCGCGCGGGCGCAGGCCGCGTGGGCGCGGGGCGCGCGGGCGCCCCCCGCGGTGTGCGCGTGGTGTCGGTCGCCGGCCGCGGCGGCGGCGGTCGCGGCGTGGTGAAGCTGCGCTCGCTCGGCTGCGTGCGGTTGGTGAGGCCGCGGACGCCGGTGACGCTCAGCCGGTAGACCGACGCCGGCGCGAGCGGACGGCCGATCTTCAGCGCGAGGGCGGTGAATGGCGACGGTACCGAATCGGTGCGCGCGTTCGCGGCAGGCGGGGGCGTGGGACGGGGCGGGGGAAGCACCTTGCCCGCGAGCGAGTCCGCGCGGCGCGCCGAATCGGCCCGGACGCGGTCTCGTTCGCGTGCGACACGCGCCTCCTGCTCCGGCGTAAGCACCGCGGTGACCGGCACGACAGAGCTGTCGGCGGCCACGAGCCGGAACATGTCCGGTGTGAACGGTTGGCGGGAATCGACGAGTCGATCGAAGGTCACGCGCAGCGTGCCGGAGTCGGCCGGCGCAACGTTCACGATGCGCGGGGGCAGCGTGTCGCGCGGTGCCATGCGCAGCACGAGCGAGTCGCTCGCCCGTTGCGGCACCACGACGGTCACCGAATCGAATGGCTCGTTGCGGTCGAGCGCATGATTGTTGTTCTGATCGACGATCGCGCGCACCAGGTAGGTGCCGGGAGGCAGCGGCCCGAGCGTGAAGTGGCCGACCGAGTCGGACTGCGCCAGGTAGGTCACGCTGTCCGGCGTCACGCCCTGAATGAGGGCGCGAGCCGCTGGACGGCCTGCCACCCAATCGATCGCCGTGCCGTTGATGCGATCCTTGGGAATCGTCGGGCCGGTGGAGAACACCACGCTCGCCCCACTGCGCATCTGATTGCCGCGCAGGTCGCTGAGACCGGGCAGCAGGGTGACGGTGTACGCCGTGTTGGCGCGAAACCCGTTGCGCGGCCGCACGTCGATGCGGCTGCGGTGCCAGAACACACGGGATTCGCCGTCCGACGGAGAGACCAGGAAATAGTTGCCCACGTCCTGCGCGCCGCTGCCGCGGTCGTTGATCGTCTCGTCGAAATAGAAGCTGGCGTAGCGCGTCGCGACGTTGGTCGCGTTGCTGTCGGGCGTCATGCGCACGAGCTTCGGCGGCGTGATGTCCACCGGGCCGCCGGGCGGCGGCGAGGCGGACGCACATGCCACGAGGCCAAGCACCACCGCCGGACGCCCGATCAACCAGCGCCGCACAATTCCTCGATACGCGTCCGCAGCTGATCGCGCCGCGCGCTCCATTCCGTCCGCTTCGCGCGCTCGGCCTCGATCACGTGCGATGGCGCGCGCTCGATGAAGCCGGGATTTTCCAAGCGCGCCTCGAGCGACGCGAGCTGCTTCTCCAGGCCCCCGAGCTCGCTCGTGAGACGCGCGCACTCCTTCTTCACGTCGATCAGCCCTTCGAGCGGCACGACGAGCTCGGTGCCACCCGGCAGGATGACGTTCGCCCCCTTCGTTTCCGGCGACGCGTCGAGGAACACGAGCGCCGTCCGTGACAGTCGCGCGATGAGCGAAAACTCCTGCTCCAGCATCCCGCGCCGATCCGGCGTGGCGATGCAGAACGCCTCGATCGACTTGCCGGGCGGCACGTTGTATTCCGCACGCACGCGACGCATCGCCTCGACGACGTCCTTCACCAACTCGAAATCCGCGGCGAAGGCGTCGACGCCGGGCTCGGATCGCGCCTCGGGCCAACGGGCCGTCGCGAGGAAGGTTCCGTCGACGTGGCCAGGAAGTCGCTGCCACAGCGCTTCCGTGATGTACGGAACGATCGGATGCAGCAGACGGAGCGCCTGGTCGAACACGTGCACGAGCACCGAGCGGGCGACCTGCTGGTCGGCGCCCGGCGTCTGCAGCCGGGTCTTGGTCGCCTCGAGATACCAATCCGCGAGCTCGTTCCACACGAAGCGGCGCGCCGTTTCGGCGAAGTCATTGAGGCGGAGGCCCGCGGTCTGCTCCTCGGGGAGCCAGACGCCGCGCCGGCCCGGGTTCACCGGGCCCAGCGCACGATCGGCCTCGCGTACGGCGGCGTCGAGTCGTTCGAGGATCCATGCGTCGGCGCGAGCCAGCTCGCGTGGCGCGAGCTCCGCGAACGGGCGCACGTCGTCCGTGCCCGCGTTCGACAGCAGGAAGCGGCCGATGTTCCACAACTTCGTGGCGAAGTTGCGGCCGGGTGCAAAGGTCTTCTCGAGGTCGGCCGGATCGAGGAAGACGTCGGCACCGAGTCCCATCCCCGCGACGAGCGTGTAGCGCAGCGCGTCCGCGCCATAGAGCGCGATGACGTCCTGCGGATCGATGCCGTTGCCGAGCGACTTCGACATCTTGCGTCCCTGGGTGTCGCGCGCCGTGCCGTGCAAATACACCGAGTGAAATGGCGCGTCGCCCATGAACGCGTAGCCAGCCATGATCATGCGCGCGACCCAGAAGAACAGGATCTCCGGCGCAGTGACCAGCACGTCCGTCGGGTAGAAGGCGCGCAGATCGGTCGAGCGCTCGTTGGGCCAGCCGAGCGTCGACATCGGCCAGAGCCAGCTCGAGAACCAGGTGTCGAGCACGTCCGGGTCCTGCTCGACCGGGCCGCCGCAGCCCGGACAGGCGTCGACGTCCTCGCGGCTCACGATCACGTCATTCGGCGGGTCGCACTGCTTGCAATACCACACCGGGACGCGATGGCCCCACCACAGCTGCCGCGAGATGTTCCAGTCGCGGATGTTGGTGAGCCAGTTCTCGTACACCGCGACGTGTCGCTCGGGGAGAATGCGAATGCGGCCGGTGCGCACGCCTTCGAGCGCGGGTTCGGCGAGGGGCGCCATGCGCACGAACCACTGGTCGGAGAGTCGCGGCTCGACGACGGTGTCGCAGCGATAGCAGTGCCGCACGTTGTGCACGTGCGGCTCCTTCTTCACCAGTCGCCCCGCCGCCTCCAGCTGCTCGACGATGCGCTTCCGCGCGTCGAACCTGTCCACGCCGCGCAACGGCGCGGGCACCCGGCCTTGGGCGTCGGGCCCTTCATTCATCCGGCCCTGTTCGTCGATGACGACCGGCATCGGCAGATCGTGGCGTCGCCCGACCTCGAAGTCGTTCGCGTCGTGCGCGGGCGTGATCTTCACGACGCCGGTGCCGAACGCCGGATCGGCGTAGTCGTCGGCGATCACGGGGATCGGCAGATCGAGGATCGGCAGGATCACCCGGCGGCCGACGAGATCCGCGTAGCGCTCGTCGCTCGGATTGACCGCCACGGCGACGTCGCCGAGCATCGTCTCGGGACGCGTCGTCGCGACGGTGAGTGCGCGCGACGGGTCGTCGGCCAGGGCGTACGCGACGTGATACAGCATGCCGTTCGTCTCCACCGGCTCGGCCTCTTCGTCCGACAGCGACGTGAGGCAGCGCGGGCACCAGTGGATGACGCGATGGCCGCGGTAGATCAATCCGCGCTCGTACAGACGGACGAACGCCTCGCGCACGGCGAGGCTGAGCTCCGGCGTGAGGGTGTATGCGGTGCGCGACCAATCGGCCGATGCGCCGATGGCGCGCAGCTGCCTGAGAATCGTGCCGCCGGTCTTCTCCACGAATTCCGCCGTGCGCTCGACGAACTTCTCGCGGCCGAGATCCTGCCGGGTGAGCCCTTCGTCGGCGAGCTGGCGCTCGATGATGTTCTGCGTCGCGATGCCGGCGTGATCGGTGCCGGGCACCCACAGTGTTTCCAGTCCCTTCATCCGCGCCCAGCGGACGAGCACGTCCTGCACGGTGGCGTTCAGCCCATGGCCGACGTGCAGGATCGCCGTGACGTTCGGTGGCGGGAGGACGATGGTGTAGGGATCGCGGTCGCCGCCGGCGCGCGAGGAGCGCGAGGCGTCGGCGACGAAACAGCCCGCCTGATCCCAGCGCTCGTAGATCGCCGGCTCGGTCGCAGCGGGGTCATACTGCGCGGGCAACGCATCCGGCGTCGCCGGCGACGCCGGGCGGGGCCGTGATGGGGAGGGAGAGGTGTCAGAAATAGACATGACCCGCGGAAGTTAACCCGCGGGTCACCCGAGCCAAAAGCGTGAGGAGCTGCGCGGCCTGGTCTGTCCGACGCAGATCCTCAGACCGTGTCCGACGGATCGGCGACGTGGTCGCCCTTCGGGACACCGGTCGGCGCGATCGGCGCGCCGCCATTGCGGTCGCCCTTCACCGTCTTCTTCTCGCGGCGGCGCCGCTCGGCGATTCCGGCGGTGTCCTCGGCCGCTTCGGCCAGCTCGACGTCCTTGCTCGTCCAGCGCTCTTCGAGCGTGACGCGCGGATCGGCGTGGCGATCGGGCTCGTCGGAGGTGCCCTGGCGGCGACGTCCCGTGCCGACCGTGCGACCCTCCCACCGCGCTTCGGTGACCGAGTCGTCTCCCTCGGCGAACCGGCGCGTGTAGTCGCGGATCCGGTCTTCCTCCTCGCCGACGACGATGCGGTTCACGACCGTGACGACGTCCGGCACGCCGCGCGCGATGACGACGGCATGTTCGGCTTCCTCCTCGGAGGTGACCCAGCCGGCCAGCTCGATCGCGTCTTCGCCGATGCCGCCGATGTCGATCGCGCGCTCGCTCAGGATCGGGTCATTGCGGAAGGCTTCGAGCACGCGCTCCTCGAGATCGGAGCCGACGGCGTCCTGGTCCTCGAGCTCGTCCTCGTCGTATTCCTCGTAGTCGGCAAAGTCGTCGGCCACGACGGGACCACCGGGCGCCGCGCTCGCGTCGTCACCGCGGCGGATGCGGTTGGCCAATCCACTGAACCCGCCGACGCGCTGCGCGACGAACATGCCGACGGCGAAGCCGGCGACGGCGCCGAGGAGCACGCTGGTGACGGTGCCGGGGATGGAGGATTCGTCGTCGTCTTGGAACCGCAGATATGACATGACCAAAGCCTGTGGCGAAGGGTCTGCCGCAAGGATAGCTTACGAGTGAAATTTCCGCGAATCCGCCGCGGAGATTGTTGCTGATTTCGTGCGACCTCGTGCAAGAAGAAGGCCGCACGCAACCCACCGTGTCACGGCACTTTGCGACTCTCGCGATCGCACCGTCAAGTCGATTCCGCCTCCTCGTCCGCACGGGAGAGCGTTCCGCTGCGGCGGGTGGTTCTGTGGGCCATCGTTGCGCTCGCCGTGGTGCTCGGAGTCGTGCTGTACTTCGTCTATGCGCAGCGCGTGACGACGCTCATCGTCTGAGCGACGTCGGATCCTTCCCGCCTTTCCTCCGCACATGATCGACCGTTCCGAGTCCACCGCAGCCGCGATCGCGACGTCCGACCTCACGCTCGTCCTCCCCGATGGTGCCACGCGCACCGTCGCCATGGGGACGCTGCCGGCGGACGTCGTGCGCTCGATCGGCGAGCGGCTGCTCTCGGCGGCGGTCGCCGTGTCGGTCGATGGGCAGATCCAGGATCTCATGACGCCGCTGCGTCGCGGCGGAGCGTTTCGTGTCCTGACCGACCGCGACGCGGAAGCGCTCGCGGTGTTGCGCCATTCCGCCGCGCACGTGCTCGCGACGGCCGTGCGACGCCTGCGCCCCGACGCGAAGATCGGCTTCGGGCCGGCGATCGAGGACGGCTTCTATTACGACTTCGAGGTCGCGACCCCGTTCACCCCCGAGGACGTCGAAGCGTTCGAGGCGGAGATGCGGAAGGTCGCCGCCGAGAAGTATCCGTTCGTGCGCGAGGAGGTGGGCACGACGGAGGCGCGCCGCCGGTTCGCCGACGACCCGCTCAAGCTCGAACGGCTGGACGACTTCACCGATCCGAACGAGATCATCTCCACCTATGCGGACGGTCCGTTCATCGATCTGTGCAAGGGACCGCACGTCCCCGACACGGGGCGGCTCAAGCACTTCAAGCTGCTGCACACGGCCGGTGCATACTGGCGCGGCGACGAGAAGCGCCAGATGCTGCAGCGCATCTACGGCACGGCCTTCTTCAAGAAGGACGACCTCGACGCGTATCTCTATCGCATCGAGGAGGCGAAGAAGCGCGATCACCGTAAGCTCGGACGCGAGCTGGATCTGTTCCAGTTCCACCCCGTGTCGCCCGGAGCGGCGTTCTGGACGCCGCGCGGCACGATCCTCTACAACACCCTCGTCGAGTTCGTGCGTGAACGGCAGTCACGCGACTTCCTCGAGGTGAAGACGCCGCTGCTCTACAACAAGGCGCTGTGGGAGCAGTCGGGCCACTGGGGTGTGTACCGCGAGAACATGTTCCTCGTGCTCAATAAGGAGACGGGAGAGCACGACATGTCGCTCAAGCCGATGAACTGCCCGTCGCACTATGTCTACTATCTGTCGGGCAAGCACTCGTATCGGGAGCTGCCGCTACGGCTCGTCACGTTCGACATTCTGCACCGCAACGAGCTGACGGGCGCATTGTCGGGCCTCACTCGCGTGCGGCAGTTCGCGCAGGACGACTGTCACGTCTTCCTTCGCGAGGATCAGATCGCCGGCGAGGTGCGCTTCCTGGTCGACTTCATCATGGGCCACTACCGCGCCTTCGGTCTCGATGCCACGGCGAAGTTCGCGACGCGCCCGCCGGAGCGCATCGGCGACGACGCGATGTGGGATCGCGCCGAGGACGGCCTGCGGCGCGCGCTCGAGGCGACGGGGTTGAAGTACGAGCTCAAGGAAGGCGACGGCGCGTTCTATGGCCCCAAGATCGATTTCGATGTGACGGATTCGCTCGGCCGCGCGTGGCAGCTTGGCACGATCCAGCTCGATTACGCGAATCCCGAGAACTTCGATCTCCAGTACGTGGGACAGGACAACGCGCTGCACCGTCCGGTGATCATCCACCGCGCGGTGAGCGGGTCGTTCGAGCGCTTCATCGCGATCCTGATCGAGCACTTCGCCGGCGCATTCCCGACCTGGCTCGCACCCGAGCAGGTGCGGGTACTGCCGATCAGCGAGGAGCAGGCGCCGGTCGCCGAACGCATCGTCGA
>DASXHF010000221.1:0-5167 GCA_036488775.1 Gemmatimonadaceae bacterium | reverse complement strand
TCAGTGAAATTATAGCCGTTCATACAGTCCCTCAGAGAGACCCGGGTGGACGAGCTGCTAGCCGACCGCCCCTGCTTCCTCTTCGAGCGCTTTGCGCACATATCGTGCGCGCGCCAGGCTGGTTTCGCTCTCGGTCAGAGAGCGCCCTTCCGCAGCCGACAGATGCGCGGCCTGCGAAAAGATCAGGAGCTTGTTGAGGGTATATACACTGAGGCCGCGGATCAGTTTCAGTCCCACGGCCAGACGCACGCCGCTCAGGTAGTTCATCGCTTCGTCGAACGTCAGGCTTCGCGCGTATCGCAGCGTCCCGTACGCTCGCCAGAGCTTGTCTTCGATAATGTAACCCGCGTCGCGCAGGAGAACACGCCGCGCTTCTTCCTCGCGCTCGATCACGTGGCCCACCACCCGGACCAGTTGGTCGAGCAGATCCTCTTCCGACCGGCCCAGCGTCGTCTGGTTCGAGATCTGGAAGAAGTTCCCCACCACTTCCGATCCCTCGCCGTACAACCCGCGATAGGTGAGCCCCATCTGCTGCAGGCCGGCCAGCACGCGTCCGATCTCCTTCGTCAACACGAGCCCCGGCAGATGAATGAGTACCGACGCACGCATGCCGGTTCCCACATTCGTCGGACAGGCCGTCAGAAATCCAAACTCGGGGTGGTACGAGAAAGGGACCCGCGCACCGATCTCTCGGTCAACCCGCTCGAGCGCAGCGAACGCCGCGCGCAGTTCGAAGCCGGATTGCAGCGACTGGAGCCGCAGGTGATCCTCTTCGTTGATCATGACGCTCAAGCCGTCCGACAGATACACGGCCGCCCCGCTGCGCAATGGATGCTGCGCTTCGAGCCCCGCAAGCTCCTTGCTCACCAGGTGCCGCTCGAACAGCATCGCCCGCTCACCCGGCCCCAGCTCGTCCACCCGCACAACGAGGCTCTCGGGCATCTCGGGCAGGTGACCCAAGGCGTCGCGCACCTGCGCGAGCACCCGCAGCCGCTCCCCGTCGCGCGCCCGCCCCGTGAACGCGTAGCCGTCGACGTTCCGGGCGAGTCGCACGCGTGTCGACAGCACGACGTCCGAGTGCGCCCCCGAGGCATCCAGCCAGCGCACCCCCCCGTCGGGCAGCAGCGAGAGATCCAACGTCATTCCAGCACCTTGATCCGGTCGCGCAGCTGCGCCGCGACCTCGAACTGTTCCTGCTCGATCGCGCGCCGCAGCTTCTCCCGCAGCTCGCCGAGCACGGACGCCTTCTCCAACAACTCGTCCTTCGGGACGCGATACCCCTTGCCGATGTGTCGCGGGCTCCCATGCACGCGCCGGAGCAGCTCCCGCATGCTCGGCTCGAACGTCGTGTAGCAGCGCGCACAGCCCATCCGGCCGGTCGCCCGGAAGTCCCGCATCGTCAACCCGCAGAAGGCACACTTGCCGGCGTCCGCGCTCGCCGGCACGCTCTGCTGCTGCACCGCCTGCAGAAATTCACCGAGCGGATGCTTTGGCGTCGCGACGGTCGTCTCCACACCTCGCTCGGCCGCGCACTGCTCGCACAGGTGGAGCTGACGCACCGCGTTGTTCTCGATCGACGTCAGATTGACGACGGCATCCCGCTCGTGGCAGTTGTCGCACACCATCAGGCGACGACCTCCGGCAGCGCGATCTGGGCGAGCTTCCCGTCCTCGAGCTGCAACACGCGCTCGGCGCGCGACGCCAGCGACCGGTTGTGCGTGACCACCACCATCGCCAGCTCCAGCTCGCGCGTCAGCTGCACGAACAGGTCGTGCAGCCGCTCGCTGTTCGCGTGGTCGAGGTTGCCCGACGGCTCGTCGGCCAGCAATACCGCCGGATCCGCCGACAACGCGCGCGCGACCGCGGTGCGCTGCTGCTCGCCACCGGAGAGCTGGGCCGGCCGGTGATGCATCCGACCCGCCAGCCCGACACGCTCCAGTAGCTCGCTCGCTCGGCGTCGTGCCTGCGCGTCTTCTGCGCCTGCGATCCGGAGCGGCATCATCACATTCTCCAGGGCCGTGAACTCCCGCAACAGATGGTGAAACTGGAACACGAACCCCACGGTACGGTTCCGCAAAGCGGAGACCGCATCGTCGTCGAGGCCGCCGAGCGCTCGCCCGTCGATCACGACTTCGCCGGACGACGGACGGTCCAGCGCGCCGAGCAGATGCAGCAGGGTGCTCTTGCCCGCCCCGCTGGCGCCGATGATCGCCACCATCTCGCCACGGTCGACTGTCAGGTCCACCGCATCGAGCACGGTGATCAGCCCGCCGTCCCCGCCCACGTACGTCTTGCTCAACTGCCGCGCGGCTAGAACGGTCATTCCCGCATCGCCTCCACCGGCAGAAGGCGCGATGCCTGGATCGCCGGATAGATCGTCGCCAGCGCCGCGATCAAGAGACTCGCCAGCACGGTCAGCGCGATGTCCACCGGCTGCCGAGCAACCGGCAGGTGATCGATGAAGTACACCTGAGGATCGAGTTTGATCAGGTGGAACCGGTCGAGCGCGACCGCCGCCGCGAGACCCACTGTCAGACCCAGCGCCGTGCCCACCGTCCCGATCATGAATCCCTGCGCGAGGAAGATCCGCCGGATCGACGCCGCCGTCATTCCCATCGCGCGCAGAATCCCGATCTCCTTCGTCTTGTCGGCGACGACCATCGTGAGCGTGCCCACGATGTTGAACGCGGCGACCAGGATGATCAGCAGCAGGATGAGCGACATACCGGCCTTCTCGAGCTTCAGGGCTTGAAAGAGGGAGCTGTTCTGCGATTGCCAGTCATCCGTGCGGTACGGATACCCCAGCCTCCTGGCGAGTCGCTCGGCCACTGGCCGGGCCTCCCACCGATTCGACGTTCGTAGCTCCAATCCCGTCACGTCACGCCCGAGCCCGGCGAGCTCCTGGGCGACCGGAAGCGACACGAAGACATATCCGTTGTCGTACTCGTACATCCCCGTGTCGAACACTCCGGTGACCTCGAGGTGCACCTCGCGTGGGATCGGCGTACCGGTCACCGGGCTCACCTCGCTGCCGACCGTCGTGAGGGTGATCGAGTCGGCGCCCGGGTAGACGCCGAGTCGGTTTGCCAGCCGCGCACCGACCACCGCGCCTCGCTGCCGGCCGTCGGTCGTCGCGAACCGGAAGTCGCCGGCGGTTGCGTGACTGCGGATCGACGTCACCACCGGGCCGCCTTCCCCCTGCGGCAGGATCCCCATCACGTACGCGCCGTCGCTGTACTTGTGCCCCGCGCCCACCAACGCTTTGGTGAGGACGAACGGCGCAGCCGCCACGACTTGCGGCTCCGCGCGCACCTTCGCCAGCACCGGCTCCCAATCCTTCATCACCATGTCGGAGCCGTAGTTCAACACGCGCACGTCCGGGCTGCCGATCAGGATCTTCTCCCGGAGATCGTCCTGGAGCCCGGTCATGACGCCCATGATGACGATGAGCGCGCTCACGCCGATCACGACGCCGCCGATGGCGATCACGCTGATCAGAGACAGCAGCCTGGACCCGCGACGGCTACGCAGGTAGCGCCAGGCAATTCCGAGCTCCAGTCGGCTCATTCGGGTCGCATCGCCGGAAAGAGGATGACGTCGCGAATGTGGGCGGTGTCGGTGAGATACATCAGCAGCCGGTCGACGCCGATGCCCACGCCGCCGGTCGGCGGCATCCCGTATTCCATCGCGCGCAGGTAATCCTCGTCCACGCCGCCGGCCTCGAGGTCCCCCGCGGCCCGCAGCCGCGCCTGCGCCTCGAAGCGCGCGCGCTGGTCGATCGGATCGTTCAATTCGCTGAAAGCGTTCGCCAGCTCGCGCCCTCGCGCGAACAGCTCGAACCGCTCCGTCAGCGCGGGGTTGCCACGCTTCGGCTTGGCGAGCGGCGAGAGCTCCTTCGGATAGTCGACGACGAACGTCGGCCGGTCGATCTTGGACTCCACGAGCGCGCCGAACAGCTCGTCGAGCAACTTCGGACGGCTCATCGAGCTCACATCCGCCACTCCCTGCGCCTCCACCAGCGACCGGAGCTCCACTTCGCTGTAGGACATCGCGTCGCGGCCGAGCGCCTTCGACAGCGACGGAAGCCATTCGATGCGTGGAAAGGGCGCCTCGATCTGTGGCACCCGGTTCCCTATCCCCGGCACCGCGCGGACGGCGTTGGCCACGTCCACGAGCAGCGCTTCGACCAGCGTCATCATCTCCTGATAGTCCGCGTAGCTCTGATAGAACTCGAGCATCGTGAACTCGGGATTGTGCGTGCGGTCGATCCCCTCGTTGCGGAAGTCGTGGCCGATCTCATACACGCGATCGAACCCGCCGACGATGAGCCGCTTGAGATACAGCTCGTCGGCGATTCGCAGGAAGAGCGGCATGTCGAGCGCGTTGTGGTGCGTCGCGAAGGGCCGGGCCGTCGCGCCCCCGTACAGCGGCTGCAACACCGGCGTCTCCACCTCGAGGAATCCGCGACCATCGAGAAAGCTGCGGACGGCCGAGATCAGCCGCGCCCGCGCCACGAACAGGGCGCGCACCTCCGGATGGACCGCCAGATCCGCGTACCGCTGGCGGTAGCGCTGCTCCGGATCCGTGAATCCGGAATGCCGAACGGTCGCGCCATCCACCACCTCTTCCTTGCCGAACGGCAGCGGACGAAGCGACTTGGCGAGCATCTCCACCTGCGTCACACGCACCGTCACCTCACCGGTGCGAGTGCGCATCAGCGGGCCCGCCACGCCGATCACGTCGCCGATGTCGTACATCCCAAGCTGCGAGAAGACAGCGTCGCCCAGCTCGTCTTTTCGGAAGTACAGCTGGATCCGCCCACTCGCATCGGCAAGATGCGCGAAGCTCGTCTTTCCATGGCCGCGCCACGCCACGAGCCGCCCCGCCACCCGCACCTCCGGCCCCTCGTCCACACCCTCGGCAAGCAACGACACGGCCGACGCGGTGTCGTGCGTCCGCTCGAAGCCATACGCGAACGGATTCACCCCTGCGCTCACGAGCGCATCGAGCTTGTCGCGGCGCGCCTTCTGAACGTGGTTCAGCTCCTCGGAGACGGCGGATGCCGCTGGCCTGTCGTCGGTCACGAGCTGCCTCCACTACGGGCAGCCCCGGTATCATTGCCGTTGCCCGCCGCCCCGGCGCCCACGCCACCGCTCTCCTTCAAGTA
>DASXHF010000168.1:0-5693 GCA_036488775.1 Gemmatimonadaceae bacterium | reverse complement strand
CATCCAGGCCCGCCCGCAGGCCGACGTGGAGCAGGCAACCGTCCAATTCGGCGCGGCCGCCAAGGATTTTCCATTCATCATCGACAACATCAAGCTCCTCTCGGCGCAGCTCCAGTCGACGGACGGCGCCATCGGCGCGCTAGTGAATGGCGACGGGCCCGGTCTCGACGAGCTGCAGCGCGTCCGCGTCCGCACGTCGGGACTCGCCGGTCGGCTCACCGGCGGCGGGACCGCGGGGTTGATCATGCGGGGCGACCTCGGTGCGCGCGCTCAGCGCGTCATGGCGCGGGCCGACTCCGTGCGCGCCCTGCTCGCCTCCCCTTCCCCATCCGCGTCCGTCGGACGTTTCCGGCGGGACAGCACGCTCCTCTCCGAGGTTGCCGACATCCGCAACGAGCTCGCGCTGGTCCGCCGCCAGCTCGACGAGTCCCGCGGTACCGCCGGCCGCGTCGTTCACGACAGCGCCCTCGCGAGCTCGCTCGGGGAGGCACAGCGGCAGATGACGCTCCTGTTCGCCGATCTCAAGGCGCATCCACTTCGTTACCTGTCCTTCTAGCCCTCACACACTTGACCCGCTGTCGGGTCGCTCCTAAGCTTCCCTTGCCGCACGGGCTCCGAGCTCGTCGCGCACCACGATGGTGCGCTCGGCCCGCAGTGCCACCCCGCCGATCGCTTTGCCGCCCCCACCGCGCGCGCCGATCGCCGTGCCTGCCGACGCCTCCCGCCTCCCCTCCGTTTTCCCTCCGCGTACGCCGGCCCCTCCGTGAACATCGCTGAGCTCAAGCGAAAGTCGATGCCAGAGCTGCATGACCTGGCCGACACGCTCGACGTCCAATCACACGGCTCGCTCGGCCGACACGATCTGCTCTTCCGCATCGAGCAACGGCTGCTCGATCAGGCCGAGCCGCTCGTGGGTGAAGGCGTGCTCGAGGTGCTGCCGGAAGGCTACGGCTTTCTCCGCAGCCAGCACTGGAACTATCTGTACAGCCCGGACGACATCTACGTCTCGCCGTCGCAGATCAAGCGATTCGATCTGCGCACCGGCGACACCGTGTCCGGCCAGGTGCGCCCACCCAAGGAGTGGGAGCGGTATCTCGCGCTGCTCAAGGTGGAGCGGGTCAACGGCGGCGAGCCCGATGCGGCGAAGGCGCGCATCACCTTCGACAACTTGCGGCCGCGCTACCCGCAAGGCCGGCTGCGGCTCGAGAGCGCGGACGGAGACCTGAGCATGCGCGTGATGGATCTCATCGCGCCGATCGGGAAGGGCCAGCGCGGACTCATCGTCGCTCCGCCGCGTGCCGGCAAGACGATCCTGCTCCAGAAGATCGCGAACGCGATCACCGAGAATCATCCGGAGGTCACGCTCATCGTGCTGCTGATCGACGAGCGGCCGGAGGAGGTGACGGACATGCAGCGCTCGGTGCGCGGCGAGGTGATCAGCTCGACCTTCGACGAGGAGGCCACGCGGCACGTGCAGGTCGCCGAGATGGTGATCGAGAAGGCGAAGCGGCTCGTGGAGTCCGGTCAGGACGTCGTGATCCTGCTCGACTCCATCACGCGGCTCGGACGCGCGCACAACGCGGTGATCCCGAGCGGCGGCAAGATCATGTCGGGCGGTCTCGACGCGAAGGCGATGGAGAAGCCGAAGAAGTTCTTCGGCGCGGCGCGCAACATCGACGGTGGCGGCTCGCTGACGATCATTGCGACGGCGCTGATCGAGACGGGCTCCCGCGCCGACGAGATGATCTTCGAGGAGTTCAAGGGCACGGGCAACATGGAGCTCGTGCTCGCGCGCGAGATCGCCGAACGGCGCATCTATCCGGCGATCGACATCAACCGCTCGGGGACGCGTCGCGAGGAGCTGCTGTTCTCCTCCGAGGAGCTCAACCGCGTCACGCTGCTGCGCACCTTTCTCGCGGACATGCCGGAGCCGGAGGCGATCGAGTTCCTGCTCAAGCAGATGTCGCGCTCGAAGAACAACCGCGAGTTCTTCGTGCAGATGCGCGAGGGGTGAGCGGCGGCGGGCGGGACGCGACGATGCCGGCCGATCGCGGTCGCTGGCTCGCGGTGGACTGGGGCGAGCGGCGGGTCGGCCTGGCGATCAGCGACCCGTCCGGCATCATCGCCAGTCCGGCGGGATTCATCGAGCGGCGCCGGGGAAAGCGGCCGCCGATCGCCGAGCTGGTGCGCCGGATCACGTCACTCGAGGCGCGCGGAGTCGTCATAGGATTGCCCCTCGACGGTGAGGGAGAAGAAACCGCCCGCTCGGCGGAGTGCCGCCGCGTCGCGCTCGAGGTTGCGCGCCGCACGTCGCTCCCGGTGGCACTGCTCGACGAGCGGTACACCACCGCCGCCGCGCTGCGCGCCGTGCACGAGATGGGCGGCAGCACGCGCGGCCGGAAGGGCGACGTCGATGCCCTCGCCGCGACCGTGCTGCTGCAGCAGGCGCTTCGCATGCATGCGCTACCGATCGTCGATCCAGCCAGTTCAGATGCCATCGATCCCGTCCCTCCGTCTCCCCCGCTCTCGCCGCGCGCCGAGGATTAGGCGCGCGCGGTGCGTCCTTCTCATCGCCGCCGCCATCACCGGATGCCGCACGGGCGGCCCCGGTGAGGCGCGCGTCGTCGTGCCGCGCGGCGCGACGTTGCGCGTCGCCGCCGACTCGCTCGAGCGGACGGGCGTGATTCGCAACGCGACGGTGTTTCGCCTGTACGGGCTGTTGCGCGGGCGCGATCGCTCGATCCGCGCCGGCACGTACCTGTTCAAACGCGGCACGTCGTGGAACGACGTGCTCGACGACCTGCACGGTGGAAAGGGGCTGGAGCACGCCATCACCATCCCCGAGGGGTGGTCGCTCGGTCAGATCGTGCCGCAGCTCGCGCACGTGCTCGGCGCGCCACCGGAGTCGGTGGAAGTAGCGGTGCGCGACACCGCGCTGCTGCGCGCGCTCGACATCCCGACGCCGACGCTCGAGGGATATCTCTTCCCGGACACGTACGTCTTCCCCGATGGTACGACGCCGCGCGAAGCGGTGCGCGTCATGGTCGCGCGCTTTCAGCAGGTGTGGAAGCCGGAGTGGAACGAGCAGCTGCAGAAGGAGGCACTGAGCCGCAACGACGTGATGGCGCTGGCCGCGATCGTGGAGAAGGAGGCGCGGATCCCCGAGGAGCGTCCGGTGATCGCGGCGGTGTACCTCAACCGCCTGAAAGGCGGGATGCGGCTGCAGGCCGACCCCACCGTGCAGTATGCGCTCGGCCGTCACGTTTCGCGTGTGCTGTACAAGGATCTCGCGATCGATTCGCCGTACAACACCTATCGGTACTCCGGCCTTCCACCCGGGCCGATCGCGTCACCTGGCCGGCCGGCAATCGTGGCGGCCCTCTATCCGGCGAAGGTGCCGTACCGGTATTTCGTCGCGCATCCCGACGGACATCACGAGTTTACGAGGGATTTCCGCGCGCACAGCGTCGCGGTGAAGGCCGCGCGGCGCGAGTGGGATTCGGTCGCCGTGCTGCGCCGGGACACGGCGCGCTAGTGAATCGTCTCGATCCGGCGTCGCTCCGCCTCATCGCGATCACGGATTCGCTGCGCGACGGCGTCGACGGGCTTGCGGCCCGCGCGGCGGCGGCGGTTCGCGGTGGGGCGACGATGGTGCAGCTTCGTCTCAAGGACGAGACACCGAGGACGCTGGTGGACATCGCGCGCGCACTTCGCGCCGCGGTGCCGTCGGTACCGCTGCTGGTGAACGACCGCGCCGACGTCGCGCTGGCGGCGGGCGCGGACGGCGTCCACGTCGGCACCGACGATGTCGCGCCTGCTGCGCTGCGACGCGTGGTGCCGGCGCGGTTCATCATTGGCGCGTCGGTCGGAACGGAGAGCGAGGTCGCCCGCGCGGCCGGCGCGGACTACGTCGGCATCGGGCCCGTGTACGCGAGCGGTTCGAAGCCGGACGCCGGGGTGGCGATCGGGGTGTCGCGCTTCGCCGAGCTCGCGCGGCTGTGTGGTGTGCCGGCCGTGGCGATCGGCGGGATCTCGGCTGACAACGTGGCAGCGTTGGCCGACTCGCATCCGAGCGGGATCGCGGTGATCAGCGCGGTGTTTTCGGCACCCGACCCCGCTGACGCGGCGCGCGCGTTGCGATCCGCTCTGGACGCCATCGAAAGATGATGTCCGGCACCTGATCTTCGTCGCGGCCCGGCGGACGCGGCTCGATCGGGCCGCGCCAGTGCGAGACCTGCCGATAGGTGTCGTGAATGCACGCGAACACCGGCGGCATGAGGAAGAGGTCGACGAGCGTCGGATCGAACTGCGTGCCGCGTCCTTCCTGGATCACCTCGCGCGCCTTCTCGATGGAGCGCCGTCCGCGATAGCGACGCGAGTGGGTGATCGCGTCGAAGGTATCGGCGATGGAGACGATGCGCGCCGAGAGGGGGATGCGCTTTCCTTTCAGGCCGCGCGGGTAGCCGCGGCCATCCCAGCGCTCGTGATGTGAGAGGACACCCGCCGGGAGGTCCGGATAGAATCCGCTGAGCGGCTCGAGCACCTGGGCGCCGCGAGCGGGATGCGTAACGATGGCACGTCGTTCGGCGGGTGTGAGCTTATGGTGGTCGTGAATGATGTCGAACAGCGCTTCGTGGATCTTGCCGACGTCATGAAAGAGCGCGACGCGTTCGACGGTGCGCTTGTCGTGGTCGTCCAGCGCAGCGGCGTCGGCGAGCACGAGCGCATAGGCGGCGACGCGCCGGACGTGGGCGCCGGTGTCGGGGTCATTGGCGTCGATCGCTCTGAGCAGCGACTCGAGCGCGGCGGCAGCCATGCGTTCGGCGGCTTGGCGCCCTTTGAGCTCGTGTCGGAGAAGGAACGCACCAGCAGCGGCGGCTCCGGCGGAGGCGATCGTGGTGTTGGAGACGCGCATCGCCAAGGGGGGAGGCAAGATGTAGTCCCGTGTGCAGCGGGGCGAGATCGGTGAATCGGCGAATCCGTAAAATCGGTGAATCCGTGAATCGGTGAGACGGTGAATCGGTTGGTGACTCGGTGACTCGACGGCGCCGGCTACAAGCAGCGTGGAGAACGCTCGGCGGGATCTCCAGGCCGGCTGTGGCCATTCGGTCTTGAGTCACCGAGTCACCAGCCGCCGTACCGATTCACCGATTCACCGACAAACGAAACAGCCCCGTTGGCTTTGCCAACGGGGCTGTTTCTTAGTGGGTGCCGGCGATGGCCTACTCTCCCGCGTCCTCTCGGACGGAGTACCATCGGCGCTGTAGGGCTTAACGACCGTGTTCGGGATGGGAACGGGTGTGGCCCCTACGCTCTAATCGCCAGCGAAAAAATGTCGTTCAGTTGTTCAATCCGTCTGTCGTCGGCGTGCTGAATCGGGCTCGGGCTTTCCGCGGTGCGGTGGGCTGAGCGACCGATCGAAACCGATCGACCGATGGATCGCAGGTAAAGAAAAGAAGTGAAGGAAGAGGATGTCATTCGGGGGAATTGGATCACGCGGCGTTGGAGCCGGCGTGATACGATGCAAGGCGTAGTCTGCGGAGGTTGTCCACTTTGGGAGTGGTCAAGCCACACGGGCGATTAGGACCGCTGCGCTCGGAGTGGGTTACCCCACGTCCACGGGCGGCCTATCGACGGGATGGTCTCTCCCGGCCCTTCAGAGGGCTCAAGGCCCTGGGAGTGTTCATCTTGGG
>DASXHF010000135.1:0-3325 GCA_036488775.1 Gemmatimonadaceae bacterium | reverse complement strand
CCGATCTTCTGCAGCTCGGCGGCGAGGTACGTGTACGCGTCGTCGAGCTCTGGGTAGTGCGCCATGTCGTTGAAGGTGCTCCAGGGCGACAGCCGAATCCCCACGCGATCCGCGCCGATCGCGTCGGCCACGTCGCGCGCGACCTCGATCACGAAGCGCGCGCGGTTCTGCACGCTGCCGCCGTAGGCGTCGGTCCGCTGGTTGCTGCGCGGATGAAGGAACTGCTCCAGTAGGTAGCCGTTGGCGCCATGCAGCTCCACACCGTCGAATCCGGCCGCGATGCCGAGGGCCGCGCTCTTCGCGAACTGCCCGCGCACTCGAGTCAGGTCGGCGCCGGAGAGTGCCTTCGGCGTGCCGTTGGGCTTCATCTGCTCCTGGTCGGTCCACATCTGGCCGGCCGCGGCGATCGCCGAAGGCGCGACACCAGCTGTGCCCGCGGGCAAGTTGAGCTCGTGGAAGATGCGGCCGACGTGCATGAGCTGCACGAAGATGTGGCCGCCGGCCTCGTGCACTGCATCCGTGGTGAGGCGCCATCCCTTGACATGGTCTTCATTGAAAAGACCGGGAATGCGCGCATAGCCGAGCCCCTCGGGTGCGGGAGCGGTGCCTTCAGTGATGATCAGCCCCGCCGCCGCGCGCTGCCTGTAGTACTCGGCCATCATCGCATTCGGCACGTTGCCCGGTGCGCGACTGCGGGTCATCGGTCCCATCACGAGATGGTTTCGTAGCGTGATTCTGCCAAGCGTGGCTGGCTTGAATGCCGTCAGTGTCATGGCTGCGTAGTCCTGTCGATGCGAGTGAGACGAAAGTGCACCGACAGTGAATGCAAGCGGCCCGGAAAAAGGTCCGGCAACGCGGTACGTGACCTAGCGGACTGGTGTGCCCGCTCGTGCGTTCACCTCCCCAGCCAGTACGTCGCCTTCACCAGGAACACGTTGTCAGGCCGGTCGCCAAGCATCGCGCGCGCGTCCCGACGGAGCTGGAGATCACCGAACTGGTCGTCGCCCGCGCGCTGCTGCGTCCACACGAAGAACAACGTCGAGCCGGGTCGGTATTCCCACCGGAGTACCGCCGTCCCACGCAACGAGTGGCTCGTGAAGTTCGGATCCGCGAAGCTGAACGCCGCCGCCGGGCCGGGACCATCCGGGTCCACCGTGTACTCCGCATTCGCGGCGTTCCGCGTGATGACCCCGATATCCTTCCCGTACTCCAGCTTCTGAGTGGTGCGTGGCGCCGCGAACTCCCTGAAACGCTCGTAGTTCCCACTCGCCACGAAGGGCTGCGCGTAGAGCTGCATCGTCATCTCGGGACGGATCGTCCAGTTCACGCGGGTGTCCAGCGACAGCGTGCGCGTGGTGATGTAGCTGAACACATACCGTGAGCCACTGAACGTCGTCGCCGTCGGATCCTTCACCGCGGTCACGTACTGCGCGCCGTCCTCCGACCAATTCCAGCTCGGCGAGATCTGCACGAACACGTTGCCGGACGGTTTGACCGCGACGCCCGGCGTGAAGCTCCAACTTCGGGTGCCGTCGAAGCTCACCGAATAACCGTTCTGGACGTTCCACACGGCGCGGCCGCGGGGGTCGGTGGAGATGCCAAGCTGATAGTAATCGTACCCGACCGCGCCCAGCACCGGACCGCCGCGGCTCAGGCGATCGTCCAGCACGTTGTGGCTGCGCGACCAGTAGGCGCGCATCACCCAGTAGTTGTTGAACTCGATGGTGTTGAACGCATACTGCTCGAGGTCGGTGCGGTCACCGTCGTAGTTGTACTGGGTCTGGCCGCCGTAGCTCAGGAAGGCGCTGCGGTAGAAGCGGCCTGGCGTGAGCCACTGCCGGGCGAGGTTGGCGTTCATCCAGCGGTAGTCCACGCGGCTGATGATCGACAGGTCGTTCACCTCGAACCCCGGGCTGCGCCAGTTCTGCTGGAGCTCCCAGATCCAGTCGCCGTTCTCCTTTGCGACCCGCGTGTACAGACCGTACCCCCGCATCGACGTGGTCGTCGTGTCGTACCGCGTGGAGAAGAGTCCGTCCGACGTCGCCTCGCGATCGGGACGCTGGTAGTAGTGCGTCGACGAGCGCTGCGTCAACGCCATGGCCTGCGGCGATCCGTGGACGTCGGACGCCATGACCGTCCCGCGCCACCGGTAGACGCGATTGCTCCAGCTATGGCTCCAGTCCATGCCCACCGCGGTTGCGTTGTCGCGCAGTCGGTCCGTGAGCACGGTATCTCCCTCGAGTGCTCGCACGGCCGAGGTGACGATGCCGCCGACGGTGGTGGCGCCGTCGCGTAACTCTTTCTTCACGCGACCGACGAAGTAGTTCGTCAGCGGTTCCACCGTCTGCGTCCGCTCGGCACCCCCCGACAGCGGCTGATACCGCGCCGTCTCCTTGCTCGTCACGGCATCCATGAGACCGATGGTGTAGCCATTGCTCGTGCGGCCGGTAATCTTCGCGGCGCCGAGGATGGTCGTTTCGTCCGGCATGTCGGCGTAGGCGGATGAATCGGCCACGAGTCCGTTCAGCTGTGGCGGCCGCCCGATGCGGCGGGAGTAGAATGCGCTCAGACTCGAGGTGTTGTTGCAGTTGATGCAGCTCAGGCCGCCGAAGCTGAAGGCGCTGCGGTTCGCGATGAAGAAGGGCCGCTTCTCGTCGAACGCGACTTCATAGGCGGAGAGATTGAGCAGGGCAGGGTCGACCTCCACCTGGCCGAAGTCGGGGTTGATGGTGGCGTCGAGTGTGAGGCTCGACGTCAAGTTGTACTTGATGTCCGCACCACCGTTTAGACTGGTCCTTGCCGATCGGTGGTAAGGGTCGCCCGGGTCGGCATACTTGAACTGGCCGCGCGACACCACGTAGGGCAGCAGCTCGGCCTGTCTCGGCACGTTCGGAATCGCGAGGCCTTCCAGGTGCCCGTAGTAGCCGGGCCCACTGCTTTCGTTGCGACGGCGGAATGACCACTGGTCCTGCTCGTTCAGCCGGTCGACGAAACGCCAGAGCTGGAGACCCCACGTCTGGACGGCTTTGCTCGAGAACCGCAGCTGCGAATAGGGGATGCGCATCTCCGCCGTCCACCCGTCGGCCGTCACCTGCGCGGCGCCCTCCCAGACGGGATCCCACGACGGATCGCCGTTGAACTGATCACCGCGAACCCCCGCCGGATTGATCTCGAACCACACTTCGTCGAGGTGGTTGTGATAGGGGTCGAGGACGACGGCAAACTTGTCGGTGGTGAGGGAGTTGAACGAGCCATTGTTGCCGTCGGCGGCGAGCAGCTGGTCGCGCCGCGCCAGCGGCGCGCGAATGCCTGCCTTGCCCAACGG
>DASXHF010000108.1:0-33204 GCA_036488775.1 Gemmatimonadaceae bacterium | reverse complement strand
CTTTGAAAGCACGCCCTGATGAACTCGATGCTTGCCAGCGATCCTCCTTTGCCACGGATCGGACGCGGCAAGGTCCGCGATATTTATGCCGTCGGCGAGGATCGCGTGCTGCTGCTGACCACCGACCGCATTAGCGCGTTTGACGTGGTGATGGCGGAAACCATCCCGATGAAGGGCGCGGTGCTGACCCAGATCAGCGCGTGGTGGTTCAAGCAGATCGAAGGCACCGTGCCGCATCACATGATCGCCGCGGATGCCGACACCATCATCAGGGAAGTGCCCGATCTGAAGGCGCATCGCGCCGCGCTGGTCGGGCGCGCGATGCTGTGCAAGCGCACCACCGTATTCCCGATCGAATGCGTGATCCGCGGCTACATCTCGGGCTCGGCCTGGAAGGAATACGCCGCGCAGGGCACGCTGGCCGGCGAGAAGCTCGCGCCAGGCTTGCTCGAAAGCGTCAAGCTCGAGCCTTCGATCTTCAGCCCGGCGACCAAGGCCGAGTCCGGTCATGACGAGAACATCACGATCGGACGGATGCGCGAAATCCTCGGCGACGAGGTGACGCATCAGCTCGAGAGCATGACGCGCGCGGTCTATACGCTCGGCGAGAAACTCGCCCGCGAGCAGGGCATCATCATCGCCGATACCAAGTTCGAGTTCGGCCGCGATCGCGACGGCGTCGTCCGGCTGATCGACGAAGTGTTGACGCCCGACAGCTCGCGCTTCTGGCCGGCCGAGAGCTACACGCCGGGCGGCCCGCAGCCGAGCTTCGACAAGCAGCCATTGCGCGACTATCTCGATACCGAGCGCCGCGCCGGCCGGTGGAATGGCGAGGCGCCTCCGCCACCGTTGCCGGCGCACGTCGTCGAGGCGACGAGCGCCCGCTACCTCGATGCCTATCGGCGGCTCACGGGCGCGCCGCTCGATCTCTCGACCCTCTGACCCTGCATCTCCTTTGAGCTTCGCCCGCGAAGGACTCGTCTTCATCGCGATCGCGGCAGCGATCGCCGCCGCCACTTACGCGCTCGCGCTCAACCGGCGGTCGTGGCCCCTCTGGCTGCTCGCGTTCGTGCTGACGCTGTTCGCCCTCTGGGTCGCGTACTTCTTTCGCGATCCCGAGCGGACGGGCGCTCGCGGCGACCAGCTGGTGATCGCCCCGGCCGACGGCAAGGTCGTGCTCATCCAGGACGTCGATGAGCCGAGCTTCATGGGGGGGCGCAGCAAGCGCGTGTCGATCTTCATGAACGTGTTCGACGTGCACGTCAATCGCTATCCCGTGTCCGGCACCGTGAAGTACGTGCACTACAATCCCGGCAAGTTCCTCAACGCCGCGGCCGAGAAGTCGAGCCTCGAGAACGAGCAGATGTCGGTCGGGATCGAGACCTCGCGGGGACGGATCCTCGTGCGACAGATCGCGGGGCTCATCGCGCGGCGCATCGTCACGTACAGCAAGGAAGGTGAGGCGGTGCAGCAGGCGCAGCGCATGGGACTCATCCGCTTCGGAAGCCGCGTGGACGTCTTCCTCCCGCCCGGCGCCGTGCTGCGCGTGAAGATCGGCGACGTGACGGTCGCCGGCACCACCGTGATCGCGGAGCTTCCAGTCCGATGACCGGTACCCGACCGATCCGCCCGATTCGCCGCCCCAACATGCGGCGCGCGGTCATCCTGTTTCCGAGTGGGCTCACCCTCGGCAACCTCTTCTTCGGCATCTTCGCGATCATCGCTGCCTCGCGGCTCGAGTTCACCACGGCAGGCGTGTACGTGCTGCTCGGTGGCCTCTGCGACGCACTGGACGGCCGGGTGGCGCGCGCCACGAACGCCGGCACGGAGTTCGGCGAGGAGCTCGACTCGCTCGTCGACGCGATCACCTTCGGGCTCGCGCCCGGGATGATCATGTATTTCGCGGTGCTCAACCGCGACGGCTGGGATTGGATCGTGGTCTTCCTCTTCGCGGCGTGCGCCGTGATGCGGCTGGCGCGCTTCAACATCGAGCAGGCGGGCACGGCGAAGGAGTACTTCCAGGGATTGCCGAGCCCCGCGGCCGGGATCACGCTCGCGTCGTACTACTGGTTCAGCCAGTCGCCGCTGTACGCCTACGGTGCGATCGGCGGCCTCCCGTGGCACGTGCTGCTCCGGATTCTGATGGCGGTGCTGTCGTTCCTGATGATCAGCAACATCCCGTATCCGTCGCTGCCGCGTACCGGGTTCCGCAGCCTGCGCTCGATCGGCGCAACGCTGGTGTTGATCGGCTCCGCGGTGCTGCTCGCGACCCGGCGCCTCGAGTACTTCTTCCCATGCGCGTTGATCTACGTGTTGTGGGGACTGATGCGCTGGGTGTTCGCGGGATTGTTCGAGCGCCGCCAGCCGACGGTGCCGTACGACCTCTCCGAGGGTGAAGACGACGAGGACGACGAGGAGTTCGAGCTCACCGACTCTCGCGTGCACGCGCGGCGGCAGGGCTATCGGAATCGGCCGATCACGGCCGAGACGCCGGTCGTTCTCCCCGACCGTCCACTCCGCGGCGAGCGCGAGGAGCGGGCGCGCCGCGCGGAACCGACGCGCACGCCGGAGCGCGCCGCACGATCCGATCGCACCGCCTCACCCGAGGCTGACCGCGCCGCGCGGCGGGACAAGAAGAAGAAGGAGCGCCCGGAGCGTCCGGAGCGCCCCGACCGTTCCGAACGTTCCGAACGTCCCGAGCGCCCGAAGCGTCCTGAGCGCGCCACGCCGTCCGCAGCCGCGTCGGCGGTGGCTGCCCCGGTGATTCCCGAACCGACGCCGACTCCGTCGCCCGCCGCGCCGACACCATCGTCCGGCGTGGGTGCAATCACCATCGACACCCCGCCCGACGACGTGCCGGTCGGCGACGGCGAGTCTCCCTATCTCGCCGAGGACGACACGGGCGAGATGGAGGCCACGACGCCAGGCGAGTCCGCGCCGTCACGGCGGCGCAAGCGGCGCCGACGTCGCGGCGGTCGCGATCGCGGAGCGAGCGACAGCGCGCCGGCTGATGCCACTGCGCCGACCGACGTCGGCGGCCCGGCTGAGTCCTCGACCGACACAGCGCCGCCGACCCCTCCGCTACCGTCATCGCCCATCGGTCCCATCATCATCGAGCCCGACGAATGAGTCGCTTTCGTATCGCCGTCCAGGTCGTTCCCCGCCGTGGCCTCCTCGATCCGCAAGGACGAGCCGTCGCGGACGCGCTCCACACCCTGGGTTTCGGCGCGGTGTCCGACGTGCACGTCGGGCGCTTTCTCGTGCTCGAGCAGGACGCTGCGAGCGAAGGCGAAGCGCGGCAGCGCACGCGCGAGATGTGCGACCGGCTGCTCGCCAACCCGGTCACCGAAGACTACGAGATCGCCTCGGTGACGGCGGTATGAAGTTCGGCATCGTGACCTTTCCCGGCTCCAACGGCGACTACGACGCCTACCGTGCGCCGATCGACGCGCTCGGCGAAGAGGCAACGTACTTGTGGCACAAGGATCACGACCTCAAGGGCGTCGACGTCGTCATCCTGCCGGGGGGCTTCAGCTACGGCGACTATCTGCGCGCCGGCGCCATCGCGCGCTTCAGTCCCATCATGCGGGAAGTGGCGCAGCACGCCAAACGCGGCGGCCCGGTGATCGGCTTCTGCAATGGTTTTCAGATCGCCTGCGAGGCTGGTTTGCTGCCTGGTGCGCTGCTGCGCAACGCGTCGCTCAAGTTCGTCTGCGCCCGCATCAGCCTGCGCGTCGAGAACGTGGACACGATCTTCACGTCGCTCTACCAGACGGGCCAGCGCATCACCCTTCCCATCGCGCACGGCGACGGCCGCTACACGGCGGACGACGAGACGCTCGACCGGCTGGAGGGAGAGGGGCGCGTCGTGTTCCGTTACGCTCCCGACCCCCTGCAGGCCGAGGAGGCATACAATCCGAACGGCTCGATGCGGGACATCGCGGGTATCGTAAGCACGGAGGGAAACGTCATGGGTATGATGCCCCACCCGGAGCGCGCGGTAGAGCCGATCCTCGGCGCCGCGGACGGCCTCGCGCTCTTCGAATCCATCCTGCAACGCGTCGCAGCCTGACGAGGAGCGCCTCATGCGTCGATCGATCGTCTCCGCTCTGTTTTTCATCCCCGTTGTCTCGTTCGCTCAGCAGTCTGCCGCTCCGCGCACCGTGTCGCCGGGAATGACGCGCAGCCAGGTCGTCGCCGCACTCGGCGAACCGGCCACTGCGCGCACGGCAAGCGAGTACAGCTATCTCTTCTACCCGAACGCCTGTGGCAGGGCCTGCGGTATGAATGATCTCGTGATCCTGCGTGGCGACAGCGTCGTCGACGCGATCTTCCGTTCGCCCGAGCGGCACTACACGGGCGTGAGCAGCTCACCCGAACAGATCGCTCCGCGGACGTCGACCAAGCCCAAGGCCAAGCGGAGCAAGAGCGCGCCGACTCCGGCGCCGAAGATCAAGCCGCCGAAGGAAGCCAACGACACGCGCCCATCCATCCCGGTGAATCCGACGCCCATGAAGCCGGCGCCGAACAAGCCTCCCGCAACCACCAAACCCGGCCAGCCGACGTGACCGTCACCGTACGTCCCGGCGATCCCGTCATCACGCCGGCGCTCGTCGCCGAGCATGGACTGACCCCCGACGAATACGAACGTCTCGTCGCCATGCTCGGCCGCACGCCAACCTTCACGGAGCTCGGCATCGTCAGCGCACTGTGGAGCGAGCACTGTTCCTACAAGCACTCGCGGCCGCTGCTCAGGACACTTCCCACCAAGGCACCGTACGTCCTGCAGGGTCCCGGTGAGAATGCGGGCGTGATCGCGATCGGCGACGGCCTCGCCGTCGCCTTCAAGATCGAGTCGCACAACCATCCCTCCGCCGTGGAGCCGTATCAGGGCGCGGCAACCGGCGTCGGCGGCATCCTGCGCGACGTCTTCACGATGGGAGCACGGCCGATCGCGCTGCTCAACTCACTGCGTTTCGGCTCGCTCGACTCGCCGCGGGTGCGCTATCTGTTCGCGGGCGTCGTGAAGGGGATCGGGGACTACGGCAACTGCGTCGGCGTGCCGACGGTCGGCGGCGAGGTCGTGTTCGATCCCGCCTACGAAGGGAATCCGATCGTCAATGCGATGTGCGTCGGGCTCATGAAAGAGGAAGAGCTCATGCGCGCCGTGGCGGAAGGAGTCGGCAATCCGATCATCGCCGTTGGCGCACGCACCGGACGGGACGGGATTCACGGCGCCTCGTTCGCCTCCGAGGATCTGTCCGAAGCGAGCGATGCCAAGCGACCGCGCGTGCAGGTCGGCGACCCCTTCACGGAAAAGCTGCTGCTCGAGGCGAGTCTCGAGCTGATTCGCAGCGGTCACATCGTCGCGATCCAGGACATGGGCGCGGCCGGCCTCACGTCCTCGTCCGCCGAGATGGCCGCGCGCGGCGATGTCGGCGTGGTGATCGACACGACGAAGGTGCCGGCACGCGAGGAAGGAATGACGCCCTACGAGCTGCTGCTGAGCGAGTCGCAGGAGCGCATGCTCGTCGTGGCGAAGAAGGGGCACGAAGACGACGTCCGCGCCATTCTCGAGAAGTGGGACCTCACGGCCGCCGTCATCGGCGAGGTGATCGCCGAGCCGGTGTACCGCGTCGTCGAAGGCGATCGTGTCGTCGCGGAGTTTCCCGGCATTCGTCTCGTCACCGATTGCCCCACCTACGAGCCCGACGCGCGCGAGAGCAAAGACATTCAGGCGCGCCGCGCGCGCGACGTGAGCAAGATCGCCGAGCGTCCCGAGGAAGCGGATCCGGTGTGGACGCTCGAGCGTCTGCTGCTGTCGCCCACTCTCGCCAGCAAGCGCTGGGTCTTTCAGCAGTACGATCATACCGTCCGTACCAACACCGTCGTCGGACCGGGTGCGGACGCGGCGGTCGTTCGCATCCGCGGCACCGACCGCGCGGTCGCGCTGACCACGGATTGCAACGGACGCTACGTCTATCTCGATCCGCGCGCCGGAACGCGCATCGCGGTCGCGGAGGCGGCGCGCAACGTCGCCTGCGCCGGCGCCCAGCCGAAGGCGATCACGAACAACCTCAACTTCGGCAACCCGAAGCGCCCGGAAGTGTATTTCCAGCTGCGCGAGGCGGTCGCCGGCATGAAGGAAGCCTGCGAGGCGCTCGGCACGCCGGTGACGGGGGGCAACGTATCGCTCTACAACGAGAGCCCCAGCGGGGCGGTCTATCCGACGCCGGTGATCGGCATGGTGGGATTGATCGATTCGCTCGCCCACGTCACTCGCTCCACCTTCGTCACGGACGGCGACACGATCATCCTGCTCGGCGACAACACCGATGAGCTGGGCGCGAGCGAGTACCTGCTGCGCGTGCACGGCGAAGTGGCCGGTGCCCCGCCCCGCCTCGATCTCGCGCGCGAACGCGCCCTGATCGACGCGCTGCTGGAGGCGATTCGGTCCGGTGCAATCAGGTCGGCGCATGACTGCGCAGACGGCGGCCTGGCCGTCGCGCTCGCCGAGTGCGTGATGATGGATCGCTCGGCGACGACCGGTGCGCGCGTCGATCTCTCGATCTGGGGCGGCCTGCCGCTGCGATCGCTGCTGTTCGGCGAGGCGCAGAGCCGCGTCGTCGTATCGACGCCCGATCCCGCCGCCGTCCTCGCGATCGCGGGCCGGCGCGGCGTGCCCGCCGCCGCGATCGGAACGGTGAGCGCGGCGTCGGGATTGCTCGAGGTAACGGTCGGGTCGCGCCGGATGCGCGCGTCGGTCAAGCAGCTCGCCGACGCGTATCACGAAGCGATCCCTCGCATCATGCAGCGCGGCGCCTCGGCGCAGGACGTTGCGCTCGCCTCCGACTCGGTGGTCTGAACGATATGTGTGGCATCTTCGGCGTCCGCGGCCAACCCGACGCGGTGACGTTGACCAAGCTCGGGCTGTACTCTCTCCAACACCGCGGACAGGAGTCCGCCGGTATCGTCGCCGTGGACGAGAGCGGCGCGGCGCGCGGCGTGCGCAGCATGGGGCTGGTGTCCGACATGCCCAACGCGCAGCTCGACGCGCTGCACGGCACGATGGCCATCGGCCACACGCGCTACAGCACCGCGGGCTCGTCGACGATCGAGAATGCGCAGCCGGTGCTCGTGAGCTCGCGCGGCGGCCACATCTCGCTGGCGCACAACGGCAATCTCACCAACGCCGGCGAGCTGCGCGCGGAGCTCGAAGACCTCGGCTCCATCTTCAACTCGTCGATGGACTCCGAGGTGATCGTGCACCGTCTCGCGCGTTCCGTCGCCGACAAGCCCGAGGAACGGCTCGCGGACGCGCTGCAAGGGGTGGAGGGGGCGTTCAGCCTGCTCATGGTCCTCGGCGACACGCTGCTCGCCGCGCGCGACCCGCGCGGCTGGCGGCCGCTCGTGATGGGCCGACTCAACGGCGCACCGGTGTTCGGCTCGGAGACCTGCGCGCTCGACATCGTCGGCGCGACCTACGAGCGCGACATCGAGCCCGGCGAGATCTTCGCCGTCGACGACATGGGCGAGCGCTCGATTTTCCCGCTCGGGCACAAGGATCTCAAGCGATGCGTGTTCGAGCACGTGTACTTCGCGCGCCCTGACAGCCGCATCTTCGGCGGCTCGGTGGACCGTGCGCGTCGCGCGCTCGGACGCCGCCTCGCCCAGGAGTGTCCCGCCCCCGAGGCCGACCTCGTGTTCAGCGTCCCCGATTCGTCCAACTCGGCGGCGATGGGGTTCGCCGAGGAGAGTGGCCTGCCCTACGAGCTCGCGCTCATCCGGAATCACTACGTCGGCCGCACGTTCATTCAGCCCACGCAGGCCACCCGCGACGCCAAGGTGCGGCTCAAGTACAACGCGGTGCGCGAAGTCCTCGAGGGGAAGCGCGTCGTGATGGTGGACGATTCCATTGTCAGGGGGACGACCACCAGGGGCCTCGTGCAGCTCGTCCGCGCGGCCGGCGCGCTCGAGGTGCACATGCGCGTCAGCTCGGCCCCGGTCACGGGCCCGTGCTACTACGGCATCGACACGCCGAGCCGCGATGAGCTCATCGCTGCCAACAACACCCTCGAGGAGATCCGTGCATCACTCGGCGTCGACTCGTTGGGCTATCTTTCGCTGCAAGGGATGCTCGAATCGGTTCCCGGCGGCCCGCACGGGTTTTGCCATGCGTGCTTCTCCGGTGACTACCCGACCCCGCCACCGACCGATCCGGAGAAGCTCAGGTTCGGGTGCGGGTGCTGACGGAGTAAGAGCGGATACTGAATACGCGGAACGGGTGGATGACGGCACACCGACATCGTCCAGGCGCCACTTCCGCATCCCGTCCGCAACACGAAGAAGGACCTTTGGAGGTCGCGGGGCCGGTTTGGTAGGCGGTGTCCAGCCCTACGCGGGACCGATCCGCCCGTTCCCTCGTTTCCGCCCGTTCCGTGCATTCGTTTGACTGCCCCTGGCTCACGACCGATGACTGACCGCGCCACCTACTTCTTCGGGAACGGCCGCGCCGAGGGCACCAGGGACATGAAGTCCATCCTCGGTGGCAAGGGCGCCAACCTCGCCGAGATGACCAACCTCGGCGTGCCCGTTCCGCCGGGCTTCACCATCGCCTGCTTCGCGTGCATCGACTATCTGCGCGATGGCACCGTGCCCGACGGGCTGCGCACCGCGGTGCGCGAGAACGTCCAGCGCCTCGAGCAGGCGAGCGGCAAGCGGTTCGGCGATGCGGCGAATCCGCTCCTCGTCTCCGTGCGGAGCGGCGCGCCGGTCTCCATGCCCGGGATGATGGAGACCATTCTCAACCTCGGCCTCAACGACGATACCGTCGCCGGCCTGGCCCGCGCGAGCGGCAACCCGCGCTTCGCGTACGACTCGTACCGCCGTTTCATCCAGATGTACGGCGACGTCGTCCTCGGCGTCAGCCACGCCAAGTTCGAGCAGCTCCTCGCCGCCAAGCGGCTCACCGCCGGCGTCGACACCGACGCGGAGCTCGGCGAGGAGGCGTTGCATCGGCTCGTCGACGAGTACAAGGCCCTGATTCGCGGTGCGATAGGCCGCGAGTTTCCGGTGGATCCGGTGGAGCAGCTCTGGGGCGCCATCGAGGCGGTGTGGAAGTCGTGGACCCTCAAGAAGGCGCAGGACTACCGCAGGCATGCGGGGATCTCCGAGACCCTCGGCACCGCGGTGAACGTCGTCAGCATGGTGTTCGGCAACCTCGGTGAGGATTCCGGCACCGGCGTCGCCTTCACGCGCAACCCGAGCACGGGCGAGCGGAAGTTCTACGGCGAGTTTCTCATCAACGCGCAGGGCGAAGACGTCGTCGCCGGTATCCGCACGCCGCTCAGCATCGACGAGATGGCCACCCGGCTGCCCGGCGCGTACGAGGAGCTCCTGTCGACGCAGGACCGGCTGGAGCAGCACTACCACGAGATGCAGGACATCGAGTTCACCGTCGAGCGCGGCAAGCTCTACCTCCTGCAGACGCGCACCGGCAAGCGCACCGCCGCCGCGGCCGTGCGCATCGCCACCGAGATGGTGGCCGAGGGAATGATCGAGCCGCGGGAGGCGGTGATGCGGGTGCCCCCCGACCAGCTCGATCAGCTGCTGCATCCCGTGATCGATCCCAAAGTGCGAGCGACGCCGATCGCGACCGGATTGCCGGCCAGTCCCGGCGCGGCGAACGGTCGCGCGGTCTTCGATCCCGACGAGGCCGAGCGCCGCGCCGCCGGCGGCGACGCCGTCATCCTCGTGCGCGACGAGACGACGCCGGAGGACTTTCACGGCATCGTCGCCGCACGCGCGGTCCTCACCGCCCGCGGCGGCATGACCAGCCATGCCGCCGTCGTCGCGCGCGGCATGGGAAAGTGCGCCATCGTCGGCTGCAAGGAGATGGTCGTCGACCTCGAGCGCCGATGCGCCTCGATGAATGGCACGATCGTCAACGAGGGCGACTGGCTCACGCTCGACGGCAGCACGGGCAAGGTATTCGCCGGTGACCTGCCGACCACGCCCAGCGAGGTCGTCCAGGTGACGCGCGGGATGCTCGCGCCTCAGCAGGCACCCGCGTACCGGTCCTATGAGCAGCTCATGGGCTGGGCCGACGAGGTGCGCACGCTGAAGGTGCGCGCGAACGCCGACACGCCGCATGACGCTCGCATCGCGCGCGCGTTCGGCGCGGAAGGGATCGGGCTCTGCCGCACCGAGCACATGTTCTTCGAAGGAGACCGCATCACTCCCATGCGGGAGATGATCGTCGCGCGAGACGAGTCGGGCCGTCGCCGAGCGCTGGCCAAGCTGCTGCCGATGCAGCGGCTCGACTTCGAGGGGATCTTCGAGGCGATGCAGGGCTTTCCGGTCACGATCCGGCTGCTTGACCCGCCGCTCCACGAGTTCCTCCCGCACGGCGGCGAGGAATCCAAGCTGCTCGCGCGGACATTGGGGCTGAGCCGGTCCGAGCTGGCACACATCGTCGAGAGCCTTCGGGAGACGAACCCGATGCTCGGCCACCGCGGCTGCCGGCTGGGGATCACCTACCCCGAGATCACGGAAATGCAAGGGCGGGCGATCTTCGAGGCGGCGCTGAGGGCGAAACGTCGAGGGGTGGACGTGAGTCCTGAGATCATGATCCCGCTCGTCGCCACCTTTCAGGAGTTCGAGAACCAGCGTGCCGTGCTCACGCAGGCGGCCGAACAGGTGCTCGGCGCCATGGGCGAGGAGATCGACTACACCATCGGCACGATGATCGAGCTTCCCCGTGCTGCGCTCACCGCGGACGAGATCGCCAAACGTGCCGAATTCTTCTCCTTCGGCACCAACGACCTCACCCAGACGACCTTCGGACTGAGCCGCGACGACGCCGGACGCTTCCTTCCGGAGTATATAGAGCGGGGCATTTTCCCGGAGGACCCCTTCCAAGTCCTTGACCAAGCGGGGGTTGGCAAGCTTATTACCCAGGCCGTCGCCGCTGGTCGAAGCGTGCGCCCGCAGCTCAAGGTCGGAATCTGCGGGGAGCACGGTGGTGAGCCCAAGAGCGTGAAGTTCTGCCACGCCATCGGGCTCGATTACGTCTCGTGCTCTCCGTATCGGGTCCCCATCGCCCGTCTAGCCGCTGCTCATGCCGCTCTTGAATCCACCGCCCAGTAGCGCCGCAGCCACGCGTCGGTCCAAACCGGCGCTCCCGAACCTTCCCAGCTTGCCTGAGATCCACGACGAGCGGACGCTGCGCATCGCCCTGGTGACCGAGTACTACTATCCGCACCTCGGCGGAGTCTGCGAGCACGTCCATTTCTTCGCCCGCGAGGCACGCCGCCGCGGGCACCACGTGGACATCATCACCTCGAACCTCCCGGGCGCCGAGCCGCAGCCGAACGTCATCCGCATCGGCCGCAGCCAGCCCGTGTACTGCAACGGGTCCCAGGCACGGATCACCATTGCCCTCGATCTGCGCCGGCAGATGCGCAAGGTGCTCAAGGCCGGCCGGTACGACGTCGTCCACGTCCATTCGCCGCTCACCCCGACCCTGCCCCTGCTCGCCATCGAAGAGGCCGAGTGCCCGGTCGTCGGCACCTTCCACACATACTTCGACAAGTCCAAGGGGTACCGCTTCCTCAACGGCTATTTCCAGAAGCGACTGGACATGCTCGACGCGGCGATTTGCGTGTCGCACTCGACCACGGTCGCGCTCGAACGGTACTTCTGCGCGCCGTGGCAGATCATTCCCAACGGCATCGATACCGACGTCTTTCATCCCAGCGTCGCCGCCCCGCCCGCCATTCGGAAGGACGTTCCCTCCATTCTCTTTCTCGGCCGGTTCGATCCCCGCAACGGGCTGACCACGCTCATCGAATCGTTCCGCAAGGTGAAGGGAAAGCGCCGCGAGGCCCAGCTCGTCGTCGTCGGCGACGGTCCGCTC
Source organism: Gemmatimonadaceae bacterium (assembly GCA_036488775.1). Lineage (GTDB taxonomy): Bacteria > Gemmatimonadota > Gemmatimonadetes > Gemmatimonadales > Gemmatimonadaceae > AG11. The sequence continues at coordinate 21,287 of DASXHF010000108.1, read as the reverse complement.
CGCGAGCACTACTACAAGCAGGCCAACGGCGACCCCGACATCACCTTCGTCGGCGCGGTGCTCGAAGGACGTCCGAGCTATTACGCGCACAGCTCGATCTACGCCTGTCCCACCACCAAGGCCTCGTTCGGCATCACTCTCCTCGAGTCGATGGCCTGCGAGACGCCGATCGTCTGCTCCGACATCCTCGGCTTCCAGGACGTTGTGGTGAACGGCCGCGAGGCGCTCATGACACCCTGCGGCGACCGCGACGCCCTCGCCGACGCGCTCGTGCAGCTGCTCGACGACGAAGGTCTCCGCATCCAGCTCGGTACTACCGGCCGCTACGAGTCGATGAAATACAGCTGGCCGCGCGTCACCTCCCAGGTGCTGGACGTCTATCACCACGTGATGGGACGCGTCGCCGTCGCCGTATGATCGGGTGGGTGGCCGGCGCATTCGCCGGCGCCGGACTAGCAGCGCACGGCACCTGGCACCGCAACTCGTGGATCTTCGGACCGACGCTCACGCATCTGCCTGGTTCGGGCAATTGCGTGAGCATCACCTTCGACGACGGACCGAACCCGCGCGCGACGTCGCGCATCCTCGACGTGCTCGCACGCGAGGGCGTGCCCGCGACGTTCTTCGTGCTCGGCCGCCACGCGGACCGCTGGCCCGAGCTCGTGCGGCGCATGGCCGTGGAGGGGCATCAGCTCGGCAATCACGGCTACCAGCACCGGAAGCTGCATCGCCGCAGCCCGTCGTACGTGCGCGACGACCTCACTCGCGGCACCGACGCGATCTGTCGTGCGTCCGGACTGGCCTCCCTGCGCCACTTTCGCGCGCCGCACGGCTTTCGCAATCCCTGGGTGACGCCGATCGCCGCCTCGCTTGGCCAACGCACCGTCGGCTGGTCGCTGGGCGTATGGGACTCGGCGAGACCCGGCGCGGATGAGATTGCCCGGCGCGCAATTCGCGGAATGCACGCCCGATCCATTCTCCTGCTGCACGATGGTGACGGCTACGACGCCGACGGAGACCGCATGCAAACGGCGGACGCGCTACCGGCCATCATCGACGGCCTTCGTACGCGCGGATTCGGATTCTCCACCCTGCCCACCTGACCCGCACGACGCATGAAGACCGCTCTCTCCCGCGTACTCCGCATCGGCCTCACCCTCGTCATCCTGGCGATGCTGGTGCTGTTCGCGACCCGCGTGAACTGGCACGCGACGTGGGCCGCGATGCGCGCCGCCTCGCCGTCGCTCCTGCTCGTGGCTGCGTTGGTGAACATCGCTTCGATCGTCGTGAAAGGGATCCGGTGGTGGGTGTTCCTCCGCCCGATCGGGGTGAGCTCCTTCGCGCTGGCGCTCCGCGCGACCTTCGCCGGCGCGGGGTTGAACAACGTGCTGGTGGCGAACGGCGGCGAAGCGGCCCGCGTCGTGTTCGTCGCGCGCAGCGCGCACGTCCAGAGCGCCAAGGTCGTGGCGACGCTGGCGTTGGAACGCCTGTTCGAGCTCGTGGGCTACGTCGTGCTTCTCGCCCTCGCCGCCACCTTCCTCACCCTGCCGCCCACCCTCGAGCGGGTGAAGCCGTTCGCGATCGCGGCGCTCGTGCTGATGGCCGTGCTGCTGGTCTGGCTCATCCGCCGCCCGGACGTCGTGGAGACCGTGGTGGGACCGAAGCCGGCCTCGTGGCGCGGGCGGCTCAAGGTGTACGGCTCGCGCTTCGTGCAGACGATCGGCGCCGTGTCGAGCGGACCACGCTTCATCGCGGCGCTCTTCCTCAGCGTCGCCGCGTGGGCCTGCCAGGTGATGACCTATCACCTCACGGCGCAGGCGGCGCACTTCCCGATGACCCCCGTAGCGACCATCGCCGCGCTGCTCGCCGTGAACCTCGGCTTCGCGCTTCGCGCGACGCCAGGCAACGTCGGGCTGTTCCAGGCGGCCTACGCGGCGACGGCGGTGGCGTTCGGTCTGGACCGGGACCAGGCGATCGCGGTCGCGTTCCTGATCCAGGCCCAGCAGATCCTTCCGGTCACGCTGCTCGGCGTGGCGCTGGCACCGGAGTTCATCTTCAAGGCGAAGAAGCGGCGGCGGGATGATGTGCCGGGCGAGATACCGGTGGAGAATCGGCCAGTGGGAGAGCGGCGAGAGATACTCTGAGGCCGGTGAACGGTGGACGGCGGGTGACCGAACACCGCTCGACCGGTCAGTCAGCCAGGGGGCGAGTCACCCACCTCTCACAACTGAAACAGCTCTGCCGGCAAGCCGGCAGAGCTGTTTCAGTCCACAGTGGAGGCGCGGGGAATCGAACCCCGGTCCGAAGCTAGATCGACCACAGGCCCTACGTGCGTATCCCACCGATTGATGTTCCCGTCGGCTGGCCAGTGGGCCGCCCACCGCCGGGTGAGCCCTCGAATTTTCGCCGGACGCCCGAAGGCGAAACGTCCGACTAGCCCGGATTTGCGTTACCCGCGGAGCCGCCCCAGGCGGGCTTCCCCATGGGCACCTGCGGGCCTAACCGAAGTTAGGCGGCAAGAGCGAAGTTGTCGTTCGCAGTTGGAAGTTTCCCGAGTGTTTAACGAGGTGCCCGAGGACCTCGGCACGCGCCCACAGCTTCACCAGTCCCGTCGAAGCCAGTCGCCCCCTACGTCTTGCAATCTAGCGGCATCCACCTGAACGTCAAGCGAACGCTGCAGTTACAAACAAGATGAGGTGTGTGACACTAACTCGCTGTCGCAACGTTGCTTGACGGCTTTGACCTCACACAGTTTCTCCCGGCCTGTTTCGCGATGTACAGCGCCTTGTCCGCTGCCGGAAAGAGCTGGTCCCGATGCTTCACCGTTTCCGGGTACGTCGCCACCCCGAAGCTCGCCGTGACCGCGATGTCCGCCCCGCGGTGCCGTACCACGGCCGACGCGATCCGCGACCGCAGCCGCTCCGCCACCTCGACCGCGTCCTCGCTCACCGTCCGCGGAAGGAGCATCGCCATCTCCTCCCCGCCATAGCGCACGACGTCGACGTCGCGCACTCCATCCTGGAGCAGTCGAGCGATCTGCCGGAGCACGGCGTCGCCAGCCTCGTGCCCCCACGTGTCGTTCACCTTCTTGAAGTGGTCGACGTCCACAAGCACGAGCGACACCGGCTGACCGTAGCGGTCCGCCGCCGACAGGCTGGCCTGGAGCTGCTCGCCGAAGTGAAGGCGATTGTAGAGTCCGGTCAGCGGGTCGGTTCGCGACCTGCGATCCACCTCCTCGTACGACCACGCGAGCTCGAGCGATCCAGCGACCACAGCGCCCAACACGGTCAGGGGCCGAGTCTCCTCGAGCGTCAGCGCGCCCGGCGCGTCGGCCTCCAGAACGAGAGCGCCCAGCACCCGTCCGTCCTTCGACAGCGGCATGATCGCCACCGAGCCCGGGTCGCTGAGCACCCGAGGCACGCCGTACATCGCAAGGCCAGACGAGCGCCCCCGCGCATCATCCAACACCTGCAGCCGGCCTCCTTTGCACGCCTCGGCGACGATCGACGACGGGTCCAGCGGCGCGGCGTCCGGCAGACCGGTCCCACTCGTGGCGAACTCGATGGCCCCGCCCTCGGCGTCGCCATGCCAGCGTATGAGCGCCGCACCCCGTGCGCCGGAGACGTCGAGCGCCGTCTCGCAGAGAGCGCGCGCCACTCCGTCGCTGCTCTTGTCGCCCTGAAGACGCTGGACGGCGTCGAGCAGCGCCTGGCTCTGGCGCATGTGCCGGCCGTACATGCGTCGCACGTCCACGAGCTCGTGAAAGGCCGCCAACTGCGCCGCCATCCGGGGCAGCCATTCCTTCAGCGCCTGGCGCGGCAACGCGAGACCCGTCGCCCCGGTCAGACTCAGCACGCCGAGCACCGACGCGCCCTCCCGCACGCAGGCGGCACCGACGATCACCGTGTCGTCGTGACCGATCGTCTGCACGACACCCGTCTCCGCGGACCACTGGACGAGCGGTCCCCACTCCGCGAAGTCGAAGAACGCCGGCGCGGGACTCTCCGTCGACCAGTCGGCCGGCTCCAGGGCGTCGCCGACGGCGGTGAACCGCCAGAACACCGCCTCCTCTGCACCGGCGACATCCCTGAAGTCGGCCAGAAGGTGCGCCAGCAGCTCGCGATAGTGCTCGACCTCGTCCGCCTCGAACTTCACCCGCTCCGAACGCCGGAGCGCCGAAGCGCCCACGGCGCGACGATCGTCGTCGTCGGGCAGCGGACCGCCGAGGACCGCAAGCCGCGCCCGAGCCGTGTTCAGCTCGGCGCGATAGCGACGCATGGCGCGCACCGACGCGGCCGCCACGATCAGGGCGGCGACGGTGAGAGCGAAGGTCGCGGCGAGCAACATGGGATGGACTGGGCGGTAGACGGGCGGCGGCTAAACCGTTCCGATCGCGATCACCGATCGGTGTTGCGCTAACCGTGAAGAATGCGCGCGGCCGCCACGGCCGCACCAAAACCGTTATCGATGTTGACGACGGTCACGCCGGCGGCGCAACTGTTCAACATCGAGAGCAAAGGTGCGACGCCCTGAAAGGCGGCGCCATAGCCGACGCTCGTTGGCACGGCGATCACCGGCACCCGCACGAGCCCTCCGACGACCGACGCCAGCGCGCCGTCCATCCCTGCGACGACGATGATGACGCTGGCTCCGCCGAGCGTCTCACGATGCGCCAGCAGGCGATGGATCCCGGCCACGCCGACGTCGGTGAGGCGGCCGAGCGTGCACCCCATCGCGTCGGCGGTGACGGCGGCCTCCTCGGCCACCGGCAGATCGCTCGTGCCGGCGGTGACGACGAGCAGCGTCCCCTTCTCCGCACGCGGCAGCACGGGGGGACGAAGAAAGGCCGTGCGCGCCAGCGCGTTGTGCTCGATACCCGGGATCGCCGACAGGAGCGGGGCGACCGCGTCGTCCGCCAGCCGAGTTACCAGGACGCCGTCACCGCGCTCGGCAATCCGTTCGGCGATCGCGACGATCTGACCCGGCGTCTTTCCGCCGCCGTAGATCACTTCGGGGAAGCCCTGCCGCAGGGAACGGTGGTGATCGATCGTCGCGAAACCGAGCGACTCCGCTGGCTCGAGCGAGAGCGATTCCAGGGCGCGGTCGACGGCGAGCGAGCCATCCGCGACCCGCGAGAGAAGGTCGCGGACCCGCTCGCGCCTCATGCGGCGTCGGCCTCGAGCTCCGCGCCGTCGATCACCGGCGCCGCGTCGGAGGCGGCATAGCGGTCGGCGTTCGCCAGATAGTCGCCGAAGATACCTTCGACCTCGCCGAACGATGTCACCGCGTAGAGGCGCTTGCGCAGCTCGGCGCCGCCGCGAAGCCCCTTCGCGTACCAACCGAGGTGCTTCCGGAACTCGATCGCCGCGCCGCGAGGGTCGGTCTCATACGCCATCACCATGCGGGCATGATGGAGCGCGATCGCGAATCGCTCGGCCACGGACGGCGCGGGGCGCATCGGCCGGCCGGCCATCAGGTCTTTCACCTGCGCGAAGATCCACGGTTGCCCATATGAGCCGCGCGCGATCATGATCCCCGCGCAGCCGGTCTGCCGGCGCATCCGCACGGCGTCTTCGGCGGTCTTGATGTCGCCGTTGCCGATGACGGGGATGTCCAGCGCGTCGACCACCGCGGCGATCTCCTCCCACCGCGCGCTCCCGGTGTACATCTGCGTGCGAGTTCGCGGGTGCAGCGCGATGGCCCGCACGCCCGCGTCCTGGCAGCGCAGCGCAATCTGCACCGGATCGCGCATCTCCTCGTTCCAGCCGCTGCGGATCTTGCACGTGACCGGGAGGTGGGTCGCCGCGGCGACCGCGCGAATGACCTGCTGCACCAGGTCGAGATCGCGCAGGCAGCCGGAGCCGCCGTTGCGCCGCACGACCTTCTTGACCGGACAGCCGAAGTTGATGTCGATGAACTCCGGCTCGAAGACGTCGGACACGAAGCGAGCCGCCTCGCCCATCGCGACCGGATCGGCGCCGAAGATCTGGACGCCGATCGGCCGCTCGGTGGCCCCGAAGGCCAGCTTGCGCACCGTCGCCTCGTTCTCGCGGCGGATCCCCTCGGCCGAGAGGAACTCGGTCACCACGACATCCGCCCCGTGCTCGTGGCAGAGCTGCCGGAACGGCGATTCCGACACGCCGGCCATCGGCGCGAGATAGAGCGGGACGTCGACCTGAAGAGGGAACGGGAAACGCATACCTGTAAGCTACCGGTGCTCGGAAGTCGAAGCAACGACGCGGTTTGACAAGGCGCGGCGCGGGCGGGTACCTTCCCCGGTTCGATTACGCGCGGCCCGGGCCCCTACGGCCTGCCGCCCGTCCCCGCACCGCCCGGCACCGGATCCAGCGAGATGGAACTGCGCGAGTTCTTCAGCGAAGACGCAATCAAGCTCGAGCTCGAGGGAGAATCGAAGGACGACATTCTCAAAGAGCTCATCGCCCTGCTCAAGCTCGACGAGAAGTCGGAAGGGATGCTGTTCAAGATGCTGAAGCGGCGCGAGAATCTGGGCTCGACGGGGATCGGCCGCGGGATCGCGATCCCGCACTGTCGCTCGCTCGTCGTGAACAAGCTCCGCGTCGCGTTCGGACGCAAGCCGCACGGGGTGGACTTCAAGGCGATCGACGAGAAGCCGGTGAACTTCTTCTTCCTCATCGTCGCCCCGCCGCTCGAGGTCTCGAACCAGTATCTCCCCGTGCTCGGCAAGATCGCCCAGTTCTCGAAGGAGCCGGACGTGCCGCAGCGACTGCTCGGACTCACCGAGCCGAGGCAGTTCCTGGAGCTGCTCAAGGAAAAAGGAGTCTGACGGGTCCTTCAGTCGGGCACTCGCGTTCGAGCGCCCCGATCGAGGAGCTCACTCCCATTCGATAGTGGCGGGCGGTTTGGAGCTGACGTCGTAGACGACGCGATTCACCCCGTCCACCTCGCGGATGATCCGGTTCGATATCCGCGCGAGCACGTCGTGCGGGAATGGGAACCAGTCGGCCGTCATCCCGTCGGTGCTCGTCACGGCGCGCAGCGCGACCACGTTGTCGTAGGTCCGCTCGTCGCCCATCACGCCCACGCTGCGTACGGGTAGCAACACGGCGAATGCCTGCCAGATCTCGTCGTAGAGATTTGCCGCGCGGATCTCCTCGAGGTAGATCGCATCGGCCTGACGCAGCACGCGCAGGGACGGCTCGGTGACCTCGCCGAGGACGCGAATGGCGAGGCCGGGTCCCGGGAAGGGATGGCGTCCCACCATCACCTCGGGCAGCCCGAGCTCGCGTCCGACGTTCCGCACTTCGTCCTTGAACAATTCGCGCAGCGGCTCGATGAGCGCGAACTGCATGTCCGGACGCAGGCCGCCGACATTGTGGTGCGTCTTGATCGTCACCGACGGGCCGCCCTTCGGTGACGAGCTCTCGATCACGTCCGGATAGAGCGTGCCCTGCACCAGGAACTTCGCGTGCGTCCCCGCCCTGGCCGTCGCCTCTTCGAACACGTCGATGAAGGTGTGGCCGATCGCGCGCCGTTTGGCTTCCGGATCGGTCACACCCTGGAGCGCGGTCAGAAATTGCCGCGAGGCGTCGACGGTGACGAGCTTGATCCCCATGTGGGCGCGCATCGTCTGCTCGACCTGCTCGCGCTCGTGCAGCCGCAGCAATCCCGTGTCGACGAAGACGCAGGTGAGCTGATCGCCGATCGCGCGATGTACCAGTGCCGCGGCGACCGAGCTGTCCACGCCGCCGGACAGTCCGCAGATGACCTGTGCATCGCCGACCTGCCGGCGAATCTTCGCCACCTCGTCGTCGATGAACGCGCCCGGCGTCCAACTCGGCTCGGCGCCGCAGATCCGGTCGAGGAAGTTGCCGAGGATCTCCGCACCGCGCGCGGTATGGGCGACCTCCGGATGAAACTGGACGCCATAGATCGGGCGCGACGCGTGCTCGATCGCCGCCACGGGATTCTCGTCGCTGGCTGCGATCACGTGAAAGCCGGGGGGCGCCTTCTCGACATGGTCGCCGTGGCTCATCCACACCGTGGTCGACTCGTCGTGCGAGAAGCCGGCGAACAGCTTGCTGTCGCGGGTCGGCCGGATCCGATCGCGGCCATATTGTCGCTGCCCGCCGCGCTTCACTTCGCCGCCCAGCACATGCGCGATGAGCTGCATCCCGTAGCACACGCCGAGCACCGGTGCCACGTCGAACAGCGCCGTCTCGGCGAGCGGCGCGTCGGGGGCGTAGACCGAGTTGGGCCCGCCGCTGAGGATGATCCCGGTGGGGTTCCACTCGCGAATCCACTCGACCGACCGCGTCGGGGGGTGAATCTCGGAGTAGACGCGCGCTTCGCGGACGCGGCGCGCGATGAGCTGAGTGAACTGCGAACCGTAGTCGAGGATCAGGATGCGGCTGCTCGCCGTCATGTCGTCCAGTGCGCTGGGTCGAGCGACAAGAACTCCACCTGCTTGGAGTCGAGATCGAGGATGGCCGCTTTGGGCTCGCCGTAGAGCCAGCCGCACGCTTCTCCCGGGTTGACGATGAGCGTCTCCCCGCGTGTGCGCATCGCCTGCTGATGCGTGTACCCGTGCACGACGATGCTGTGCGCCTCGACGCTCCGTGCAGGGACGTCGCCGAGGTCGTGGACGACGAGCACTCGCTGCCCGCCGAGCTCGAAGCTGTGCGGCCCCTCGAACAGCTCGGCGCCGAACCCTGCCGTCGCCGTCGCGAGCAGTCCCTGCCGGTCGCCGTCGTTCTTGCCGAACACACCGGCCAGCGACATGCGCGCCTCTTCGATCGGACGCAGCGAGAACGGCGCGCAATAGTCACCGGCGTGCAACAGCATCGACACCCCGGTCGCCTGCATCTGCTTCACGAGCTCCGCGATTGCCGGGAGCCGGTCGTGGCTGTCCGCCATGAGCCCGACGCGCATCAGCCGTTTCTCCACTCGAAGTGGTCCTGCTCGAGCCGTACGAGATCCTCGTACCGCTCTCGCGCCGTCACGACGGCGTACCGGTCGCCATCGACCAGTATCTCGACGCCACGCGGCCTCGTGTTGTAGTTGGACGCCATCACGTAGCCATAGGCGCCCACGTCGTGCACGGCCAGCAGGTCGCCGGCGTACGCGTCGTCCATCGGCCGATCCAGCGCGAGAAAGTCGCCGCTCTCGCACACCGGACCGACGACGTCCGCCCTCATGGCGCCGCCGCGCGGTGTCACGGCGTCGATCCGATGATAGGCATCGTAGTGCGACGGACGCAGCAGCTCGGTCATCCCGGCGTCGGTGACGAGAAACTCGCGTCCGCCACTGTGCTTGCGGTAGAGCACCCGCGTCAACAGCACGCCGGCGTTGCCGACGATGAACCGGCCTGGCTCCATCAGCAGCGTGAGCCCGGTCGGCTGCACGCGCGACGCGACCGCGCGCGCGAACTTGCGCAGGTCGGGCTCCTTCTCGCCGTCGTAGGCGACACCGAGTCCGCCGCCGATGTCGAGATACCGCACCGTGTCGATGCCCGCCGCGCGGATCTGCTCGAGCAATCCGATCAGCCGCTCCACGCCGTCGACGTACGGATCGAGACGAAAGAGCTGCGAGCCGATGTGCATGTCGAGCCCGAGCAGCGCGGTGTTTGGCAGCTCCGCCGCGAGTCGCGCCACGGCGAGCACGTCGTCGAACGGCACGCCGAACTTGGCACCCTTCTCGCCCGTCTTGATGTAACGGTGTGAGCTGTCGACCGTGACCTCCGGGTTCACCCGCAGACCGACTGGTGCGACGATACCCATCTCCCGCGCGATCCGATCGAGCAGGCGCACCTCGGCTTCCGATTCGGCGTTGACGAGCATGACGCGCGCGTCGAGGGCTTCGCGCAGCTCGTGCTCCGCCTTCCCGACCCCGCCGAAGATGATGTCCTCGCCGCGGAATCCGGCGCGCAGGGCGCGGAACAGCTCACCGCCCGAGACGACGTCGACGCCCGCGCCAAGCTCGCGCAGCGCGCGGAGGATGCCGGCGTTCGAGTTCGCCTTGAGCGTGTAGTGCACGCGATGGGGCAGCGACGCGAACGCGTCATCCAGGCGGGCGTAGCGATCGCGAACCATCGACGCGCTGTACACGTAGGCCGGCGTGCCGACGTCGGCGGCGATGTGTTCGAGCGGAACTCCCTCGCAGGAGAGCGTCCCGCCCTCGACGCGCGAGAATCCGGACGTCAGTACGCCTTCGCCCACAATGCCTCCGCGATGGCGGGACGACCGCACTTGAGGCATTCCGTCGGCCTGGTGGCCGATTGAAACTCCTCGTCGGGGAGACAGCGAATCGTCGCCTTCGTCTCTTCCTTGATCAGGGCCTCGCATGCCGCGTCGCCGCACCAGCCGGCGTAGACGAAGGCGCCAGGGCCGTCCATCAGCTCCCGGAATCGATCGTACGAGATGCGCTCGCGGACGCTGTGCGCCTCGCGTCGGTCCAGCGCCGCCGCGAGCATCTCGCGCTGCATCGTCGACAGCACCTCGACCACGTCCTCGCCGAGGGTGCTGAGCGACACGGGACGCTTCTGCCGCGTGTCGCGCCGAACGAGCACGCCCTGATTCGCCGCGAGGTCGCGCGGTCCGATCTCCAGGCGAAGGGGAATGCCCTTCAACTCCCACTCGTAATACTTCGCGCCGGGCTTCATCCCGTCGCGCGCGTCAATGTGGATGCGGAGCCGCGCCGGCTCGCGCCGATCCCACGCGCCCAACGACTTCGCGATCCGATTGGCCGCCTCGAGCACCGCCGAGCGCTCTTCGTCGGTCTTGTAGATGGGGACGATGACGAGCTCGATCGGCGCGAGCAGCGGCGGCACCCGCAGGCCGAGATCGTCGCCGTGGGTCATCACCAGCCCACCGATCATGCGCGTGGAGACGCCCCAGCTCGTGTTCCAGGCAAACTCCGTCGCCCCACTCTCGGCCTGGAACTTCAGATCGAACGCCTTGGAGAAGTTCTGTCCCAGATTGTGGGACGTGCCGGCTTGCAGCGCCTTGTTGTCCTGCATCATCGCCTCGCACGAGTACGTGCGCAGCGCGCCGGCGAAGCGCTCGGCGTCCGTCTTCTGGCCCGTGACGACCGGCATTGCGACCCAACCCTCCATGAAGTCGCGATAGACGCCGAGCATGCGGCGCGCCTCTTCCTCCGCCTCGTCGTGCGTGACGTGCGCGGTATGGCCTTCCTGCCAGAGGAACTCCGTGGTGCGTAGAAAGAGACGCGTGCGCATCTCCCACCGCACGACGTTCGCCCACTGGTTGATCAGCAGCGGAAGATCGCGATAGCTCTGCACCCACTTGGCGAACATCGAGTAGATGATCGTCTCCGACGTCGGCCGGATGATGAGTGGCTCATCGAGCACCTTGCCCCCGCCGATCGTCACGACCGCCGCCTCGGGGGCGAAGCCCTCGACGTGCTGCGCCTCCTTCTCGAGGAACGATTGGGGGATGAGCAACGGGAAGTACGCGTTCTGGTGTCCGGTCGCCTTGAACATGTCGTCGAGCGCGCGCTGCATCCGCTCCCAGATCCCGTACCCGTTGGGCCGGATCACCATGCAGCCGCGCACGGGCGAGTAGTCCGCGAGCTCGCTGCGGAGCACGACCTCGTTGTACCAGGCGCTGAAGTCCGCTTCGCGCGTAGTGAGCTTCTTGTCGTCAGCCATTCGAGCCGTCGTTCGAGAGTGTCACGAATTCCTTGGCGCCAGCCGCCTGGGCCGCCTTCTTCTGCTTGGACAGCGTCTGAGGTCGCAGCGCGTACTCCACCGCACTTCCCTGCGCGCGGCGTCGCGCCGCTTCGCGCATCACGCGCTCCATCGGCACCGACTCCTCGGCCGCGATCCAATACTCGGGCGACGAATCGGCCGGTCGCATCAGCCCCTTGGACCGGAGCAGCTCTCCGAGCACGACGTCACCCATGCCGAATCCGAGCGCCGGCATGTCGGTGCCGCCGAGCGACGACAGCAGGGTGTCGTAGCGTCCGCCGCCGGCGATGGCGCGAAACTCTCCCGAGCGATCGAACAGCTCGAACACGATCCCGGTGTAGTAGGCGAGCCCCCGCACGATCGAGAGATCGAGCGCGAGCCAGCGCTCGTCGCCGCCAAGCAGCGCCGCGACGTACGAGAAGAAGCGCTCCAGCTCCAGGACATGCGCGCGCTCCGGCCGGTCGCCGATGCTGGCTGCGACGTCGGCGAGCGTGGTGGATGCAATCGACAACACGCGCTCCCGCGCCGATTCGGGAACGCCGAGCGCGGCGAGCTTCTCCGCCGAGATCTCGCGTGGCGTGCGTTCGAGCTTGTCGATCACGCCGTAAACCTCGGTCACCGCGCGCTCGGGCACACCGAGGCTCACGAGATACGCCTGCAGGATGCGACGATCCGAGACCCGAACGACGACGTCGTTCGATGTCAGCCCGAAGGCGCGCATCATGTCGACGGAGCAGGCGACGAGCTCCGCGTCGGCGCTCACGTCCGACACGCCGAAGATGTCGACGTTGAGCTGGAAGTGCTCGCGCAGGCGTCCCTTCTGCTGGCGCTCGTAGCGGAAGAGCTGCGGCATCGAGAACCAGCGCACCGGCTTGCGCAGCGCGTTCGCGCGCGCGGCCACCATGCGAGCCACGGTGGGCGTCATCTCGGGGCGCAGCGCGACCTCGCGCTCTCCTTTGTCGACGAAGTTGTAGAGCTGGCCGACGATCTCGTCACCACTCTTCCTCGTGTACAAGTCGAGAGGCTCGAGGGGAGGTCCGTCGTATTCCACGAACGCGTACCGCCGCGCCACGTCCCGCCACACGCGCATGATGTACGCGCGCTCGGCGAGCTCCTGAGGATAGAAGTCGCGAAAGCCGGGGAGGGCGCCCTTGAACATCGGAGAAAGCTAGCCGGTGAGCGGAGACACCTGCAACCGCGTCATCGCATCGCCGACGGTGTGAAAGGAGCCGGTGACGAGCACCGTCGCGCCCTCCGCGCCGACGCGCGCAAGGGCGCGATCGAAGTCACCCTCCGCGACGACCGCGTAACCCCGCTCGCGCGCATAGGCCAGTGCGTCGGCGAGCGGCCACGCCCTGTTCTGCGGCGCGGTCGGCGCGTCGGTGAGCACGAACCGGTCGACGACGGGCGCCAGCGCGTCGATCATGACACGCCAGTCCTTGTCGCCGAGCACGCACAGCAACGCCACGACCGGCGACTCGTGCGCCATGCGGCCGAGCGTGGCGGCGACGGTGCGAGCACCGTCCGGGTTGTGCGCCACGTCGAAGATCCAGCGACCGACCCGCTGGAAGCGGCCCGGCAGCCGGACGTCACGAACGGCCCGCGCGGCATCGGCGAGCGGGACGCGAAAGGGATCACCGGCCGCGTCGAGCAGCTCGAGCGCAAAGGCGAAGTTCACCGCCTGATGGACGCCCAACAGCGGCGTCTCGATCGTGCGCTCGTCGCCGAGCGCGCGCAGGCGGAAGCTCGTACCGCCGGCACCCAGGCCGACGTCGCTCACGCGACTCTCCTCCGCCACCACGCGGATCGCCGACGCATTGGCCGCACGCGCGTCGCGAGCGAGCCAGCCGCGCACCTCAGGGTCGGGCTCACCGATCACCGCGGGCACTCCGGACTTGAAGATGCCCGCCTTTTCTCCGGCGATCTGCTCGAGCGTCTCGCCGAGGTAGTCCATGTGATCGAGTCCGATCGAGGTCACGCCGGCGACGACCGGCTGCACGACGTTGGTGGCATCCAGCCGCCCGCCAAGTCCCGTCTCGATGACCGCGACGTCAACCTGGCGGCGCGCGAAGTGGGCAAAGGCGAGCGCCGTCGTCGCCTCGAAGAACGAGGCGCCGATTCGCTCGACGGCGGGCGTCCACCGCTCGATGAACTCCACCACCTCGTCCTCGGAGACCGGCGCGTCGTCCACCAGGACGCGCTCACGAAAATCGACCAGATGGGGGGAGGTGTACTTCGCCACCCTCAGGCCTTTGGCGCGGAGCAACGCACCAGCCGTGGCGACGGAGCTTCCCTTCCCGTTCGTCCCGGCGATGTGAAGGATCGGGTAGCGGCGATGCGGATCGCCCATCTCGCCGAGGAGTGCCGCCGTGCGCTCGAGGCCGAACTTGAACGTTCCGGTCGTGCGCGCGAAGAGATACTCGAGCGCCGAGTGGTAGTGCGTCAGGGCGACGTCCACCCCGACGCGGCGGGCCGCCCGCTCATGTGCCGGAGGAGCTGGCCGACGGTGTGCTTGAGCTCGCGACGGTGTACGACCTGGTCGACCATGCCGTGGTCGAGCAGGAACTCCGCGGTCTGGAATCCTTCGGGGAGGTCCTGTCCCAGCGTCTGCTTGATGACCCGCGGACCGGCGAACCCGATCACGGCGCCGGGCTCGGCGAGGATCGCGTCGCCGAGCATGGCGTAGCTCGCGCTGACGCCGCCGGTGGTGGGGTTGGTCAGGATGCAGATGTACGGGATCCTCCGCTCGGCGAGCTGGGCGAGGACGGCGCTGACCTTCGCCATCTGCATGAGCGAGAGCACGCCCTCCTGCATCCGAGCACCGCCGGACGCACACACGACGATGAGCGGATGCTTCCGCTCGAGCGACCGGTGGCCGAGGCGCGCGATCTTTTCTCCGACGACGGACCCCATGGATCCACCCATGAACGCGAAGTCCATCACGCCGACGTTTGCCGGGAGGCCTTCGATGGTTCCGGTGGTGGCGAGGAGCGCGTCACCGTCGCCAGCGTTCGCCATCGCCTTCTTGAGCCGCGCGGGATACTCGGGAAAGCCCAGCGGATCGGTGGAGCGGATCGTCAGCTCGAGCTCCTCGGAGGAGCCGTCGTCGAGCAGCAGGCCGGCGTAGTCGCCGGCCCGGATGCGCCGATGATAGTCGCAGGTGGGGCAGACGTTGAGGTTGCGGACGAACTTCTCACGGATGTCCGTATGCCCGCACGCCTCGCATTTCTCCCAGATGTCGGCAGGAATCTCGAGCCGCTCGCGCTGGGGCTGCCGCGGCTTTTTCTCTTTGCGGAACCAGGCCATGACGATAAAATGTGATCTGCGTCCGGTTCGCGGGCAAGGGAACGCGCGCGATTAGGCTGCGCCTGCGGCTCCGTCCCAGTGCACCGCGTCCGTCGAAGCACCGCGTCCGGCGAGCCGGATCCCTGCGCGGCCGGGACTCGACGCTCGCTCCGCTCGCGCGAGACGTCCGCTCCGGGACCCGGCTCGCCTCCCGCACACACTCCCCGCGCGCCAGTCGCGCGCCACAGTCGCGCGGGCGCGATCTCATCCTCGCGACGAACCGATGCCGCGGACTGCGCGCGAGCTCGCGAGCGAGCGAGCGCACGCGCTGGCGGAGGCCCGTCCTGGTCGGTCCGCAATGGTCGCGAGGGAGGGCGCGGGCGCTCGTGGAGCCGGCGTTCAGGCGTGCTCGGGCCGCCTCCGGCCCGAGCGTTCACGCCTGATCCCGCCGGCGGAACGAGTGCCCGCGCCCGACCGCCCGGCGCAAACCGACCGAGGACTGACGACTGACGACTGCGATCAGACCGCGAACGGGCCGTTGCGGCCGCCGCGGCCCTCGGCGGAGATGCGCACCAGGATTCCGATGGCCAGCCAGCTGGCGAGCATGAAGCTGCCGCCGTAGCTGAAGAAAGGGAGCGGGATGCCGGTGATGGGCATGAGATTCAGCGTCATGCCCACGTTGATGAGCACGTGCACGAACCAGCTCGCCAGCAGGCCGAACGCGACCAGGCTACTGAACGAATCGTTCGCGCGCTCGGCGATCTTCGTGACGCGCATGAAGAGCAGGCAGAAGAGCGCGAACGCCAGCGTCACTCCGAGGAAGCCCAGCTCCTCGCCCACCACCGCGAAGATGAAGTCGGTGTGCTGCGCGGGCAGGAAGGCGAGCCGTTTCTGCGTGCCTTGAGTGAATCCCTTCCCGAACCATCCCCCCGATCCGATCGCGATCTGCGATTGGATGACGTGGTAGCCGGCGAGCCTCCGGTCGATGTCCGGGTTCACGAAGACGAGCAGCCGTTTCTGCTGATAGGGCGCGAGCTTGTCCCAGACCAGCGGCGACACCACGCCGAAGATCACGTTCAGCGCGACGAGAAAGATCCCCTCGTACATGTACGGCTTGTACCAGAGCACGAGCGCGATGAGCAGGAGGAACCACGCGCCCCACAGCGTCGTGTTGAAGGCGAGGATGAGGCTCACCACGGGACTCGCCACGAGCACCAGCAGCGGCCAGGACACACCGGACCAGAACAGCATCGCGAACGCAAAGCCGACGAACACGATGCCCGTGCCGAGGTCGGGCTGTTTCATGATCAGCGCCCATGGAACGCCGACGATCAGCGCCGGCTTCCACAGCTCGAGCAGCGAGCGCGGCGGCTCCTTGAACTGCGACAGCACCTTCGCGAGCGCGATGACGACGGTGATCTTCGCGAGCTCCGCGGGTTGGCCAATGCGGAATCCTCCGATCGCCAGCCAGCTCTTGGTGCTCGCCGCCGTGCCCGCCCCTTTGCCGATCACGAGCAGCAGCATGAGCATCGCGATCGTCACGCCGTACATCGGCCAGGTCATCCAGTCGATGAGACGCACCGAGCAGCGCGACGCCGCGTACGCCGCGCCGATGGCGAGCATGAACCAGATCGTCTGGGTGCGCCACAGCTTCGCGACGGCGGTCGGGATGTCCGTCTGGCCGGCCGAGTAGACGACCGAGATGCCGTAGACGGAGAGGAGCAGTGCGACGATGACGAGCGGCCAATCGATTGGAAAGCGACGGCTTGCCGTCATCTCAACCTTCGGTCGTCATGTCGACTAGCGGCGTGATGTGCAGATATGCCTGGATGATCTTGGAGGCGATGGCGGCGGAGCGGGTGCCATGGCCACCGAACTCGATCATCACCGCGACGACGATCTTGGGATCGTCCGCCGGCGCGAAGCCGACGAACCAGGCGTGGTTGAGCTCCTTGCCGTTGACGAACTTGCCGCTTTGCGCCGTTCCGGTCTTGCCGGCGAGCGCGATACCCTTGATCGCCGACGCGGACGCGGTGCCGCCGGCCACCACGCCGATGAGCGCGTCACGCACCTCGACGAGCTGCGCGTCGGTCAGATTGGACACCCTGACACGGTCCGGCTTGAGGCGGGCGATCTCGGGGCGCGCCGCGGTGCCGTCGGTCGCGAGCGCGGTGTAGAACCGCGCCATGTTGAGAATCGTCTGCGAGTTCTCGCCCTGGCCAATCGCCAGGTTCAACACGGTCGCCTTGCTCCAACCATTCTTGCCGTAGCGCCGATCGAAATAGTCGGTCGTTTCAGGCCAGCGCGGCTTTCGCTCTTCGGGCAGGTCGATCCCGGCCTTTTCGTTCATGTGCAGCTCGACGCCGCCGGCGAGCATGCGCTCGAGACCGAGCTTGAGACCGAGCTGATAGAAGTAGACGTCGCACGACTTGGCGATCGCATCGTGCAGATTCAGGAAGCCGTGTCCCCTCTTGTCCCAGCAGCGGAAGTATCGGTTCCCGAATTGCATGCCGCCGGTGCACGGAATCGGCATCTTGTCCTGCATCGTCACGGCGCCGGTCTGAAGCCCCATCACCGTCGTCGCCAGCTTGAAGGTCGACCCGGGAGGGTATGTCCCCTGCAGCGCCTTGTTGTAGAGCGGGCGACGCGGATCGTTGCGCAGCGAATCCCAGTACTGGGCCGGGATCCCGCCGATGAAGCGATTCGCATCCCACGTCGGCGCGCTGTAGAGGGCGAGCACGCCGCCCGTCTTCGGATCGATCGCCACCGCGCCGCCCTGCAGCGAGTCGCCGAAGATGTTCGCGATGAACCGCTGAAGGTCGAGGTCGATGTTGGTGTACAGGGGCGCGCCGGCCACGGGAATGAGATCCTGCCGCGCACCCGCCTGGCGCACGATCCGCCCGCGTGCGTCGACCTCGACGAACTGGCTCCCTTCCTTGCCGCGGATGAGCGCTTCGTACTGTTTCTCGAGCCCCTGCTTGCCGACTTGCTGGCCGGCCTTGTACTCGGCGTACGCCGGCAGCGCGAGCTCGGCCTCGCTGACTTCCGCCGTGTATCCGACGAACGGCGACACCACCGGTCCGTCCGGATAGAAGCGGCGCGGCGCGCTCTGGATGATCAGCCCGGGAAACTGCGTGCGGTGCTCCTCGAGCACGCTCACGACGTCGAACGACGCGTCCGGGATGATGACGGTCGGACGCGTCGGCCCGCGCCGGTAGCGACGCAGCGCCTGGTCGATCTGCGGCCCCGTGAGGTTGATCGTCGACGCCAGGCGCTGCAGCACGGCGCGGAGCGTGTCCTCGCGCTGCGGCAGGATCGAGACGGAATACCCGATCACGTTGTCGGCGATGACTTTCCCGTTCCGATCGTAGATCACGCCGCGCGGGGCCGGCAGCGGCAGCTCGCGAAGGCGGTTGGTCTCGGACTGCAGCGCGTACTTCTGGTGCTGCAAGACCTGGCTGCGAAAGAACCCGCCTGTCAGGAACAGGAGCACCCCGGCGATCATCACGTTCGCGGCCCGCCCGCGGCGCTGGATGTCGTTGGGGTGAAAGCTCATGCCGCTCGCGTCTCCAGCACGGGGCGCAGGAGCATCAGCGCCAGCACGCCGGCCACCGCGGTCACCGCCGCGGAGAGAGAGGACCACACGAGGATCTGCATCAGCAGCTCAGCCCCGTGCATGCGACGTTCCACCAAATTCATCACGATCTCGTAGGCCCACTTCCCGAGGAACAGGAAGAACCCATTCAGGAGCACGTGATCGGCGAAGAACACCGCCTTGAGCCGCGACCAGCTGAAGCCGATCAGCGCCATGGCGAGCGCGCCGGCCCCGAAGGTCCCGACGGCGAGCGAATCGGAAGCGAGCCCGAGAATGAAACCGACGATCGCTGCCACACCCGGGCGTACCCGCACCGAGACGAGCAGCAGCGCGATGATCAGGAAGTCTGCCGAGGCACGCCACGCCAGCAATGGGCGGAGCGTGTAGTGCAGCAGGATCAGGATCGCGCAGAGGACGAACGTCCGAACCGTAGCGCCCCAGTTCATGGATTGACCCGCGTCGTGTCGCGCGGGGCGCCGGGTACGAGGCGCGCCGCGGAGTCGGCTGCCCTCGCGCGGCGGGCGCTGTCACGCGCCGCGCGCGCCGCCGCGCTGTCGCGCCGGGCGCGCGCGGCGGCACGGGCCGCACGAGCGGAATCCGTCAGCGGCGGAGCGGACGCACGCGTCGAGTCGGCGCGGGTCGTGTCGCGACCGAGCGAATCGCGCAGTGCGCGCGCCGCGGAGTCGAGCGCGGCACGGCGCGCCGCCGCCTCGAGCGCCGCCGATCGACGCGCCAGCGAGTCTCCGGCCAGCACGATGCTTCGCGTCGCCGAGTCGAGCGCGCCGACGTCGGCCCAGACGTTCGTCAGCCCACCCGCCGCGCGACGCGGCGTGAGGATCATGACCGACGTCAGCTCGGCCGGATTCACCGCCGGCCGCAGGATGTACGTCCGTGCCCACGGCTCGGACGTCCGCGGCAACTCGCCCAGTACGACGCCCACAGGTACCCCTTTCGGATAGATGCCACCAAGTCCGGAGCTGTACACCACTGCGCCCGGTTTGAGCGTCGCGCGGAAGGGCACACCGCGCATCTCGAGCAGATAGCGCTCCGAGCGCAGGTGCGGCTGCTCCTGCGGAAGTCCCGTGCCGGCCACGTGCGGCTGCACGATACCGAATGCGCTGCCGTCGGCCGACATGGCGCTGACGCGAAAATCCGGATGCGCGAACAGGATCGCCTGGCTCATCGTGGGATCGACGGTCTGTACCAGGCCGACGATCCCCTCCGGCGCGACGACGAGGCTCCTCGGCTGCACGCCGGCTCGCGAGCCGGCGCTCAACGTGACGGTGAAGTCCTCCGGGCGCCCGCGGCCCTGCAGCGCCTCGGCGGGGATGAACCCCCACTGCATCTTGTTGCCGAGCCCGAGCAGCTTCCGGAGGCGGTCGTTCTCGTTCTCGAGCGCCGGAACGCGCGCCGCGGCGATCACGAGGGTGTCGCGCCGCAGCTCCTGTCGCTCGGAGGAGAGATAGGCCGCACGCCAGCGCTCCGCTCCCTCCTGCAGCTGGATCAGCGGCGCGACGAGCGAGCGTCGCAGACCGCTCGCGACCGGCTCGCGCAGCCGCTCGGGCAGCACCATTGCCGCGAGCGAGAACAGGACGCAGCCGCCGAACAGGACGACGTCGACGCGGGAGCTGAAGCGGGCTGTCCTCGCCACTCCGGCCTCAGGTGCTCAGGACCGACCAGTACTTCTCCTCGTCATCGAGGATGCGCCCCGTGCCACGCACGACACACGTGAGGGGATCCTCGTCGACGTGGATCGGGAGTCCCGTCTCCTGGCTGAGCAGGAGATCGAGGCCGCGGATGAGCGCTCCGCCACCGGTCATCACGATGCCGCGGTCGACGATGTCGCTCGCGAGCTCGGGCGGGGTGATCTCGAGGGCGCGGCGCACCGCGTCCACGATCTGCTGGATCGGCTCCTGGATCGCCTCGCGGATCTCGCTCGAGTGCACACGCACCGTCTTCGGAATGCCCGACACGAGGTCGCGCCCTTTGACCTCCATCTCGCGCTCGTCGCCGATCGGCGCCGCGCTGCCGATCTGGATCTTGATCTGCTCCGCCGTTGGCTCGCCGATGAGCAGGTTGTAGTTCTTGCGCATGAACTGCACGATCGACATGTCGAGCTCGTCGCCGCCGGTGCGGATCGAGGTGTCGCTGACGATGCCGGAGAGCGCGATGACGGCGATCTCCGTCGTCCCGCCGCCGATGTCGATCACCATGTTGCCGGTCGGGGTCTCCACAGGGAGCCCGACGCCGATCGCCGCGGCCATGGGCTCCGCCACCATGAAGACTTCCTTGGCACCGGCGCCC
The DNA here is from genome assembly GCA_036488775.1 of Gemmatimonadaceae bacterium. Lineage (GTDB taxonomy): Bacteria > Gemmatimonadota > Gemmatimonadetes > Gemmatimonadales > Gemmatimonadaceae > AG11. Next base: position 417 of record DASXHF010000108.1, on the reverse strand, counting down.
AACGCGGAATCGCGCACGGCGCGCTTCTCCACCTCGGTGATGCCGCTCGGCACGCACACGATCACGCGCGGCTTCACCTTGAAGACGTGATTGTCGATGATGAGCTTCAGGAAGTAGCGCAGCATCTTCTCGGTGACGTCGAAGTCGGCGATGACGCCGTCCTTCATGGGACGTACCGCGATCACGCCTTCCGGGGTGCGCCCGAGCATGCGCTTGGCTTCGAGGCCGACACCCTTGATCTGCTTGGTCTCACGGTCGATCGCGACGACGGACGGCTCGTTCAGAACGATCCCTTCGCCTTTGACATAGACGAGCGTGTTCGCCGTGCCGAGGTCGACACCGATCGCGTTCGCGGGGAACAGACTTCCCGCCTTGAAGAAAGGCCAGCGCATCAATCCGGGGTTGGGGCGCACGCTC
>DASXHF010000063.1:0-2051 GCA_036488775.1 Gemmatimonadaceae bacterium | reverse complement strand
TCGGCGCTTCAGCTCGCGACCGACGCCGGCGACAACGAGATGATTGCCAAGACTCTCGTCAATCGGTCGGAGGTCCTGATCGCGCGAGACGCATTGGCCGAAGCACTCGACCATTGCGATCGGGCCCTTCAGATCTACGCCGAGGTCGGGGACGAGATCGGACGCGGCGAAGCGCTGCGGTGGCGCGCCCACGCGCAGTCACGGGCCGGGCAAGTTTCGGAAGCCGAGCGAAGCGCCGCCGAGGCGTTCCAGATCGCCGTCCGCGCTGGCACGCGCCTCCTCGAGGCCGAGTCGGCTCGTGACCTGGGCGTGTTACGCGGCATGCTCGGCGACCGTGCGGGTGCGTCCCGGTTGTTGCGCCGTGCGCTGACGTTGTTCGTGGACCTGGGTGCGCGCCGAGAAGCGGCGGACGTCGAGGCGCTCCTGGCGCGGGCGACGCCGGCTGGGTCGCTCGACGCCATCGACCTCGACATGGAATCCTGAGACCATCCATCGCGCGCGAAGTTGGAATCGGCGTGCGCCGGAGGCGTCATCATGGCCCGCACTGACGCGTTGCTTGCTCCTTCTCGGCCCGAGTCCTAGGCTTCCAATCGGCCACCGTACCCCCTCGTCACCATCCCGCCCTCGACCGATGTCACCGCTCGGCGTTGCACGCGTCGCACGCCTCGCTGCCGTCGCAGCGCTCACCGCCGTGATCAGCTTCCCCGCCGCGGCGCAGATCCCGGCCGCAGAGTTTGCGGCTCGGCGCGACTCCCTCGCCGCGCGCATGGGTGATGGCGTGCTCGTCGCCTTCGGCGGACGGACGCCGGTCACCGACTTCGGACCGTTCTATCAGCTCCCCGCCTTTCACTACCTCACCAACGTCGACGAGCCGGACGCCGCGTTCATGATGGTCGCGCGCGGCGGCAGGCCGATGAGTAGCACGATCTTCCTCACCCCGATCGATCCGCGGACGGCCTTCTACTACGGACGACGTCCCGACTCCGCGTCGGCGGTCCGCACCTTCGGCATGGCCGCTCGCTCCTTCTCCGCCATCGAGCAGGTGGTGGACTCACTCGCCTCGAGCGGCCTCCCGTTCTACGTGCTGGCCGACTTCGCCGACGCGGACTTCGCGCGAGCGGACTCGCTGACGCGCGGCGCGCAGTTCATGCGGGCCGTGGCGGCCCGACACGGTGGGCTCGACGTGCGCGATGCGCACCCGCTCGTCGATCGACTCCGTGCGCGCAAGAGTCCCGCCGAGCTCGCGCTGCTGCGCCGCGCGGCGGAGATCAGCTCTCAGGGCCACGTCGAAGCGATGCGTCTCCCGCAGCCGACGAAAGAGTACGAGCTCCAGGCGGCGCTCGAGCACGCGTTCACGCGACTTGGCGGCGCGCGGCCCGCGTACGGCTCGATCGTCGGCGGCGGCGCGCACGGGACGCAGCTCCACTACATGCGCGATCGCGGCGACGTGAAGCCCGGCGACGTGGTCGTGATGGACGCGGCGACCGAGTTCGAGGGCTACGCCGGCGACGTGACGCGCACGATTCCCGTGAGCGGCACTTACACAGCCGAGCAGCGCGCGATCTATCAGCTCGTCCGGGACGCGCAGGCGGCGGCCGAGCGCAACTCGAAACCGGGCATGTCGGCGACCGCGGCGGCTGACTCCGCCTTCGACGTCCGCGCGCGCGGACTGGCGACCCTCGGTCTGGTCGAGAGCGTCGACGCGACGTTCGACCCGCCCTGGAAAGTCGACTGCGCCCGCGTGCCCCGCTCGTGCAAGCAGGCGATGTTCTGGATGATTCACGGCATCAGCCACGGCCTCGGCCTCGCCGTGCACGATCCTGCGCAGTTCTACTTCGATGCCGATCACACCTTCCGGTCGGGCGACGCGTTCACCATCGAGCCGGGCATCTATCTCGGCACGTCGATGCTCGAGTCGCTGCCCGACACGCCGAAGAATCGCACGTTCATCGCCAAGGTGCGTCCGATCGTGCAGCGGTACGAGAACACCGGCGTGCGGATCGAGGACGATTACGTCATCACCGACAAGGGGCTCGAGCGAATCAGCACGG
>DASXHF010000030.1:0-22764 GCA_036488775.1 Gemmatimonadaceae bacterium | reverse complement strand
GTGCGCCCAGTCCGCACGCTGTGGATAGCCGATCACCATCGAGACGCCCCACGGATTGGCGCCGAACAACCAGTCGATCGCCGCCTGCTCGTATACGCGGTAGCGCGTGTCACCAGTCATGCGACGATAGAGCAGCGCCTGCGTCGCGAACGACGCGACGAGGTTGTTGGAGCACCAGATGAACGGGACGCCCATGCGGAATCCATTCTGTGCACGCTCGGCGACGCGCTCGAGCCCGTCTCGGTAGTACGTCGCCATGCGCGCCCGCAGTGCCGCGTCGGTGCGCGCCGCGCGCCACAGCGCGTAGTGCCCGTTGTTGTGCCACGGGTACCACTGATAGTGGCGCGCGGTGTCCGCCCCCATCCACGGCGTGACCGACTCCTGCTCCGAGTACGCATCCGCCTCCCGAAGCCGGGTGCTGTCGCGGGTCAGCAGCGCCAGCTCGGCGGCGCCCAGCTCCATGTCGTCGGTCCAGTTGTCTTCCTCATAGAAGTACGGTGCGCGGCCGGGCGCCGTCTGGCACACCCCCGGATGTGCGCGCCCCAGCTGGTAAGCCGCCTCGGCCTTGGCGCGCAGCAGCGCCGCGAATGCCGAGTCGCGCGGCGCGAGGAGCGCGGCTCCCAGCGCGAACGCCGAGGCATATTTGCCGGCCGTCGATGCCATGCCGGTCGAACGGTTTTTATACTGAAAGAGACCCTGCGGCCGTCCCGTGCATGGATAGACCGGACGCGCCTTCCCTTTCCCCCATCCGTAATCGGACGAATCGGTCACCGGCAGATCGAAGTAGGTGTGGTCGCGATCGTCGGCGATCTGGTTGAACATCGTGGTATCGTCGGGGAACATCCGGACGAGCCACTCCAGTCCGTGCCGTGCTTCGTCCAGCACGTCCGCGATGCCGTTCGCGCCGTCCGTGCCGTCGGCCTGGAAATGATCGGCGAAGGCGTGCCCGTGGTCACGGTAGGCCATCAACATCACGTACGTCGCGTTGGCCGACGTCGTCACGTACTGCAGGTAGTCCGACGCGTCGGCCCATCCGCCGCTCACGGGCACGAACTCCCCCGCGCGCGGCGAGTCGACGATGATGCCATCGTGCGTGTGCACGGAGTCGCGAAAGACCGGGTTCCACCCGGACCGCTGCTGCCGCATGTAGTAGAGCAGCGTGTCGGCGCCGCCTGCGTAGACGTCGGGCCCGATGCGGACGAGCGGCGATCGCAGCGTCCCGGCGACGACCCGGTACCGCCCGCGCGTCCGTATCGCGCTGAAGTCGAGACGATAAGTGCGGACGCACGGTCCAAACGCCGAGTCGACCACCGCGCGGCGCACGGGCAGCACGGTACGCCCCAGTTCGTCGACCACCGTAAAGCGCTCGATGCGCGTGCTATCCAGCGTGCAGGCGACGGCGACTTTGGGTGCGTCGGGGAGGTAACCGACCTCGTTGATTCTAATGAACGCGGTCGAGTCGCCGGCCGGCACCGTGAGCGCCGCCGCCAGGAGAGTGATGAGCATGGTTCAGTATGCACGGAGGGCTTCACGTGGCACCAGCGGGGCACGCCCGATGCAGCGCCGAATCAGCTCACCGACCAGCGACGATGTCCGCGACACAGACCGAAGCGCGCCGTGCACCGGCCATTCCGACCACGATGCGAGCCGTCGCGATCGACCGCTTCGGGCCGCCCGACGTGCTCACCCTGCGCACGGTGCCGACGCCGGTCCCGGGACCGCGCGAGGTGCTCATCGAGCTCTACTCGGCGGGCGTCGGCATCTGGGACGCGCGCATTCGCGACGGCAGTTGGGCCGAGGACCGGAGTCGCTTTCCCAGGATCCTCGGCACCGACGGCGCCGGCGTCGTCGTCGCCATCGGCAGTCGCGTCGAGGGCGTTCGTCTGTTCGAGGAGGTCTGGGCCTACGAGTATGACAATCCCAAGGGTGGCTTCTACGCCGAGTACGTCGCCGTGTCCGCTGGAAACGTCGGGCGCATGCCGCAACAGCTTGGGCTGCTCGAAGCCGGAGCCGCGGCGGTCACCGGTCTGACCGCGCTGCAGGGGATCGACGATCATCTCGAGGTGCGCCACCGTGAGACGGTGCTCGTGTTCGGCGCGTCGGGCGCGGTGGGCACGCTGGCCGTGCAGTTCGCGAAGCGTCAGCTCGCCCACGTGATCGGCACCGCGTCGGGCCCCGCGGCGCAGACGGCGGTTCGCGAGCTTGGTGCCGATCACGTGCTCGACGCACGTGACGAGGGTGTGGAGAAGATGCTACGCCGGCTCGCGCCGAAGGGCCTGGATGCGGTGCTCGCACTGGCCGGCGGTGACGCGCTGGAGCGCTGCCTCACGCTGGTGCGCGACGGCGGCCGCGTGGCATATCCGAACGGCGTCGAGCCCGAACCCAGGAAACGGTCGGGGGTTCGCACGATCGCGTACGATGCCGAGGTCTCGCCGCGCAAATGGGACGAGCTCGCGCGCGCGACCGAGGAGGCGCGGCTGCGCGTTTTGCTCGCCGCGGTCTTTCCGCTCGAGCAGGCGGCGCGCGCCCACGAGCGACTCGAGCAGGGGCACGTCGTGGGGCGAATCGCGTTGCGGATTCGCGATGAGCCGCCGAGCGGACCGATCGCGCCGCTGGACTGAGCTGGGTCTCGGTTCGAGAGACAACCCAACGGAATGTACGGAACCAACGGAAACGACGGAACGGGCGGATCTGTCCCTCTCCAGATGCGCCGTCATCCGCGGTTTCCGCCGTTTCAGTACTTTCCGTGCATTCCGTTCACCGAGCACGAACATGACATCTGCTCCGAAGACGATGCGCGCGGTCGTGAATGCGGGCGCGGGCGGTACGGAGGTGCTCGAGCTGCAGCGCCGCCCGGTGCCCCAACCTGGCATCGGCCAGATTCGCGTGCGCGTCCACGCCTCGGCGCTCAACCGCGCCGACATCGCGCAACGACTCGGCCGGTATCCGGCGCCGGCCGGCGTTCCCGCGGACATCCCCGGTCTCGAATACGCTGGGGAGGTCGACGCGCTCGGCGACGGCGTCATGCTGTGGTCGCTCGGTGATCGCGTGATGGGCATCGTGGGTGGCGGCGGGCATGCAGAATATCTTTGCGTACACGAGCGCGAGGTGCTGCCGGTGCCGCGCGGGCTCTCATGGGAGGAGGCCGCCGCCATTCCTGAGGTTTTTCTCACCGCCTACGATGCGCTGTTCCGGCAGGTCGAGGCACGGCTCGGCGAGTGCGTGCTCGTGCACGCGGTCGGGAGCGGTGTCGGCACGGCCGCGCTGCAGCTCGCCCGCGCGGCCGGGATCACCGTGATCGGAACGTCACGCTCGCCGGAGAAGCTGACGAAGGCCAAGGAGCTCGGCCTCGAGCTGGCCATCGATGCATCGCGCGATTGGGCCGGCGGGGTGGAGCAGTTGGTGGGCGCCAACGCGATTCAGGCGATCGTCGATCTCGTGGCCGGCGACTACCTCGCCGGCAACCTGCGCGTGCTCGCGACGCGCGGGCGGCTCGTCGTCGTCGGCCACACGGCGGGACGGCGCACCGAGCTCGACTACGCCATCCTGATGTCGAAGCGGCTGCGCATCGTCGGCACCGTGCTGCGCGCGCGACCGATCGAGGAGAAGATCGCGCTCGCGCGCGAGTTTGCCGACCGGGCGCTCCCGCTCTTCGATCGCGGAACGCTCCGCCCCGTGGTGGACACGACCTTCTCGTTCGCGGACGTCCGCGGTGCCCACGAGCGCATGGAGGCGAACGAGTCGTTCGGCAAGCTCGTGCTCGTGTGGGATTGAGCGGGTCGCCGCGCCGCTCACGCGGCGCTGTACGCCTCCAGCACCCAGCGGTCGGTTTCCGCCTCGACGCTCACGCCTCCCGGGTCCTCGGTCGGTACGCCGTTTCGCCGCGTCACCGCGTCGCGCATCAGGACGAGCGAGCGCTCGGGCGAGGCGCCAGCCTTGCGCATCGCGATCGCCATCATGGTCACCGAGTCGCGAAGTCCGTCGCGGCGGGCGCGAACCTGGGTCAGCATCGAATCCCGTTCGCCACGGAGCTGGCGACTTCGCGTCCGTGCCGCGACCGCGTCCTCGATGACGACCCGGGCCCGGGCTTGCGCGAGCATCGCCAGCAAGCCCAGGCGGGCATGGAGCGCACCCTGCAACTTCTTGATCGCATCGCTCGAGCGCTCGCTCTCCTGCGTGGCGCGCATCGCGAGCGCGTGGTCGAGGATCGCTCCCAACCGACGGGGTCCGTTCGGCAGCGCGAAGAACGGCGCGTTTCGCCAGTCCGCGAAGGTATGCAGCTCCGACTCGCTCATCGAGCTGGCGTAGTAGACGATCACGGCGCGGAGATCCGCGGCGTGGCGGGTCCACGCATTGCGCGCCGTCATCGGCAAGTCGGCGTCGAGCAGAAGGGCGTCTCCAGCGCGACGCGCCGCGCCGGTCAACGGCGTCAGCGCATCCAGAACGACGATGGGAGAGTGGTTCGTCAGCATCGTCAGGTCGCGCACGAGCTCACGAAGAACCGGTGCGTTTCCGACGATCAGAACAGACGCCATTGTGGCTGCCTTCAGGCACGGGAAGGACGGGCACGATTCATCAGGGGCAACTATCGTGCTGGCGGACGCCGCCAATCCTACCTTTTCGATTGGAACGGCGTCAAACGTGCGACGCCATGACGAGGGCACGAGACGCCCGGCTGGGCGCGCGACGCAACCACGAAGCGGCCACGGAAGCGACATGGCAAAGCGCGACATCATCGTCATAGGAGCCTCAGCCGGCGGCGTGGAGGCGCTGACCCGCCTGGCCAGCGAGCTGCCATCCGATCTTGCCGCCGCGGTGTTCGTCACCCTGCATTTCCCGCGCTCCAGCCCGAGCGTCCTCCCTCGCATCCTGGGACGTGCGGGCCCGCTGCCGGCGCTGCATCCGGTCGATGGAATGCCGATACGCCATGGGCACATCTATGTGGCCCTGCCGGACTTTCACCTGCTCGTGAGACCGGATGTCGTCCGGCTCGTGCGCGGACCCACCGAGAATGGCAACCGCCCCGCCATCGATCCGATGTTTCGGAGCGCCGCCGTCGCGTACGGCCCGCGCGTCATCGGCGTCGTGCTCACCGGCAACCTCGATGACGGCACGGGAGGCCTCCTCGCAGTTCGGCGCCGCGGCGGCATTGGCGTGGCGCAGGATCCGGTCGACGCGATGTTCCCTTCCATGCCATCGAGCGCCATCGACCATGGCGCAGTCGATCACATCGTTCCCCTCGAGCAGCTCGGCCCGCTCCTGCGCCGGCTCACTACCGAGGAGATCCCGCTGCCTACGCGGAAGGACATCATGGACGACGCCGCACGAGAGGACGCGTTTTCGGCCTTCGAGGTCGACGCCATTGAGGATCCGGATCGGCATCCCGGCCAACCGTCCCCCTTTGGCTGTCCGGATTGTGGGGGGGTGCTCTGGGCGATCGACGACGGCGAGCTCACTCGATTCCGCTGCCGCGTGGGCCACGGCTGGACGACCGAAGCGCTTCGAGCCCAGCAGTCCACGTCGCTCGAGACGGCGCTGTGGACTGCATTGCGCGCGCTCGAGGAAAGCGCCGCGCTGAACCGGCAGATGGCCGAGCGCATGCGACACCGCGGTGCCGACCACGTCAGCGCCCGGTTCACCGGGAACGCTTTGCAGGCGGAGGAGCGCGCGCGAACCATTCGTGAGCTGCTTCTGCGACAACGCGTCGACACGGCCGACGAGCACGAAGGGGCCGCCGTGCCGCTCCCGGTCCCCGCCGAGCCGTCGGCCTGACGGAGACGACACCCGGAGTGTTTCTTACGAAAGTGCCCTAGCCCGCTCCGGCGCCCGGCGCGGCATTTTGCAACTCGCCATCCATGACTCCCGACGACGCCGACGACACGGATCGCTCCAACGCCGATCTGGAGCGGTTGCTCGAGTACCTCCGCGACAGCCGGGGATTCGACTTCACCGGCTACAAGCGCGCGAGCCTCGCTCGGCGCATCACGAAGCGGATGCAGGCCGCTGGCGTGCCGACGTTCTCCGGGTACCTCGAGCATCTCGAGGCGCATCCCGAGGAGTTCGTCGCGCTCTTCAACACCATCCTCATCAACGTCACGTCGTTCTTTCGCGACGAGGAGGCGTGGGCGAGCCTCACCGGCACGGCCCTGCGCGCGCTGTTGGCGCAGAAGGCACCCGGCTCGCCGATCCGCGTGTGGAGCGCCGGCTGCGCGACGGGCCAGGAGGCGTACACGCTCGTCATCGCGCTCGCCGAGCTGCTCGGCGTCGACGCCCTTCGGGAGCGCGTGAAGGTCTACGCGACCGATGCCGATGAGGAAGCACTCGCGCGCGCCAGAGCCGGCACCTATGACGCCCACGAGCTGGCCGCCCTGCCCGCCCATCTGCGCAACCGCTACTTCGACGAGGTCGATGGAGCCTACGTCTTCACGAAAGAGCTGCGCCATCAGGTGATCTTCGGCCGCCACGACCTCATCCAGGACGCGCCGATCTCGCGGATCGACCTCCTGGTGTGCCGCAACGTCCTGATGTACTTCAACGCGGAGACCCAGTCGAGCATTCTCGCGCGCTTCTACTTCGCGCTGAACGACGGCGGTCTGCTCTTCCTCGGCCGCGCCGAGACGCTGCTCTCCCACGCGACGAACTTCGCACCGGTCGATCTCAAGCGGCGCATCTCGCGCAAAGTCGCTCGCGCCAGCGTCCCGCCGCGGCAGCGGCACGATGGAAGCGGCCCGCGCGACGCGGACACGTCGCGCCCACCGAGCGACGGCGCCGCGCTGCGGGAGATCACCATCGAGACGGCAGCGGTCGCCCAGATCATCATCGACGCCGAGGGGATCGTCGTCACGGCGAATGAGCGGGCCCGGCAGCTGTTCGGCATCGATGGCGACGAGATCGGCCGGCCGCTTCAGGACCTCAAGCTGTCCTACCGGCCCGTGGAGCTGCGGTCGCTGCTCGATCAGGTGTCCCTCGAGCGCCGTCCGCTCCTCGTCCGCAACGTCGAGGCACCGCTTCCCTCCGGCGAGCCGAGATGGTTCGATCTGCAGATCGCGCCGTTGATCGACCGTGAGGGCGCCCTCGTCGGCTCGAGTGCGAGCTACCTCGACGTGAGCGTCACGCGCCGGCTGCAGTCCGATCTCGAGCACGCGAGCGCGGAGCTCGAGGCGGCGTACGAAGAGCTCCAGTCGACGAACGAGGAGCTCGAGACGACGAACGAAGAGCTGCAGTCGACGGTCGAGGAGCTCGAGACCACGAACGAAGAGCTGCAGTCGACGAACGAGGAGCTCGAGACGATGAACGAAGAGCTCCACAGCACGAACGAGGAGCTCTCCACGATCAACGACGAGCTGCGCGAGCGCGGCGTGCAGCTCAACGACGTGAACGGATTTCTCGAGAGCATTCTCGCCAGCCTCCAGGGTGGCGTGGCCGTGCTCGATCAGGACCTTCGCGTCCTGATCTGGAACCATCGCGCCACCGACCTCTGGGGTCTGCGCGGGGAGGAGGTCATCGGCCGGCATCTGCTCGGACTCGACATCGGACTGCCGGTGGACAGTCTCCGCGCGGACATCCGGGCCTGCCTGCAGGGAGGCGCGTCATCGCGGACGTCCGAGCTCTCGGCGGTCAACCGCCGAGGTCGGACTATCCGGTGCCGTGTCACCTCCGCGCAGCTCGTGAACGCGCTCGGCGATCTGCGCGGCGTCATCCTTCTCATGGAAGAGATGGATCCGGTCCTCGAGTCGTCGCCCGTGGCCGGCGCCGCGAACTAGCGGCGCGCGTCCTCGAAGTAGGCATCGATCCCCCACGACACGACCTGATCCATCAACTGCTGGGGATGTGGCGCCCGCGGGATCGAGGTCTCGCGCACGAGCTGTTTCAGCTCGACGAGCATGCGCTCAGGGGGGACGGCGCACCGGCGCAGCTCGCTGGTATAGGCGCGCACGGCGGAGTGCAGCTCGTCCCGGCTGTCCTGCAAGACGCCCATCAAGCTCGCCTGTTCGCGCCAGCCTGCCCGAAGCGCGTCGAGCAGCAGACGTCGCTCGGACGACAGCTCGCGCGACTCGGCGCGCGCGGCGGTCGCGCGGTCGCGCGTCTCGGCCGCCAGACGCCGGAGCGCTGCGCCGGTATTTTCTTGGAGGCCAGGCACGTCGTCGGTTCGCATAACCGAGAGAAGCGGTCGTCGCAAAGTGGCATCATTGCGAGATGTGCGCCAGGTCACGGGGCCGCCGGATCTGTTGGCGCGCCGCCCCCCGGTGACCTCGGCCAAAGGTTGCCCGTCAGCAGAATGGTGGCGGCCCACCCCTCCCTCCTTCGCCGTCGCGCTCCTCTTCTCGCCGATTCGTGTCCGTCCAGTCTCAGCTCGGCCTCGCGCGCCGGGCCGTTCAACAGTTCGTTCGTCCCAACGCGCGCCGCGTCGCGCTCACGCTCGCTCTCTCCATCGCCGTCGCCGTCGCGTCGGCCTCCGAGCCCCTTCTCCTCAAACAGGTGGTGGACCGGCTGGGGGCCATCCGGTCGGGCACCGGCGACCCTGCTCTGCGCGCCGTCGCCGCGGGCGTCGTCCTCTTCGCCTGTGTCCTCGCATGCCGCATCCTCGGTGCCGCGTGGGTGACGACGTCGACCTGGGCGGTGCGGCTCAACCTCGAGTATCAGCTCCGGTCGCGCGTCGCCGCCAAGATGAGCGTTCTGTCGTCGCGCACGCAGGCGGAGATCGGCACTGGCGGTCTGCGCTTCGCCATCGACACGAGCTCTCCGCAGACCGCGAGCGCATTCACCGACGTCGCCTACAAGCTGATCCCGACGCTCGTCTACGTCGCGCTCGCCGCGTGGGGGATGATGCGCCTCGACTCGTCGATCTCTGCGGCCGTGCTCTGCCTCCTGCCGGTGCCGCCGCTCGTCGCCGCTGTCGCGGCTCGGACGCAGCGCCGTCGCGAGCGCATGCAGCATGCCTTCTGGCAGCGGCTCTGGTCCGGCTACGCCGAAGTTCTCCACGGCATGGGAACCGTCCGCGCCTTTGCCAAGGAGCGCGACGAGGAACACCGCCTCCTGCGGCGCATTCGCTGGGCGTTCGCCAGCATCCAGCGCGGCGTGCACATCGACGCCCGCGTCACCGTGGCCGCCGGTCTCTCCGAGCTCACCGCACGTGTCGTCGTGCTGTGCCTCGGCGGATGGATGGTCGTTCGCGGCGAGCTCACGGTCGGATCGCTGCTCGCGTTCCTCGGCTACGTCGGCGGCGTGTTCGTGCCGGTGCAACAGATCGTCGACCTCTATCCCACCCTGCGCAAAGCGAGCGTCGCGCTCGCATCGGTGTTCCAGATCCTCGACGCCGACGAGGAATCGCCGGACGTGTCGAACGCGGTGGACTGCGCGCCGATTCGCGGCGAGATCCGGTTCGAGCGCGTGACATTCACGTACCGCGGCGGCCGCACCGCGCTCGACGACGTCGACGTGACCGTTGCGCCGGGCGAGACGGTGGCGCTGGTCGGTCCATCCGGCAGTGGAAAGTCCACCTTCCTTCAACTCGTACAGCGCGTGCACAATCCGACGACGGGCCGCATTCTGATCGACGGAGCCGATCTGCGCATGCTGCGAGTCGCGTCGGTGCGGAGACAGTTCGGCGTGGTGCCGCAGGACGTGGTGTTGTTCAACGATTCCGTCGCGGCCAACATCTCCTATGGCCGTCCGACGGCGACGCGCGTCGAGGTCGCGGAGGCGGCGCGTGCGGCCAACGCGCACGATTTCATCATGCAGCTCGCCAACGGCTACGATACGCGAGTCGGTGAATCGGGCCGCAACCTGTCGGGCGGCCAGCGCCAACGCATCGCCATCGCGCGCGCCTTCCTCGTCGACCCGGCGGTCCTGCTGCTCGACGAAGCCACCGCGGCGCTCGACACCGAATCGGAGCTCGCGGTTCAGGAGGCATTGCGCTCGCTCCGCCGCGGCCGCACGACCTTCATCGTCGCGCACCGGCTCAACACGGTGCGCGATGCCGATCGCATTCTCGTGATCAGCGACGGAAAGATCGTCGCCAACGGTCCCCACGAGACCCTCCTGACGAGCTGTCCGATCTACGCTCGATTGGTGCGTCACCAGCTCGGCGAGGCGCCGGTGCCGGTGCGGCCGGAGCGAGTGGCGTGAGCTGAAGTCGTCGGTAAGAGCGGGGACTACGATCTGACGGATGAACTGCACCGAAGCTGCCGGATCTGCCCCTACTTGAAGCCTAGCTCCGCGCACCACGACCAACCCCGCGACCCCAAAAATCTTCGCTGTTGAAGTTCTCCGTGTTCTCCGTGTTCTCTGTGGTTCAAATGGTCTTGAAGAGCGTTTACCACAGAGAACACAGAGGACTGCAACGACAACAACTTTGGGTCGCGGGGTTGGTCTCGCTGCGCGGAGGGCGCTCCTACGACGGGCAGATCCGGCTGTTGCCGGGCAGTTCATCCGTCAGATCGTAGTTCCCCGCTGTTGCTCGAGCAGTAGGACATACGCTCACCACGGGATCTGCGACGACCGGTAATAATTGACGCCGAGGTAGTGCCAGCGAGGTGCGTGCGTGGCGAGACGTTCGCGGAAGCTCGCCCAGTCGCGCGCACTCTGCTGGGTCCACCCCACCTCCGCCGCCGCCGGCAGCCGGGGCATGGCGAGGTACTCGACCGCGCCGATGTTGCGTAGCGTCTCGCTCCAGATGGGCGCCTCCACGCCGACGATCTGCGTCTCGGAGACACCCGCGAGATACGTTGCCGGATCCCAGTCGTACGTGTCGCGCACGTCGACGAACCCGGCCCACTGCAGTCCGAGCTCCGTCGTCGCGTCGTACTTCATGTCGAGGTAGATCTTCTTCGCCGGGGACAGAAGGAGACGCACGCCACTCTGGACCGCCGCGCGCACCGAGTCGCCGCGCCACTGCTGCGCGATCGTCGTCGGATGGAGTGGCGCCTTGTAGATCTCCTCCCAGCCGATCATCCGCTTGCCGTACCGCTCGACGATTCCCTGCACGCGTTCGACGAACGCCGCGTACTGGACGGGCGTGAGCGCCTCGACCTCGTCGCCGCCGATGTGGAAATACGCGCCCGGCGTCAGCGCGGCGATCTCGCGCACGACGTCGTCGATCAGCGCGTACGTCTCCTCGCGGTCGACGCAGAGAGTGCTCCAACCCACGTCCGTGCCGGAGTAGAGACCCGGCGGCCGAGCGCCGCAGCTCAGCTCCGGATAGGCGCTGAGCGCGGCGTTGCTGTGTCCCGGCATGTCGATCTCCGGGACCACCGTCACGTACCGCTCGCGCGCATACCGCACGATGTCGGCGTACTCGTCCTGCGTGTAGTACCCGCCCGGTCCTCCGCCCACCTGCGTCGCGCCGCCCACCTGCGCGAGCTTGGGCCGCGACCGGATCTCGATGCGCCAGCCTTGATCGTCGGAGAGATGCAGGTGCAGCACGTTCATCTTGTACAGCGCGAGCACGTCCACGAACTCCTTCACCTCTCTGACGGTGAAGAAATGCCGAGCGACGTCGAGCATCGCGCCACGCCACGCGAACCGCGGCACGTCGCGCACGTTGACCGCAGCGACGTTCCACGTCCGGCGGCGCAGGATGAACTGCGATTCGACGTCGGCGGGAAGCAGCTGCCGCAGCGTCTGCACGCCATGAAACAGCCCTGCCGGTGCCGCCGCCGCGATGCGGACGGAATCGCCCGTCACGGTCAGCTCATAGCCTTCATCGCCGAGCGTGGCGCGGTCTCCCGTGAGCGCGAGATGAATGTCCCCCGGTCCGGCTGACGGTGCCGTAGACACGGCGAGCGGAAATCCGGTCGACGGACGCAGGACGGCGCCGAGCGCCTGGGCGACCTGCTCGGCGCCGGCCTCCCCGCCGCCGTCGACGACGAGTCGCGACGTCGCGCCGAGCGTGAAGGGTGCGCCGCCAGTGAGCGTCATCGAGGACGGAGCCGGGATGAGCCGCGGAATCGCGAGCGCCGGCTGGGGTGATGCGGCCGTGGGCGACGTCATGCGGCACCCGGCGGCGACGGAAGACGCGGCGATCGCGAGCGCGCACGCAGCGCGGTGCCTATGGCGGCTCGGCGCCCGAAAGGGTCGGAAAGACATGCCGGCAGTCTGGGCGGGCATCGGGTGCGACGCAAGCCGGGACTTGCGCGGCGGCTCCGGCGAGGTATCTTAGTACTGAGATGAAACGCCCAACGCCGAAGACCCGATCAGCCGCTCCCGGCCGCTCACGTTCACGCACGGCACCGCAGCCCGCTCGGCCGGCTGCCTCGGCGGCGCCACGGCGCTCCCCGACTGAAGAGACCGCCCTCAAGCTGTGGGTCGTTCTCACCCGCGCGCAGGACGCCGTCAAAGCCCACGTCGAGGCGGACATCGCGGGCCTCGAGATCACCACGACGGAGTTCGGCATCCTCGAAGCGCTGTATCATCGCGGCCCGCTCCTCCTGGGCGACGTCCAGAAGAAGATCCTCGTCTCGAGCGGCGGGGTGACCTATCTCGTCGATCGTCTGGTGGCCAAGGGCCTCGTCGAGCGGCAGGACTGCCCGGGCGACCGCCGCGCGCGCTATGCGGCGCTCACGCCGGCTGGCCGCACCTTCATCGGACGCATCTTTCCACGCCACGCCCAGGCAATTCTCCGGGCAGTGTCGGGACTGACGAAAGCTGAACAGCTAGCCGCCACCGATCTGCTCCGCCGGCTGGGGCACGCGGCATCGGCGCTGCCGGTGGCCCCCGCGCCGTGAACGTTTCGCAGGCCAAGTATCTTAGTACTGTGATGTTTGTAGACTAAACCACTCCTCTGGAGACAGCCATGACCGCCCCGACCTCCGAATCCACCACGTCCGTCACCACCTGGACGCTCGATCCCACGCACACGTCGATCGAGTTCTCCGCGAAGCACATGATGATCACGACCGTCAAAGGCCGGTTTGGCGGCGCGAGCGGCACGATCGCCATCGATGAAGCGCATCCCGAGCGCTCGACCGCCGAGATCGAGATCCACACTCCGACGATCGACACCCGCGCCGAGCAGCGCGACCAGCACCTCCGCTCGGCCGACTTCCTCGACGTCGAGAACTATCCGACGCTGACCTTTCGCAGCCGCCGCATCGAAGGCGCCAAGGCCACTCAGGGCACACGGTTCCGCGTCACCGGCGATCTCACGATCCGTGGCGTCACCCGCGAGGTCACGCTCGACACGACCTACGAGGGCCGCGGCCGCGATCCGTGGGGCGGTGAGCGCGTGAGCTTCAGCGCCACGACGCGCATCGATCGCCGCGACTTCGGCCTCACGTGGAACGCCGCGCTCGAAGCGGGCGGTGTCTTGGTGAGCAACGAGATCCGCATCGACATCGAGGCGCAGGCGATCCGCAGCGCATGATGGAGCTCGGTCTCTATACCTTCGCCGAGACGACGCCCGACGCGAGCGGCACGGGGGTTACGTCCCCGGCCGTTCGTACGCGGGAGTTGATCGAAGAGGCGGTGCTGGCCGAACAGGTCGGCCTCGACGTCTTCGGCGTTGGCGAACACCACCGCGCGGACTTCGTCGTATCCTCCCCGGCCATGGTGCTCGCCGCCATCGCCGCTCGGACGTCACGCATTCGGCTCACGAGCGCCGTGACGGTCTTGAGCTCCGATGATCCGGTGCGCGTCTTCCAGAACTTCGCCACGCTCGATCTGCTGTCGAACGGTCGGGCCGAGATCATGGCGGGACGTGGGTCGTTCATCGAGTCGTTCCCACTGTTCGGCTACGACCTGAACGACTACGACGAGCTGTTCGCCGAGAAGCTCGACCTGTTGCTGCGTCTTCGCGAGGACGCGCCGGTCACCTGGCGCGGTGCACACCGTGCGCCGCTGACGAACCAGCGCGTCTATCCACGCCCGATTCAGGAACCGCTGCCGGTGTGGATCGCCATCGGCGGAACGCCCGAGTCGGCGGCGCGCGCCGGCACGCTTGGGCTGCCGCTCGCGCTGGCCATCATCGGCGGCGCGCCCGAGCGCTTCGTACCGCTGATCGACATCTATCGGGACGCGGGCCGGCGGGCGGGCCACGATGCCGCACGTCTTCAGGTGAGCATCAACGGCCACGGTCACATCGCCGACGATTCCGCTCGCGCGGCGGAAGAGCTCTATCCGTCGCACATGGCGATGATGACCAAGATCAGCCGCGAGCGCGGGTTCCCGCTTCCCACCCGCGCGAACTACGATCTGCTCCGTTCTCCGCGCGGTGCGCTGGTGGTGGGCGATCCGGAGGAAGTGGCGGAGAAGATCCTGTTCCAGCACGAGCTGTTTGGGAACAGCCGGTATCTACTGTACTTCAGCGGGATGCCGCATCGGGCGGTGATGCACGCCGTCGAGTTGTTCGGAACCGAGGTGGCGCCGATCGTCCGAGCAGAGCTCACGAGGCGCGCCGAGCAGTCGACGCGGGCATTGGTCGGGTCGAGCTCGAAAGCGTGAGGAACGGAAAGGGCCCGATTGGGACGGAAAGGGCCGGATCAGGCAAACCCCTTTCTTTGGAGTGCTTGATCCCGACCTTTCCGTGGCAATCCGTCCCTTCCCTTCCTCACGCTTTTCTTGTTGCCTGCCCGTAGATCACCGAATTCCGCGGACCGTCTCCGCCAGCGCCTTCACGCGCGTGGCGTCTGCGCCCTGCGCATCACGATCGAGCTGCGCCGCGAGCTGGGTGAGGGTAGTGCGCCGCGCGGCGCCGCTCTCCTTCTCCGCGCGATCGAGCTCGCGGCGGACGCCGGTGGCCCAGCCGCGGCGCAGTGCGTCGGTCCGCTCCAAGCCATCCACGTATGCGCGCGCGACGACGAACCGTGCCGGCCAGACGATCTTCGTCTGATACTGCGGGTTGAACGTATCGAGGTGCACGAGCTTCGCGGCGTCGATCTCGTTCTGTGAGAGGTATTCGCTCGGCTTGAGATCGAGCACATCGAGGCCGCGGCCGATCTCGGAGCCGTAGATGTGGCCGTTGTACCAGTACGTCGCCCACTGGCCGCCAAGCTCCAGCTTGTTTGCGTCCATCGGGCCGCGGTCGAAGTAGGCGATCTCGATCGGATGCGCCGCGTCCGTGAAGTCCATCACCGAGACCCCGCCCTGATACCACGCCTGCGTCAGGATGTCTCGGCCCGGCACCGGCACGAGCGAGCCGTTGTGCGCCACGCAGTTCTCCGTCGCCGTCTGCGCGACGGGCAGCTTGTAGTAGCTCGCGTACCGCATCTTCCGTCCCGACAGAGTGAAGATCGCGTCGGCGCCCCACTCGGGACGGTCGGTGGCGCGGCAACGCGGCTGTGTTCCGCCGCCCCACTCGTCGGTGAACAGGACCTTGCTCGCGTCGTTGTTGAACGTTGCCGAGTGCCAGTAGGCGAAGTTCGGATCGTTCACCTGGTCGATCCGCTTCGGGTTCGCCGGATCGCGAATGTCCAGCAGGAGCCCGTTACCCGAGCATGCGCCGGCGGCCAGCCCCATCTCCGGATAGACCGTGATGTCGTGGCACATGTTCGTCTCGGCCGTGCTCTGCGTCCCCGCGCCGTGATTGCCGCCGCGCCACAAGCCGGCGATCGCGCCGGTGGAATCGGCGAAGATGCGCGGTGTGTTCACGATGCTCGCCGTCTGCGGCGCGGCGAGCGGAACGCGGATCACCTCGATCCGGAAGAGCGACGTGTTCGGATCTTCCTCCGGCTTCCGCGACGAGCAACCCGCCAGCTCGGCGTTCGGGCGCACGATGCTCGTGCCCGAGACGTAGACGTAGATGTCGGCCGGATCCTTGGGATCGGTGACGAGCGTGTGGGTGTGGGAGCCGCGGCAGGTCTGCACCGCGGCGATCTGCTTCGGACGCGTGACGTCGCTGATGTCGAAGATGCGCACGCCCCGGAACCGCTCGGCGCTCACCGTGTCGGCCACACCCTGCGACCCGCAATCCAACCGGCCGCGCGTCTCCTCGACGGACATGAAGAGCAGGTTGCGATACACCGACAGGTCGCCCTGACCGCCCGTGCACACGAGCGACGTGCGGAGCTTCGGATCGCGCGGGTCGGTGACGTCCCAGACCTGGAAGCCGTTGAAGTTCCCCTGGAAGACGAGGTTTCCCCTGAAGGCAAGATCGGAGTTGATGACGCCGAAGTCGCCGTGGTTCGCGGCGTTGACGAAGTGCGCCGGACGATCGCGATGCGCGATCAACTCGAGATTCCGCGACGCCGACTTCGCATCCGACCAGCCCGCGCCGAGGGTGGAGCGCGGATCGGTCGGGGAGACCGCGGATTGCGCTTCGATCGTGGTCGCGGCGGCCGCCGACAGAAGGATGGTACAGGCGAGGAGAGCGGCGCGCGATCCAATGGAGCGACGGGATGACGAAGCAGTGCTCATCGTGAGTCTCGCTGATGGGTTCGATGAAAGCCGGTGCGGGAGAAGCTACCGTCGGATCCTCGCGCGCGGAATGCGGCGCGCGAGCCTCACCCGAGCAGCCGGTCGACCTCTTTCAGCTCGTCCGGCGTGAGCCGCCATCCGGCGGCCGCGGCGTTGGTGCGCACCTGGTCCGGCCTCGTCGCGCCGGCGATGACCGACGCGACCACCGGACGCGCGAGCAGCCACGACACCGCGAGCTCCAGGATCGTACGATGCTTCCCCTCCGCGAAGGCGATCAGCCGCTCGACCGTCTCGAGGTTCTTCTCGGAGAGCAGCTCGCCGTAGCGTCCACCCTCGGTCAGACGCCCGTGCGGCAAGGGATGTCCGCGGCGGTACTTGCCCGTGAGCAGGCCGGAGGCGAGCGGGAAGTACGGGAGGAACGCGAGCCGCTGCCGCTCGCATTCCTGGAGCACGCCCTGCTCCGGCTCGCGATGGAACAGGCTGTATTCGTTCTGCACGCTCACGAACCGCGCGTGCCCGGGCCGCACGGCGGCAGCGGCCTCGCGCAGCTGCTCGACGGAGAAGTTCGAGCAGCCGATCTCGCGCACCTTCCCCTCCTTCACCAGCTGGTCGAGAGCGCCGAGTGTGTCGGCGATCGGGGTATCGGGGTCGGGCTGATGCACCTGATAGAGGTCGATCACGTCGGTGCCCAGGCGCTGCAGGCTCCCTTCGGCGGCCCTGCGTACGAGCTCCGGCCGCGCGCCCGTGCCGAACGTGCTGCGCTCGTGGCCGAACTTGGTCGCGACGATCGCCTCGGAGCGCCGCCCGCGGAGCGCGCGTCCAAGATACTCCTCGCTCTTCCCGCCGCCGTACAGGTCCGCCGTGTCGAAGAAGTTGATGCCGGCGTCGAGCGCGGCGTGCACGACCTCGGCGGTGCGGGTCGCGTCGAGTCGCGGCCCGAAGTTGTTGCAGCCGAGTCCGACGACGGAGACCCGCAGCGAGCCGATGGTGCGTTGTTCCATTGACGCCTATCGCGGAGTGGGTGTGCGACGAAACAGCAGGTTCTTCATCCGGCCGCCTTGCAGACGGAATTCCCGTTCCCCGGCGGCGGTCCGGCTGAACTCGAGCGTTCCAATCGGGCTGCGAAAGCGATCTCCGCCGATCGGCACGACTGGGATATCGTCGCCGCCCATACGGTGCACCACCAAGCGATCGTCCTTCTGGACGATCCGAAATGTCGCGTCGAGCTCGTCGCTCCTGTAGTCGCCGGTGAATCTCTGCAGCTCGGACGTGGCGAGCGCTACTTCCTTGGGTTCAGCGGCGCGCTGCTGCTCGGCCGCCACCGCAGTGACCGGACGCATCTGATCGGCGAGATAGAGCGTCGCCACCTGAACGGCCAACCGAGCCGGGTTCGCGGGCGTGTTGCACAGCACGATGACCGCGACGTGCTGCTCCGGAAAGCGGAGGTAATGGGCTCGGAAGCCCAGCGACGACCCGCCGTGTGAGATCGTGCGCAGGCCGCCCTGGTCTCCGTGCACGAGAGCGAGTGCGTAGGGAATCGTGTCGCCATTGGCGAGCACTCCGCGCGTGAGCATCGTCGCCCGGAAGTCCGGTCCGCCGAGCGACCCGGTATCGAAGGAATGATCCCACAGTGCCATGTCGCGCACCGTGGTGTTCACGCCGCCCGGTCCGACCCGGTCGAAGTTCGTCGAATAGTCCAGCACCCAGTGATCGCCCGCCCGCGCATACGACTCGGCTCGGCGCGGGATGATCATGCGGTTGTCGTCGTGAAAGTGCGTGTCCATCATCCCCAGCGGGCCGAAGATGTTGCGCTCGGCGAAGGCGCGCAGCGACGTCCCGCTCGCTCGCTGCACCACGAGGCCGAGCAGGAAGTAGCCGCTGTTGCTGTAGAGATGCTGCGTTCCCGGCGGGAAGTTCAGCTCCTTTTGCCGCGCGAGGAGGCCGAGGTACTCCTCCGTCGAGTGGTGGGTGTTGATGTCGACGCCGGCGAGATACATCAGCTCGAGCATGTCGCGGATCCCGCTGGTGTGATGCAGCAGCTGACGGATCGTGATCGGCGCCTGATAGGACGGCAGCTCCGGTACGAATTTTCGGATGTCGTCGTCCAGCGAGAGCTGACCGCGCTCCGCCAGCAGCGCAATCGACGCGGCGACGAACTGCTTGGATATCGACCCGACGTTGAACACCGTCGTCGGCGAGATCGGAACGCCCCACTCCAACTCGGCCGTTCCGTACCCGTGCTCATAGAGCATCCGGCCATTCTGCGCGACGCCGAGGGCGCATCCGGGCGAGCCGGGAGCATCATAGGCGGCGAAGATCTTGTCGACGGCGGCCGGCGCGGGGATCTGCTGAGCCTGGAGCCCCGCGGAGGCGAGCGAAGTGAGCGCGACGAGGAGGAGGCTGCGGGGCACGAGATGGACGCTCATCGAAGGGGCGTGTAGGAGGGAGCGGAACGCTTTTCGGGAAGCTACATTCTGCGCGCGCGACCACCATTTCGCTTCGAGATCCGGGAGCTCACGTCATGTCTCACTCGTCTCTTCGCCGCGCCGTTCGCCGCGCCGCACTGGTTACGTGTCTGGCCGGCGCTCCGCTGCGGTTCGCCAACGCCCAGCTCCTTCCGTCCCGCACTGCAGCGCGAATCGACTCCGTGTTCGCGCGCTTCACCGCCGTGACGCCGGGGTGCGCGCTCCTGGTACGCCGTGCCGGTACGTCCGTCTACGGGCGCGGCTATGGTCTCGCGTCTCTCGAGCTCGGAGTTCCCATCTCGACGAGCACCGTGTTCGACATCGGGTCGACGTCGAAGCAGTTCACCGCGGCGAGCGTGGCGCTGCTGGCGCTCGACGGCAAGCTCTCGCTGGACGACGACATCCGGAAGTACGTGCCGGAGCTGCCCGACCTCGGCGCGCGGGTGACGCTGCGACATCTGCTCACGCACACCAGCGGCTGGCGCGACTACATCGACATCATGTCGCTCGAAGGATGGGACGAGCGCGACCGGACGACCGACGACGATGCGCTCAACGCGCTGCGCCGGCAGCGCGCCCTCAACTTCCAACCCGGCACGGAGTTCAGGTACAGCAACACCGGATACTTCCTGATGTCGCTCGTCGTGCGTCGCGTGAGCGGGCAGTCGCTCGCGGATTTCGCGCAGCAGCGGCTGTTCGAGCCGCTGGCCATGCACGACACGCGCTACCTCACCGACACCCGCACCGTGGTGCCGAGGAAGGCGACCGCGTATGCGCCCGGCAACGGACGCTGGAACGTCGCGATGTCGAACTGGGAGCAGATCGGCGACGGCGGCGTGCAGACGAGCGTCGAGGATCTCGCGAAGTGGGACGCCAATCTCGCCAGCGGAACGCTCGGCGGCCGTCCGCTGCTCGATCTACTGCACGGCACGACGCATCTCGTTGACGGCGCGCCCGTCGGCTACGGATTGGGGTTGATGGTGGACGAATATCACGGCCATCGGCGCGTGCATCACGGAGGCGCATGGGCGGGCTACCGCGCGATGTCGATGCGCTTTCCCGACGACTCGCTGTCCGTGCTGCTGACGTGCAACGCGGCGAACGCGAACACGATGTCGCTCGCCACCGGTGTCGCCGACGTGGTCCTCCAACCGGAGACGGTGCTGGCATCCGGCGCACCGCGCGCCGCGACTTCTCCCTCGACCACCGTTCCGCTCGCGTCGCTCGCCGGGGTGTTCTACGATTCCACGGTCGGACAGATCATGATCCTTCGGGTGCGACACGACTCGCTGGCGATGGATGCCGGCCGCGGTGTCGCGCTGCTGCCGTTGGGCGACAACAAGTTCCGACATCCGGTATCGGGCTCCGAGCTGCGATTCGAGCCGTCGTCCGGAGGCTCCGCCCGCTGGCTCCGCCCCGCTTCCGACGGGCACCCCGCCGTCTACGAGCGGGTCGAGGCGGCGCCAATCCCCCTGCGTCCTGCCGACTACGCCGGGACGTACGCCAGCGCCGAGGCGGGAACGGAGTGGACCATCGTCGCTCGCGACAGCGGCCTCGTCGCTCAGCCGCGGCGAGGCGACGATGTAGTGCTGCGTCCCGTGTTTCGCGATGCGTTCGTCGGCGCCGGCCTCGTTCGCTTCGAACGCGACGCTGGCGGAAAACCGATCGCGTTGACCGTCAACACCCGCGGCGTGCACGCGCTCCGCTTCACCCGCGTGCGGTAGCCCGAGCTCTCGCACAAAGATTTCGCTAAGAGTTTTGGTCGAGCCCGCTCGGTCGGCATGTGTCTCGCCCTTCTCGACGGGGCACGAGACAACCCGCCACCTCGGAACCGCCGCGTCTCGGACCGCCGATTCCGCTGGACAGTTCGGCGCGTCGATTGCCTTCTTTCACGAGAAGACACCCACACCACGCGCTCGATGAGAACGATCTCCATCTCACCGCGGGCCGGCATGAGGCGGCTCGCGGTGCCGCTCGCCACCCTCATCGTCACCACCACCTGCGACAGCTCGCATAACGCAGGCACACCCGCGCTCGCCGCGGATGGCGTCCGGCACTACCGCGTCTATTCCGCCACCGGCGAGGTGACCGACGCCAAGGGCGGCGTTAACGTGTACGCCGCCACCGGCGCGAATGCCCTCGCCCCGGCCGCTGCGCGGGCGCGGCCGCTCGTGTACGTCCCCAACTCGCGCTCGCGCTCCGTCACGGTGATCGATCCGGCGACGTATCGCGTGGTGCGCACCTTCAAGACCGGCGCGGTGCCGCAGCACGTCGTGCCGGCGTACGATCTGACGCGGCTCTGGGTGCTGAACAACGAAGCGAGCACGGTCACGCCGATCGATCCCGTGACCGGTGCCGACGGACGTCCGGTCCACGTCGACGATCCGTACAACATGTACTTCACTCCCGACGGACGATTCGCCATCGTCGTCGCCGAGCGGCGCGAACGGCTCGACTTCCGCGATCCACAGACGATGAAGCTCGTGCAGTCGGTCCACACCGACTGTCGCGGCATCGATCACATGGAGTTCACGACCGACGGACGCTACGTGATCGCGACGTGCGAGTTCTCCGGCCACCTGCTCAAGTTCGACCTCGCGAGCAAGAAGCAGGTCGGACTGCTGCAGCTCGATTCGGTGGGACACGACATGGCGATGCCTCAGGACGTACGATCGTCTCCCGACGGCAAGACCTTCTTCGTCGCCGACATGAAGGCCGACGGCGTCCGCATGATCGATCCGGACCGCTTCCGGCAGATCGGGTTCATTCCCACCGGCAAGGGGACGCACGGCATCTATCCGAGCCGCGACGGGCGTCTACTGTATGTCACCAACCGCGGATGGAACACGCTGAAAGCCGGCCGTCATGGTCCTGGCTCGATCAGCGTGCTGGACCCGGTCGCGCGCCGAGTCGTCGCGACGTGGCCGGTGCCGGGTGGTGGCAGCCCGGACATGGGGAATGTCTCTGCTGACGGCAAGGAGCTCTGGGTCAGCGGCCGCTACGATCAGGAGGTCTACGTCTTCGACACACAGACGGGGAAGCTGACCCACCGCATCCCTGTCGGACGCGAGCCACACGGGCTCGCCGTCTGGCCACAGCCGGGCCGCTACTCGCTCGGCCACACGGGGAACATGCGCTGATGCGAACTTTGCACGTCGTTGCCGTCATCGCGGTCATCGTCATCAGCGCATGCGCGGACGACGACACTCCGCCAGCCGGCGGGAGCGCCCGTCTTGCAGAAGCGTCGGATGCCCCCGCGACGCCGAGTCGAGCGACGCTGCCGGGAAAGGGAGGGATCGAGTTCTATCCGGCAACGGACCTGTCACGCATCGGAGACGACCTCGCCAAGGGCGCGACCACCGCTCGTACGGTGGGTGCGCATCAGAATTTTCACTACGTAGAGGCGCGTCGCGTCGTGAGCGGCGTGCCCGAGGTGCACGATCGATGGACGGACGTGACGCTCGTGCAGGCGGGGCATGCGACGCTGCTCAGTGGTGGGCGCGTCGAGGGTGGTCGCGACGCATCGGCGGGCGAATATCGCGGCGGCACGATCGTCAACGGCGATTCGAGAGCGATCGCACCGGGCGATCTGTTCGTCATTCCAGCCGGAGTGCCGCACCAGTTTCAGCTCGCGCGTGGCGATTCGGTGCGGTATCTGACGATCAAGGTGTTGCGACCTGAGCGTTGAGATAGAGCGGACGAGCTCGCCCGTTCGGATGCCGGACCCGTGCAGTTGGTACAATCAGTGCAGCCTCTACGCTCGCGCTTGCCGCCGACACCTCAGTCGACGCGAGCCGCACGACCCTTCGCATGAGGGAGGAAGCGACACATGGCAGATCAAAGAAGCGGGCAAGGTAGCTCCGGCGGTGGTGGACAGGGTGGCGGTGGGCAAGGCGGTGGGAAGCCAGGTGGCGGACAGGGCGGACAGGGCGGCGGCGGTGGCGGTGGC
>DASXHF010000006.1:0-21561 GCA_036488775.1 Gemmatimonadaceae bacterium | reverse complement strand
CACCTGGCCGACGGTCACCGCGCTCCTCTCGCCCACCCGCGAGATCAGCCGCCCAGCCGACCAAGCAGTCGCTTCGCTCCGTTCCACCGAACCGCGCGTTTCGATCACGCTGGGGGCAATCAATGAGCACTCGGGGTCGCCTGAGAAGCACTCTCACACCACTGCTGTGGCGCGGGGCTCTCTTGACGTTCGCATGCTGTCTCATCGCGCCGGGTGCGACGGCTCGCGCTCTGAGCGCACGACGCGATCACGGAGAACGTGACCTGCTCACCAGCGCCCGGGACGCCGACCGCGCCCGGATCGCGGCATACGTCGCGACGCTCGGCCGCGGATCGGCGGCCAGCGGGATCGCGACGATGCACGGCAAGGCGCTGATCCCGGCCTTCGCCCGCAAGTACGGGCTCCCTTGCTCCGCGTGTCACACGGTGTGGCCGCAGTTGAACAACTTCGGACAGGTCTTCCGCGACAACGGCTACCAGCTCAAGAACGACCGCGACTCACCCATCGACGTGAGCCCGGCGTATTGGCCGGCGGCGGTGCGCATCACCCCGCAGTGGCACATGGAGCGGACCACGCATCAGGTGGTCGACGCGATCCCGGGCGATGCCACCAGCCCGCCGACGGAGCGCACGCTCACCACGCAGGGATTCGACCTGTCCGGGATGGACCTCCTGATGCTCGGGACGCTCTACAAGGACATCTCCTTCGGCGTCATCCCGTCCTCGGACAATCACGGACAGTTCCATCTCGAGGCGGCCTACGTTCGCTTCAGCAACCTGATGAAGTCGTCCTGGGCGAACCTGAAGGTCGGGAAGTTCGAGCTGGACAACCTCGTGTCCGAGAAGCGTGAGCTCCTCCTGTCCGCCAACGGCGGACTGTATCAATCCTATCATTTCGTTCCGGTCGGCGACGTCACCACCTTCGGTATCGGAGACAACCAGCTCGGCGCCGAGTTCTCCGGGCACTCGGCGAACAGCTACACCCGGTACAGCGTGGGTGCCTTCAGCGGAAGCGACGGGCAAGTTGGATTGCCCGCCGGCCGCGGGTACGACGGTGCGGTGAGCTTCAGCCAGGCGTTCGAGGCTGGCGCTCTCGGGCTGCAGCGACTCGGTGGCTATGCCTATCTCGGACGTCGTCCGACCGCCTTCGAGACCGTGCAGGGCGTGCCTATCCCGGGCACCGGCACAGGCGACAAGTCCTTCTATCGCATCGGCGCCGCGGGTGACTTCTTCCTCGGTCCCCTCGAGCTGCTGCCGCTCTACATGCACGCGTCCGACGACGCGGCGCTCGCCGCGGCCGGCCCACCCGGACAGCTACCACCGCCCGGAGCGGAGAACGCGGTCTGGAACGCCGGCTTCATCGAGGCGCACTACTACGTCAACCAGCAGTTCGTGCTCCTGCATCGCACCGAAGTGATCCGGATGTCCAAGCAGGCGTTGCCCGACACGCCGACCGATCTCGGAAACATCGACGCGATGACGTTCGGCGTGCGCTGGTATCCGATCATGCTCAGCCGGACGGGTCTCGCCGTGCATGCGGAGTATTCCACGACCAACAATCACGGCACGATGCCGCTCAGTGGCACAGGCTCTGGCTTGCCGCCACTCGATCCAGCGACGCGGGTCAGGAGCAGCAGCGTGTTCCTGGCGCTCGATTTCGCCTTCTAGGCAGGCAGGCTCTGATGCGACAGCAGACTCGTTTGCTCACGACGCTTTCCGCTCTGGGCGTGCTCTTCTGCCTGGGGCCCACCGCCGGTATCGCGCGGGCGCAGAACCCGCACCCGCCCGGCGACGCCACCGCTGGCAGCAAGGAATACCAGCGCTACTGCGTGGGATGCCACGCACCGCAGGGCGACGGCACCGGCGAAAACGCACAATGGATCGATCCCAAGCCGCGTGATTTCACCGAGGCGGTGTTCAAGTGCCGCTCCACGCCGACCGGCACGCTGCCGACCGACTCGGACCTCGAGCGCTCGATCACCCGCGGGTTCGTCACGACGAACATGCCGCCGTGGCGACCGCTCTCGGAGAGGACGCGGGCGAATCTCGTCGCCTACATCAAGACCTTCTCGTCGCGCTGGGTGACGGAAGGACCGGGCAAACCGATCGTCATCCCGCCGGAGACGGAGCCGACCGTCAACAGCATGCTCCACGGGCGGGAGCTCTTTCAGAAGATGGAGTGCTGGAAGTGCCATGGCCCACAGGGCCGAGGGAACGGGCCATCGGCCAGCACGCTGACGGACAGCAAAGACAATCCCATCCGTCCGTACAACTTCGCCACCGGCTCGCGGTTCAAGTGCGGCGAGACGAACACCGATCTGTATCGGATCTTCATGACCGGCGTGGACGGCACGCCGATGCCCTCCTTTGCCGACAACCTCAAGCCGGCGGACGCGTGGGACCTCGTGCACTTCCTCCGCACCCTGCAGCCCGCCCCCACGCGTGAGGCGGAGCTCTGGAACGCATGGCTCGAGACGCATGCGTCGACGCTCACTCCGATCGGCCCCGACAAGGGGAAGCCCTGATTCGCAACAAACCTTTCACTCAGCAGGATGGTGCAGCGATGAAGAAGTACATCATGTCGGCGGCGGTCGTCGCGCTCGCGGTGTCGCTCGTGGGAGCGGTACGGACACCTGGCACGAACGCCGGCACGATCAGCGGAACGGTGACGTACACGGGCACGCCGGCGAAGATGAAGCCGATCGACATGGCCAAGGAGCCGTCGTGCGTACGCCAGCACCCGACGCCGGTCGAGACGGAGAGCGTGGTCACCGGACCGGGCAACACCCTGGAACACGTCGTCGTCTACATCTCCGCCGGCGATCAGGGCTCGACCGCACCGACGAAAGCGGCGCGCTACGACCAGAAGGGATGCCAGTATCTGCCGCACGTCGCGGTGATGCAGGCGGGGCAGCCGCTCGAGATCTACAACGACGATCAGACGTCGCACAACATCCATCCGCTCGCGACGACCAACCCCGAATGGAACAAGTCGCAGCCGCCCGGATCCCCGCCGCTGCACGAGTCGTTCGCCAAGCCGGAATTCATTCACGTGAAGTGCAACATCCACCCGTGGATGCACGGCTACTTCGCCGTGCTCAACACCTCGCACTATGCCGCCACGGGTCCGGATGGACAGTTCAGCCTCGCCGGCCTGCCGCCCGGCAAGTACACGGTCACCGCGTGGCATGAGCGGTACGGCAGCCAGAGCCAGGACGTGACCGTCACCGGGAGCGAGAGCCCCAAGGTGAACTTCGTGTTCAAGGCGTTGCCGTACTGACATCGCGCCCTTTTCGGAAGACGGAGGCAACCGGCCGTGGGAAAATTGTTCGCCGTCGTCGTCGCGGCCATCACGGTGGTCTCGGCGGCCATCTTCGCCATGCGCATCTGGTGGCTGCCGCCTGACATCTCCGTGCTCGGCGTCGGCATCGACCATCAGCTCATGGAGACGATGGTCGCATCGGGCATCCTGTTCGTGCTCGCACAGCTGTGTCTCGCCGCGTTCGTCTGGCGATCGGGCGACAATCGCAACAACCGCCCGATCCGCACGTTCCCCGGCGGCGCGGTGCCGATGGTGGTGTTCGCGGTCGTCCTGGTCGGAGCGGAGATCCTCGCGCTCTCCCTGGTCGGGACGAAGGTGTGGGCCTCCATCTACACCGCGCCCCCCGATCCGAACTCGCTGCAGATCGACGTCCAGGCGGAGCAGTTCGCTTATTACTTCCGCTATCCGGGTCCGGATGGAAAGTTCGGACCGACGCACCCGGAGCTCATCAGCGGGGCGAACGACAATTTCTTCGGCCTTGATCCGGCCAAGGATACCGCGGCCCGCGATGACATCGTCGTCCCGACGCTGGCGATCCCGGTCGGCAAGCCGATCCTGCTGCTCCTGCATTCAAAGGACGTCGGCCACTCGTTCTACGTGCCGCCGTTGCGGATCCAGCAGGATTTCGTTCCGGGCCTCGTGATCCCCCTCCACTTCACGGCGACCACGGTGGGCCGGTACGAGCTCGTCTGCACGCAACTCTGCGGGCTGGGACACCACACCATGCGGGCGTACCTCGAGGTAATGACGCCGGAGGCGTTCGCCCAGTGGCTCAAGGACCATCAGGTATGACCAATGAGTGATCCAGTCCTCCGACCGGACAGCGCGCCGCGGCACGAGCAGCCGGCGGCCGGCGCTCCGCGCCATCACCCGGCCCCGACCAGCTTCCTGCGCACCCACGTGTTCAGCCTCGATCACAAGGTGATCGGGAAGCAGTACCTCGACCTCGCGCTCCTGGCGGTCACCACCGGCATGGTGCTGTCGTGGCTCATGCGCATCCACCTCGCGTGGCCCACCGCCGCGATCCCGGCGCTGTCCAAGCTGTCGCCTGCGGGTGCCGCCGGCGGGATCATCACGCCCGAGTACTACCTGTCGCTGATGACGATGCACGGCACGATCATGGTGTTCTTCGTGCTGACGACGGCGCCCTTCGCCGGCTTCGGGAACTACATCCTGCCGATCCAGGTGGGCGCCGAGGACATGGCGTTCCCGCGCTTCAACATGATGTCGTTCTGGGTGACGTTCGTCGCGTTCCTCGTTCTCATCGCGTCGTTCTTCATCGCGGACGGACCGGCCATCTCGGGGTGGACCGCATACGCGCCCCTGAGCGCCGTCGGCTCCGACGCGGGTCCGGGAGAGGCGCTCGGCCAGACGCTGTGGGCGGTGTCGATCGCGATCTTCTGCGTGGGCCAGCTCATCGGGTCGCTCAACTTCATCGCGACGACGCTCGATCTGCGCACGAAGGGGATGACCCTCGCGCGCATGCCCTTCTCCACCTGGGCGTGGTTCATCACGTCGGTCATCGGGCTGATCGCCTTCTCGGTGCTCCTGCCCGCGTGCATCCTGCTGATCCTCGACCGCGTCGCCGGCACGAGCTTCTTCGTGCCGGGCGGGCTGGTGATCAGCGACCGGCTGCAGCCGCATTCCGGCGGGTCGCCGATGTTGTGGCAGCATCTGTTCTGGTTCTTCGGGCATCCGGAGGTCTACATCGCGATCCTGCCGGGGTTCGGGATCGTGTCGCACATCCTGCCCGCGTTCGCGCGAAAGCCGCTGCTCGGACCGCGCGTCTTTCTCGCCTGTCTGATCGCGATCGGATTTCTCAGCTACACGGTGTGGGGACACCACATGTTCCTGAGCGGGATGAATCCGTTCTCGGCGACGCTGTTCTCCGTGCCGACGCTGATCATCACCATCCCCGCGACGATCACCACGCTGCTCTGGCTCGGCACCATCTACGGGGCGCGACTCCGGTTCACCACGGCGGCCCTCTTCTGTCTCGGTTTCGTCTCGGTGTTCGTGAGCGGCGGGATCAGCGGCTTCTTCCTCGCCCAGCCATCGATCGACACCTATCTCCACGGCACGTACTTCGTCGTCGGGCATTTCCATTTCGTCATGGGTGTGGCGTCGATGTTCGGCATCTTCGCCGCGACGTACTTCTGGTTTCCCAAGATGTACGGCCGCATGATGAACGAGACGCTCGGACGGTGGCACTTCTGGCTCACCTTCATCGGCGTCTACTGCATCTTCATGCCGATGCACTGGCTCGGTCTCGCCGGCAACGTTCGCCGCTATTCGGCGTTCACCGACGAGTACATGCAGGGCATGGTGCCGCTCCACCGCTTCATCACCATCGGTGCGCTGTGCACCGGCGCGGTGCAGCTGCTCTTCTTCGCGAACCTGCTGTGGAGCCGCTGGCGTGGCCCGAAGGCGCCGGACAATCCATGGGAAGCGACGTCGCTCGAGTGGATCACCCCGTCTCCGCCGCCGGTCGACAACTTCGGCGGACGACAGGTCGTGGTGCATCACGGTCCCAACGAGTACGGGAACGGCAGCCCCGGGCATGATTACGTCATGCAGACGTCACCCGACCCGCTGCCCGGCCGGTAAGCATGGACGCGCTCATGCCCAGACCGCGCACGAATGCCGCGAGCACGGGAGTGTGGGTCGGCATCGCCACCATCTCCATGTCGTTCGCGGCGTACACCAGCGCCATGGTCGTCCGGCGGGGCGCGGCGTCGGACTGGCAGCATTTTCCGCTGCCGCCGGTGATCTACATCAACACGCTCATCCTGCTGGCGAGCAGCGCGACGCTCGAGATCGGCCGGCGGCGGATGGCCCAGTCGCCGCCTCGGAGCGATCCGGCCGTCGTCCCGCTCCACGCACCGGCCCCGCTCGAGCGACTCTGGTTCCTGCTCACCCTCTGGTTCGGCATCCTCTTCGTCGTCGGACAACTGCTCGTGTGGCGCGTATTGGCGCGCGAGGGGCTGTATCTCGCGACGAATCCCAGCAGCGCCTTCTTCTACATCTTCACGGCGCTGCACGCACTGCACCTGCTCGGCGGCATCGCGGCGCTGTCGTACGGCCTTCGCCGGTCGAGCCGGTCGACGCCACAGGCCATGACGCGGATGTTCGGAGCGATCGCCCTGTATTGGCATTTCATGGGCGTGCTCTGGTGCTATCTGCTGGTCGTTCTCATGATCGCACTGTAGACCGGAATGGAGCTCTCGTGACCGAACTCGATCTGGCTGCACCGATGACCCACGGGCACGCTGCGATGCTCGAGCAGTCCCCGTTCGGCATCGAGTCGAAGAAGCTGGTCATGTGGCTGTTCATCATCGCCGACGCAGTCACGTTCGCCGCACTGCTGCTCGGCTACGGCTTCCTGCGCGTCGGCAGCCCGAATTGGACGCGGCCCTTCGGCTTCTCGCCGACGATCATCAACGGGATGGTGATGACGCTGGTGCTGCTGACGAGCAGCCTCACCACGCTGTACGCCGTATCGGCGGCGCAGGCAGGGCGCCGGAGCGTTGCGGTGCGCTGGCTCGGTGCCACGACGCTTCTGGGCGCGACCTTCGCCGTCCTCCATCTCCGCGAGTGGTTCGGCATGGTGCGGGAGGGCTGGAGCCCGTCGACCAATCCACTCGGCGGATCGGTGCTCGTCGGTGCGACGTTCTTCAGCGTTACCGGGCTTCACCTGCTGCACGTCATCGCGGGCGTGGTCGCCATCCCGATCATCGCCTTCGGCTTCCGCCGCGGACGGTTCCAGGCCGGGCACGTGGAGACGACGGGTCTCTACTGGCACTTCGTCGATCTGGTGTGGATGTTCGTCTTTCCGCTGGTCTATCTATTGAACGCTCGATGAGGCATCGCTGAATGACGGACACGAGCGCGACGACCCACGGCGAAACGATCGATCTCGGCGCGCGAGCCAACATCGCGGTCTGGCTCGGAATGATCGTCATCGTCGCCATGGAAGTGGTGCTGACCTACGCGCACCTGAGCGTGACGATGCTCCTGGCGAGCCTCATTCTGCTGGCGTGCATCGAGGCGGGCCTCGGGTTGATGTACTTCATGCATCTCAAGTACGAGCGCGCGATCTTTCGCTGGTGGACCGTGCCGACTCTCGTTTTCGTGCTGCTGATGATGAACGAGGTGTGGCCCGACGCGTTCCGTGCACTGAGGATGAGACAATGAGCGCCGGCGAGCACGAGCCGCTGCGCGGGGGCCGAGCCTCATGATCATGCCGGCGATGCAGGGGATGCTGTCCGGGATGCTCATCATGATCGTGCCCGCATTCCTGGTCTGCAGCGCGATCGCGATCGTCGCCTACCGCCGCCGGAGCAGCACGTCGCGCGACTGAGCCAGGCGGATGCGCCGCCGGCCGCGCTGTGCTACCATATCACCATGTCGGGCGCCGCTCTCCCCTTCCCCTCGCTCGCGACCAGCTTCGAGCAGCACCGGCCTGCCCTCACCGGCCATTGCTACCGCATGCTCGGCTCCGTCGTCGACGCCGAGGATGCGGTGCAGGAGGCGATGCTGCGCGCGTGGAAGAGCGCGAGCCAGTTCCGCGAGCAGTCCTCGCTCAAGACCTGGCTGTACAGGATCGCCACCAACGTCTGCCTCGATGCGCTCTCGGCGAGCGAGCGCCGCCGGCTCCGGCCACTCGACACCTCGGACGACCCCGCGGTCGTCGACGACGATCTCGTGAACCGGCTCACGAAGCAGCCGCGCGAGCATTGGGTCGAGCCGATCCCCGACGTCATGGCGCTTCCCGCCGAGTCGGACACCGATCCGGCGGAACGGGCGTTGATGCGGGAGAGCATCCGGCTCGCCTTCGTCGCCGCGCTGCAGTATCTCCCCCCGCGCCAACGCGCCGTGCTGTTGTTGACGCAGGTGTTGAGCTTCAGCGCGACGGAAGCCGCCGAGGCGCTCGACATGAGCGTCGCGGCGGTGAACAGCGCGCTGCAGCGGGCGCGCGCGACGCTCGACACCCGCAATCCCGCCGTCGTGCCACGCGACTTGTCGAACGAGCAGACGCGACTCGTCGCGCGCTACATGGAAGCGTTCGAGCAATACGACATCGAAGCGCTCAAGACGCTCCTGCACGAGGAAGCCACACACTCGATGCCGCCGTACGACCTGTGGCTCCGTGGCCCGGTGTCGATCACGACGTGGATGGTCACCGCGGGGATCGGCTGCAAAGGATCGCGGCTCATCCCGGTGGACGCGTGCGGTGGGACGCCGGCCTTTGCGCAGTACCGTCAGGGCGGCGCGCAAGCCTGGGCGCTCATCACCCTGGAGATCCAGGGCGACCGGATCGCGAACGTCACGAACTTCCTCGACGTCGAGACCCTCTTCCCGCGGTTCGGCCTGCCCCTGCGGCTCCCAGCCTAACCCACGTTCGTAGAACGATTTGCGGTCCCGCCGGAAAGTTCTTTCGGCGGGACCGATGACTTTTCGGGCGAACGCCGGTCTAACCTGCAAACCCCAACGTGGAGGTCGCCATGTCCGCAGCGCTCGCGCAGTCCACTCCCTACAGCAGCTCGACCGTCGCCGCGCCCTCGTCGCGCGCCCGGTTGGCCGGCCGCATCCTCACCGGCCTCGCCATCGCCTTCCTCACCTTCGACGTCGTGATCAAGCTCCTCGGCGTGAAGGAAGCCGTGCAGGGAACGATCGACCTCGGGTACAAGCCGCATCACCTGCCGATCATCGGGACGATCGGTTTGGTGTGCCTGATCCTCTACGTCATCCCGCGCACCGCCCCGCTCGGCGCCATCCTCTGGACCGGCTACCTCGGCGGCGCGATCGCGACGAATCTCCGCCTCGACCTGCCCCTCTTCTCGCACACGCTCTTCCCGATCTACGTCGCCGCGCTGATCTGGGGCGGCCTGTATCTGCGCGATCCGCGCGTTCGCGCGTTGGTTCGTCCGGCGCGCTGAGCTCACCCACACTCACTCACGGCGTCACGAGACATCGAGGCTCGACGACCATGACCACTACTCAGGCACCAGCGCCGAAGATCACCAGGGCCGGCACGCGTCCGGCGGCGCCGCACAAGCTGTTCGTCAACATCCCGGTGAGCGACGTGCAGCGGTCGATCACCTTCTTCGAGGCGCTCGGCTTCACGTTCAACCCGCAGTTCACCGACGCAGCGTCCACGTGCATGCTCGTCGGAGAGGACGCGTACTTCATGCTGCTCAACAAGGAGAAGTTCGCCGGATTCGCGAAGGGACCGACGGGCGATCCGCGCAAGCAGACCAGCGCGCTGTTCGCGCTCAGCGTCGACAGCCGAGAGGACGTGGACGCGATGGTGGACAAGGCCGTCGCCGCCGGCGGCGCGGCCGCCGGCGACAAGCAGGATCACGGATTCATGTACGGGTGGGGCTTCTCCGACGTCGACGGACATCGGTGGGAGGTCTTCTGGATGGACCCGAAGATGGTTCAGGGCTGACTCGATCGGCGTCGCTGGCACCGATGAACGCGACATCTTCCGTAAGGAGCTCGTCAGCATGCTCGGCGCACTCGCGAACGGCGACAACGACGTCGTCGATCGCGATGCGCCGCATGCATTCCCGCTCGATCGGATTGTCGCACGCGCTCCACCGCCAGCACGGCGCGCATGACAGCGGCGTCCAGAGGTTGATGTTGCACGAGTAGCCCGACTGCCACGGCATCTCGCGCCCGCCGTAGATGATCACCGCCGGCCGGTCCACCGCGCGCGCGAGATGCATCAGGAAGCCGACCTGTGCGAGCACCAGGACCGAGCTCGCGAGAATCGCCGCGCTCTGACGCATCGTCGTGCGACCGCGCAGATCCATGCAGCCGTTCAGCGGCGGGTCCGTCGGCGCGCCGAGCTGGACGAAGGTGTACTCGCGGCGTAGAGCGTCGACCACACCCTGGAAGCGATCGGCGAACCACTCCTTGTTCCGCATCGCCGACTGCGCGCTCAGGCCGGAGCTGTGCAGCGCAATCTGTCGC
Organism: Gemmatimonadaceae bacterium; assembly: GCA_036488775.1. Classification (GTDB taxonomy): domain Bacteria; phylum Gemmatimonadota; class Gemmatimonadetes; order Gemmatimonadales; family Gemmatimonadaceae; genus AG11. Next base: position 11,262 of record DASXHF010000006.1, on the reverse strand, counting down.
GGTGCGAGCCGGCCCGCCGCGCGCTCCTCGTCGGAGAGTGAGAGATACGGGCGGAGCGTGACACGGCCGGCGATTCCGCACGCCTCGCACATCAGCGCGATGATGTGCTGCTCCGGTTGCGTCGAGCGATCCGCCACCGGGTCGCGCTCGTCGTACCGCGCATGCCAGCGACGACCGCCCAGCCAGCTCACCATCCGCTCGTACCGCTCGTCGAACGGAACCACGGCGTCGGCGTCGTGGTTGCGTTCGAAGAGATCCGGGAAGCGCGTCATCATCCAGACGCCCTGGCGCCCGCGCCGCCGCATCTCCCGCAGGACGGCCGTGCACATCAGATCGTCGCCTGGTGTCAGCCCGTAGAAGTGGACCAGATGATGCGGCCAGCCGCGTCGCCTGATCTCGGACGCGACCCATGCGCCATGCTGCACGAGGACACGCGTGATGTGTGCGGCACTTTTCATCGACTCCGCTCCCGTCCCCAACCGGTCGCGGCATGTTGGAAAATCATGAGAAGCATCCCAGCCCCTGAATCAGATAGATGACCGGGCCCAACGACTTCGCGACGGTGAAGTCGAGCGCACGGCCTTCGGATATGCGGAGGGTCAATCGCGACCCGACGTAGCCACCGAGCACGTTCGGCAGCGTCGAGCGCACGAGCCCATAGATGTTCGGTTGGCCGACGCCGCCTGCGCGCGTGTCGGCAGTGCCGTGGACACCGAGCTCCTCGACGGCTTTGAGCGAATAGGCCACGTCGGTGATCGGGCGCGGCCCGGAGAACACGCGACCGTGGCCGACGAAGGTCTCGCGCACCTGAATCGTCGTCACTGGTAGAGCAGCGTCCACGCGAGATCGTGCGCCTTCACGGCTGCCGCCCACCGGGCGGCGTTGTCGTCGATCTGCGCCTGGGTGATGGTGTCGGTGTCGCAGGCGAGCGGTGCGCCGTATCGAGTGACCTGTGCTACCAGCGCGTCGATCACGGCGCCGGTGTCGATCATCTCCAGACACACGCGATCGTGCGGGCAGGTGTTCAACCGCCAGCACGGTGCGCAGGGCACGTCGGAGAACAGGTTCTCGTTGCACGGGTAGCCCGACTGCGCCGGCGTCTCCCGTCCGCCATAGACGATCACCGACCGGCAGTCGACGGCCCGCGCGAGGTGCATCAGCAGCCCAACCTGCCCGACGAACGCCAACGATCCGCCGAGGACCGCAGCGGTTCCGCGCAGCGTCGTCTTGCCGCGCAAGTCGAGCGCACCGTCGAGAGGCGGGTCGCTCGTGGAGCCGAGCTGGACGAAGTCGTAACGATCTCGCAGCGCGGACACGACGCCCTGGTAGCGCTCGAACGACCAGTTCTTGTTGCGCATGGCGTGCTTGGCGTCCAACCCCGAGCTCTGGATCGCGACCTGCCGGTCGGAGAGTCGCCCCTGCGCCAGCTCGCCGTCATCGAGGAAGAGGTAGGGCCGCAGGGTGATCGTGCCGGTGATGCCGGCTTTCTGGCACATCACCGAGATGATGTGCTGCCGCGGGATCGGGTCGTCGCGATCGTACGCCGGGTTGTAGCTCGTGTACCACGGATACACGACGCGGACGCCCAGTCGCTTCAGCAGGGCGTCGTATCGTGGGAGCGGCGGGACGATCAGCGGGATGTCGGCGTTGCCGCGATAGAGCTCCGGGTACCGGGTCGTCACCCAGAACCGGTCCTGGCCGCGCCGGCGCAGCTCGCGGAACATGGCGGTGAGCAGCAGGTCGTCGCCGATGCCCGCGCCGATCGCGTTGACGAGCATCTCCGGGCGTCCATACCGCATCAGCACCGCGGTGGCGGATGGGGTCAGCCGGGCGTAGTCGACCGGCGGCTGAACGATCGGCCGCACCTTCTCCTGCAGCACGGACATCACGCCCGTCATCCCGTGCTGGCGGATGACGCGGCGAGCCGTGGAGAGCTTTTTTACGAGAGCGCGCACGGCGAGGTGCCGGGTACGGCGCGGTCGGCAACCCAGGCGCCGTAGGCCTTCAAACTGTCGCTCACCACCCCAACCTCCCCGCTATACTACGGTAGCCGGCTTGGTCTCAGGCTTGCATCAACGGTCGAGCCCGTATGACCAACCAGCCTAATCTCGGCGTTGTCGCGCGCGATGATCGCCGTCCTCACCGCATGCCCCGTCGCTCGGCGCAAAGCCCGTGCTGCGATGTGTGCCGGGTACACGTTTCTCCGTTGGGTGCGGTGGCGTCCGTAGAACGATGACGATTCCAACATCCCAGACGCTCTCGGCGAACGCGGCCGCCGCGATCGCGGCGCCGGACCGGGAGCGGGCCAGCCGACTGCGCCCGTCGAGCGTCCTCCGCCCGCCCGCCTTCTCGCTGCGCGCCATCGGCGGCGAGGTCGTCCGGCTCTGGCACTATCGCGACCTGCTGCTGACGCTCACCGCGCACCGGATCAAGGTGCGCTACAAGCAGTCGGCCCTCGGCCTCGCCTGGGCGGTGCTCCAGCCGCTCGCGCTGATGCTGATCTACACGGTGATCTTCGCCTACATCGCGCACATGCCGTCGAACGGCACGCCGTACGCCGTCTTCGCGTTCACCGCCCTCCTGCTCTGGACCACCTTCTCGACCGCGCTCGGCAATGCCACCAACGGCCTCGTCGGGCATGCCCAGCTCATCACGAAGGTGTACTTCCCCCGCGAGATCCTGCCGCTGTCGTACGTCATCGCGGCGCTCGCGGACTTCGCCATCGCCGCCCTCGTGCTCGGCGGGCTGCTCTTCTACTACCGCATCCCGCTCACCGCGCAGGCGCTGTACGTCGTGCCGATCCTGTTGACGATGACCGCCTTCTCCCTCGCGGTCTCGCTCTTCCTCTCGTCGCTCCAGGTGCGGTTTCGCGACATCGGCGTCGCCATGCCGCTGCTCCTGCAGCTCTGGATGTTCGCGACGCCGGTCGTCTATCCACTGAGCGCGGTGATGCGGAGTGGGCGACTGCCGGACTGGACGAAGGTTCTCTACTCGCTCAACCCGATGGTCGGCATCGTGGAGAGCTTCCGGCGCGTCGTGCTCGAGGGTCTGCCGCCGGACGGCCCCACGTTTTCCATCGCCGTCGGCGTATCGGTCGTGCTGCTCCCTCTCGCCTACGCGTATTTCAAGCGTGCCGAGGCGACGATGGCGGACGTCATCTGAGCAGCCACGGACGATCACGGGAGGGGGAGGCGTCACCACACAGCACATGATCGACATCGACTTCGCAAACGTCTCGAAGCGCTACGTCCTGCGCGCCGACGACTCCGGAGCCGCGACGGGGAATCCGTTCGTCCGCCAATGGCGGCGCATGCGCGCCCGATCGGAGGCGTTCTGGGCAGTGCGCGACGTCAGCTTCCAGGTGCAGCGCGGCGAGGCGCTCGGCATCATCGGCCACAACGGCGCGGGGAAGTCGACGATCCTCAAGCTGCTCTCGAACATCACCGCGCCCACCGCCGGTCAGATCACGATCAACGGCCGGCTCTCGGCGCTGATCGAGGTCGGGTCGGGCTTTCACCCGGAGCTCACCGGCCGGGAGAACGTCTACCTGAGCGGCTCGATCCTGGGCATGCGACGCCGCGAGATCACCGCCAACCTCGATCGGATCATCGAGTTCGCCGGCGTGCGGCAGTTCATCGACACGCCGGTCAAGCGGTACTCGTCGGGCATGTACGTGCGGCTGGGGTTCGCGATCGCCGCGCACCTCGATCCCGACATCCTGCTGCTCGACGAGGTGCTGGCCGTCGGCGACGCCGCGTTCCAGGCGAAGTGCATCCAGCGCATCAAGGAGCTGGTGACAGCGGGCACGACGATCGTCTTCATCTCGCACGACCTGACCGCCGTGGAGCGGCTCTGCAACCGCGTCGTGCTGATGCGCCGCGGAGAAGTCGCCAGCGAGGGAGCGCCGCGCGACGTGATCCAGGCGTATCACGAAGCCGGCGTCGCACCGGTCGAGACCTCGGCTGGTTCGGTGTTGGGCGCGCAACGCGAATGGCAGAACGTGGACGTGGCGCCCGGCGACGAGGTGGTGCGCCTGCGCAGCGCACGCGTCTGCACCGGCAACGGCACGACCGAGGGGACGCACGACATCCGCGATCCCATCGGCATCGAGATCGTGTACGACGTGCTCGAGAACGGCCATCAGCTGATCCCGAACTTCCACGTCATCCGCCAGGACGGACTGTATCTGTTCGGCGTGCAGGACGTGGCGTCGGAGTGGCGGCGGCGCCCGCGTCCGGTTGGACGGTACGTGAGCACCGCATGGCTGCCCGGCAACTTTCTGGCGCCAGGCCGCTTCACGGTCGACGTCGCGGTCAGCGCGCACGTTCCGCTGGTCCGGGTGCACGCGCTGATGCCGGGCGCGATCGGGTTCCAGGTCAGCGATCACTTCGGCGGCGACTCGGCGCGCGGCGACTACATGGGAGACTTCCCCGGTGTGATCCGCCCGCTGGTCGATTGGACGACGCAGGCCGCCGGATCGGACGCGGTGGTCAGCGCGTCAAACGCGCTTCGGTCACGGGGCTGACGTCGGATCTCGCGCACCGGCCGCGCCGATTGCTGCAACGGCGGTGTCGTGCACCGGCGTCGGGATCCCATGCTGCCGGCCTAGCCGACTCACGGCGCCGCTCAGCACGTCGAGCTCCGTCGGACCGCCGCGCTCGAGGTCGAGCAGAAGGCTGGGGCGCATGGTCGCCGGCAGCGCCTCGATGGCACCGACGGTCTGCGCCGTGATGTCGGGGTCCACGGCGACGCCATGGGCGCGGGCGACGGCCACGATCTCGGCGACTGCGCGCTCGATGAGCAGGCGGCCTAGTGGCGCGCTGCGCACCGCGCCGACCTCGCGACGCGCGAGGCCGCAGGCGGCGGCCATCGAGGCGAGGAAGATCAGCTTGTTCCAGAGCTCGACCTCGATCCGGGACGACACGCGCACATCCACTCCCGCGTCGTCGAACGCCTGCACCATCCGGTTCACGCGCGCGGTGTCGACGGTGGCTCCGCGCAGCGTGCCGACCACCACGCGCTGGAATGCACTGCGCCGTTCGATCACTCCGGGTCCGACGCGTGCCGCGCTGATCACCGTCACGCCGCCGAGCAGCGCGTCGCGCGGGACGCCATACTCCACCAGCCGATCGGCGGCGTCCACACCGTTGAGCAATGGGAGCACCGTTGCGCCGGCACGAGCGAGCCGCGCGGCGGCGGGCGCGATCTCGTGGAGCGAATAGCTCTTGACGGTGACGAGCACGAGATCCGCGTGCGGTAGCGCGTTCGCGTCGTCGGTTGCCTTTACCGGCGCGACGATCGACTCGGCGGCCGGCGTACCGTCGTCCGAGGGCAGCTTCAGTTGAAGCCCACGAGCGCGGATCGCCGCGAGATGGTCGCCGCGCGCCAGGAGCGTGACGTCGTGACCGGCGCGAGCGAGCACGCCGCCGAAGTATCCACCGACCCCACCGGCGCCGAGCACGACGACGCGCAGCGGCCGGGTCCTCTCCGGTTCAGTCACCGACGTCACCGCGGGCGACGGCGCGTGCAACCGCCTCGAGCACGACCGGCCACAGCTTCGGCGCCGCGTGCTCGATCGGCGCCATCCGCGCGAACACCTGGGCGCGAGTGACGCCGTGCAGTCGCCACGTGCCGCCATCGCCGGCCGCGTCGTTCTGTATCAGCCCCTGCAACCGGTCGAGCGCATTCGCAAACCGCGCCGAGGGCGTCTCGGCGGCCTCGAACTCGTCCCACCGCACGCGAAGCTGCCGCGCGAGATCGTCCGGCAGCATCCCGAACAGCCGCGTCGCGGCAGCCATCTCGCGGTCCACCTTCCCCACGTTCGCCGCCATGTCGAACGCAAAGGTGTCACCGGCGTCGATCTCCACGACGTCGTGCACGAGCAGCAGCTCGATGACGTGCGAGAGATCGGTACCGGCGGGAGCATACTCGGCGAGCACCATCGCCATCGTCGCAAGGTGCCACGAATGCTCGGCGCTGTTCTCCCGACGCGAGCGATCGATGAGCGAGGTGCGTCGCAGCACCGCCTTCAGGCGATCCAGCTCGCGGATGAACAGGACTTGACGGTCGAGCCGTTCCATTGTGTCGATGGCGATCTGTTCGACCATGCGCCCGGAGGGTGAGAAGGTCTCCGGGAAGTTAGCGCGGAGCTCCGACGAGCGTACGCGCTGGCGCTCGAGGAGCGCGCGAGGACGTGAGCTACGCCGACGCGCGCGACAGCGACTCCTCGAGCGCGTCGTCGATCTCGAGGAGAGCGGCGGCGACGTTCTCCTCGAGATGCTTCACCTTCGACGTCCCCGGGATGGGCAGCATCACCGGCGACTTCTTGAGGAGCCACGCGAGCGCCACCTGCGCCGGCGTCGCACCGAGCTGGGTCGCGATCCGATCGAGCACGCTGCCCGGCTTCGCGAGCTTCCCGGTCGCCAACGGAAACCACGGGATGAAGCCGATCTTCTCGCGCGTCGCGTAATCGAGCACGTCCTCGGATTCCCTCTCCACCAGGTTGTAGCGGTTCTGCACCGTGGCCACCGGCGTCATCCGTCGCACCGCGCCGATCTGAGCGACGCTGACCTCCGAAAGCCCGATGTGGCGGATCTTTCCCTCGTGCTGCAGATCGAGCAGCGTGCCGATCTGGTCCTCGAGCGGAACCTTGTCGTCGATCCGATGCAGCTGGTAGAGATCGATCCGCTCGAGCCGCAGGCGACGGAGGCTTCCTTCGCACGCCTCGCGCAGATGCTCGGGTCGCCCATCCGGCACCCACTGGTTCGGGCCGGGCCGCTGGAGACCGGCCTTCGTCGCGATGACGAGACCAGGCGGGTACGGCGCCAACGCCTCGGCGATCAGCTGCTCGGCGACGTACGGGCCATACGAGTCGGCGGTGTCGATCAGATTCACGCCAAGCTCGACCGCCCGACGCAGCGTACGGATCGCCTCGGCCCGGTCGGCGGGCTCGCCCCACACGCCTGGGCCGGTGAGCTGCATGGAGCCGAAGCCCAGTCGGTGAACCGGCAGGTCGCCGCCGATGGCGAAGGTGCCGCTCGCGGCGGCGGGTGCTCGATCGGACTGCGCGACGGCTGCGTTCGGCTGGTTCATGACGGGCCCCCTCGGAAGAATCGGCCGGCGCATTCTCCGACCTCACACCCCTATCCAGCGTGATGCGCCAGGGTTCCTGGACGGCAAAGAGGACGGCCTGAGCCGCGAACGAATCGCTCGTGCGCGGATTCATGAAAGGAATACTTCAGTTCTGAGACAACCCTTGTTTCTCGTCAGTCGTCGCCCATTCTTGCTTGGCGCGACCGATGAGTTCTTGAGGGAGGGACAGTCCAAGACTGCACATCCCAACGTCACCGGCCGGACCAGCCGGAGGAGCACCATGATGTCCCACTGCATCTCGTTCGACCCTGCATCGCGCAGCGCGTGCCGCTCCCGCTCGATGAGCAGGAATCCACTGTCTCTCATTCGCGTCGGCTCAGCGCTGGCGTTGCTCGCCGCCCTCCTCGCGTTCGCGATGCGGGCCGGTGCGCAACCGGTGCCACCGCTACCACACTTCACGACCGCGCCGGATGCACCGGCATCGCCCGCAGCGAGCGGATCGGTGCGGTTCGCGCCGGTCCCCTTCGCCGTCGGCGAAGAGCTGGTCTATCGCGCCACCTTCGGCGGTCTTCCCGCCGGCTCGGCGCGCATGCGCGTGAACGGCATCGATACCATCCGTGGGCGCCCGGCGTACCACGTCGTGTTCGCGATCGACGGCGGCATTCCGTTCTTCCGCGTCCACGACCGCTACGAGAGCTGGATCGACGTCGAGACACTCGCGTCGCTCCGTCACACCCAGAACATCTCCGAAGGCCGGTACAAGCGGTCGACGCGGTACGAGATCTACCCGGAACGCGCGGTGTTCCAGGAAGGCGACGAGGCCGCTCAGCCGAGCGTCTCGCACCCGCTGGACGACGGCTCGTTCATCTACGCGGCGCGCGTTGCCGGTGTGCAAGTCGGCGAGAGGCGCGTCGACGACCGGTACTTTCGGCCCGATCGCAATCCGGTCGTGCTCACCGGTCTCCGCCATGAGGACGTGACTGTCGGCGCCGGTAGCTTTCCGGCAACGGTCGTGAAGCCGAGCATTCACGCCAACGGTCTGTTCTCCGAGGGCGGGAACGCCGAGGTCTGGTTCAGCGACGATGCGGCACGGTATCCGCTGCAGGTGAAGAGCCACTTCGCGCACTTCTCGCTCACGCTGTCGCTGCAGTCGATCACGGCCGGTGATTCGTCGGCAGCCGGGCGCTCCTCGGTGACGGCCACCGACAAACCGTAGGCCGCAGCGTCGTGGACGGGATGGTGAATGGGCAGGTGCTGCGCGCCAACCGCCGGCGGGCGCGAGTCGTCGACTACTACAGGAGCGCTCGTGAGAATCATCGTCGTCGGTGCAACGGGTACCATCGGTCGTGAAGTCGTGAAGGCGCTGGCAGCGAACCGGCACGAGGTCGTCGGCGCGTCGCGCAGCGGCAAGGTGAAGGTCGATCTGCAGGACACCGACTCCATCGATGGGCTGTTCACCGGCAGCAAGACGGTGGACGCCGTCGTCTCGTGTGCCGGCGACGCCGCGTTCAAGCCGCTGACCGAGCTGACCGTCGCCGACTTCGAGCTCGGCCTGCGCAGTAAGCTCATGGGACAGGTCAATCTCGCGCGCATCGCGGCGAGACATGTGCGCGAGGGCGGCTCGATCACGCTCACGTCGGGCATCCTTGCGACCCAACCGATGGCGGGCGGTGTCGCCGTCTCGATGGTGAACGCCGGCATCGACGCCTTCGTCCGCGCGGCGGGATTCGAAGCGCCACGCGGTGTCCGCTTCAACGCGGTGAGCCCTGGTTGGATCAAAGAGACGCTCGTGAAGCTCGGCATGGATCCCACGCCCGGCCTCTCCGCGGCGGACTGCGCGAAGGCCTATGTCGCAGCCGTCGAGGGCTCATATCAGGGCGCGATCATCCAGGCGACCAAGCCGTAACGAGCCGACGGCCGCTCACATCGTGAGAATCATCCGCCCGACGTGATGGTCAGCCAGCGCCCGATGCGCCTGCGCGGCGTCGGCGAGTGGGAATCGATGATCGATGTGCAGCGAGAAGGGGCGGCTCTCGATCAGCGCGTTCAGCTTGTTCAACACGTCGCGATCGGGGTTGCCCTGGTAGGCGATCACCTGCACACCAGACCTTCCCTGTGGCGGGCGGACTCCATTTGGGTGCGCGACACGGCCGCCATTCCGCACGGCGGCAATGGCCGTGTCGAGCCCTTCGCCGTTGGCAAAGGCGAGCACGGCGTCGAGACCGTCGGGCGCGAAGGCTTCGATGGCGGCCGACAGGTCATCCGTCTTCGAGTTGGCGACGGCATCAGCTCCCGCCTCTCTGGCCACCGTGGCGCCTTCGTCGGTGGTGACCACGGCCAGCACCTTCGCCCCGATCGCCTTCGCGAGCTGCACCGCCGCATTGCCCACACCACCGGAGGCGCCGAACACGAGTAGCCGTTGCGACGGCTTCAGGTCGAGCGCGTCGGTCAGCCCGCGCAGTGCGGTGACGCCGGTGACGGCCAGCGCACCGGCCTGCTCGACGTCGATGCCGCGCGGGACACGCGCGACCTGATCGGCGGGCACCGCGGCGTACTCGGCGTAGAAGCCGCCCTTCGGGCTGAGAAAGCTGGAGCCGTAGACCGCGTCGCCTTCCTGGAAGCCGCGCACGCCGTCGCCGACCGCCACCACCGTTCCCGCGCCGTCGGCACCGAGCACGCGCGGGAAATGCTTTGCCGCGTCCGGGACCATCGCCTCCATCTTGCCGGCACGCTGAGCCCCATCCCACACGCCCACGCCGGCGGACGTCACCTTGATCAACACCTCGCCGGGGCCCACCCGCGGCACCTCGACCTCGTGCAGTGTGAGTTCTTCAGGTCCGCCGAAGTGATCGATCGCGATGGCCCGCATTGTCCGTGGCGTCGGCATGGTCAGTTCTCCTGTCGGTGACTCCAGCTCGATTCGGTGTCGCTTCGCGTTGAACGAAGCCCTCATCTATAGGATACGTTCACCGCCACGAGCGCCAGTTGAATGCCGAGCTCAGCGCCGTACTTCGCTCATCACCCCGACGTAGTTCCCTTCGCTGTCCTTGCACACCGTCATCCACAGGTCGTGATCGGGCATGCGGGCAGTGACGTGCGGCGGCTCCTCGAACGCGACGCCACGCTGCGTGAGCAACGCATGCACCGCCATGATGTCGTCCACGACGTAGTAGATGATCGACGTGCCGGTCGCCGGTCCGTCCAACTCGCGCGGCGACAGCATCAGCCGCACGCCGCCGCAATCGAAGAACGCCAGCGAGGGCGGTGCCTCGAACAGGAACCGCATCCCGAGGGTGTCGCGATAGAACGCAACGGCCCGCGCGAGATCGGTGACGTTGATGGCGATCTGTCCTATCTTCGGCAACAGCGGACGGGTCGAGGCGGCGGTCATGGATGCGCTCCAGTCGGATGGTGACGCTCAGCTTCCCTCCATCGCCGATCGGCGAGAACGACCGAGGTCTCGATCTGTCGCGCGGGGATCGACCAGTACGTCCGGAGCAGCCGCTCCTTCTCGTCGCGTGGCACTACGGTGAATCCGTTCCGCTCGTAGAACTCGATCGCCCAGGACGCGGCCGCCCAGGTACCGATCAGAATGGGCTTTTCGGTCAGTGCTCGAACGTGATGCAGCAGCCGCGTCCCCACGCCGCTCCGTTGAGTGCTCGAGGCGACGTACGCATGGCGCACCAGGGCGACGTCACCCTTGTCCTGCATGCCCATCACCCCCGCCACGCGTCCGTCCTGCACGGCGACCCAGAACACGACGCCGCACGCGATCTCGCTCGCCAGCTCGTCGGCCGGCATGTAGGGCTCGTGCCACCGGTCGGCCGGAATCGCGCCGCGGTATGCGCCCGCGGCGTCGTTGATGATCGTCAGGACGTCGGTGAAGTCGCCCGCCAGACTCTGTCGGATGACCGTCATGTCGTCGCCGCACGACGACGACGACGCCCGCCCGCGGGCGAGAGATCGATCATGAGCGCCACCACCAGCCCGACGACTGGCCACAGCGTCCACTGTCCGCCAAACCAGTGTTGGACGGCGGAATACCACAGCAGCGTCGTCGGCAGGAAGATGAAGCCGAGGATCGGCCACAGCAGGTTCTGGAACATGCCGTGGAACCAGCTCGTCATGAACCAGAGCACCGCGATGACGAGTCGCGGCGCAACGAGCGCG
>DASXHF010000332.1:0-6687 GCA_036488775.1 Gemmatimonadaceae bacterium | reverse complement strand
CTCAACGACAATGGCCACAACCACCCTGGAGATCTCTCACAGGATTCTCCAGGGTGGTTGTGGCCATTCGGTTTTGAGTCACCGAGTCACCAGCCGATTCACCGATTCACCGATTCACCGATTCACGTTTCACGGCGTACTTCCCGTCCCGCCCCCATAAATCCCATTGAACAGCCACTTGAACGTCCCGTGCGGCTGTCCGCGGAAGGTGATCTCGGGCGCGAACAGATATAGCGTGCCCTTCCCGACCTTCGCCTCGACGGCTTCGACCGCTCCGTCGAGATAGTTCTGTCCCCATGCCCAGCCGCTGCGCAGTGGAGTGCCGTTGGCGAACCACGCGAGCGGCCGCACTCCCTGCGTGGAGGCGTCGCTGCCCAGCCGGAAGGCCGGGCTGTTGTCATAGAAGACGTCGAGATCGCGCGTCAGGCCGTACGACACCGGCCGCGTCGTGTCCACCTCCACGCGCAGCACCGAGCCCGGCACGTAGAACTTGTCGGCCGGCAGGCCGCGCTCCGTACCGGCGCTGGTGCGCTCCACGAGCGCGTTGGTGATCGGAAGGCCCAGGTGGGTGCCGAGCGTCGCGGAGGTGCCGACGGCGACCACCGTGCCGCCCGCCTCGAGGAACTGCTTTAGCTGCGGCACCGAGCGCGCGATCGTCATGCGGCCGGTGCGGTCCCTGTACTCCGCCGGCACCGTGGTCGTGTCGGTGTTGTCGAAGTTGCCGCGCGGCGCGCGATCGCTCCCCGGCACGGCGCCCGACGGCAGCACGATCACGTCGTACCGGCTCGCCAGATTCCCCGCGTCGATCGTCTTGGGGTAGATCACGTCGAATGGGAACTCGTACTGCTCGAACAGCCAGCGCGTGTGTCCCGATGGCATCGACCCGCCGTACTGGTCCCAGAGCGCGATCCGCACAGGGTTCACCCGCGTCGCGTCGCCGCCCGGCGCGGCGCTCGTTCCGTCGGCCGACAACCCATGCGTCCGCGCGAGCTCGCGCAGCATCGGCAGCGTTCCGCTCGACGCTTCGATGTAGAAGGTGCCCGCCGGGTACGTCTTGCCGTTCGACGTGAGCGGTGAGTTGAGCACGAGGACGTTGGTCTTCGCTTTGAGGGCGCGGTTCACGGCCACGAACGCGTCGTTCACGGCGTGGCTCACGAGGAAGCCCTTCGCGCCGCCGGCGTCGCTCACCGTCCCCTGCGGCGGCGTAGCAAGACCGCGGATCGGCTCGAACGGTCCGTCGAAGCCGTCGAGGATCCGGTCGAACTTCACGCCCATCTGATACGCCAGCGTGTAGCCCGCATTGTCGTACGGCCGCTTGGGCGGACCGCCCGGATACGCGAAGTCGTTCGGATGATCTTGCGGCTCGAACATGTCGAGCACCATCGGCCGGAACGCCTGGGCCGACTTCACCACGTACGAGCCCTGCGGATAGCGCTTGCCGGCGACGGTAAACGGCGCCGTCGCCCGCTGTACCACGACACCGACGTGCCGCAGCGTGTTCACGAACTTCGTCGCCGTGAGAAAGTCCGGCTGGTCGCTCGGCAGGATGTATCCGCGGGGGTCGCGCCGCTCGGGCGCGTGCAGCACCGTCTGGAAGTACTTCGGATCCGCGCCGCGGCCGAACTGGAAGATCGGATCGCCGACCGCACCGCCGCCCGCCACCGCGTTCGCCGGCGAGCCGCGCCGTCCCTCGGGAGCGCCAGCCAGCGTGGCCGTCGCCGTCCCCGGGCTGCTGTCCTTCGCGATCGCCCGCTTCACCGCTTCGATCTCGCTCGGGCTCGCCGTCCACGAGTCCCGGCTGCCGCGCTCGATCGAGTTCTTGGCCATCCGGTAGAAGTTGTACAGCAGGTTCTCCCGCTCGCGCGACGCGATGTCGATCACCGCGCGGTTTGCCGTGAGCGAGTATTCCACCGACTGGCGGAAGTGCCACGGCTGCGGCGCGATCGGATAGGGGAGATCGGCGCGCGGCAGCTGCTGGTCCGGGATGAACGGGATCGTGATCGGCGTCGGATTGCCGATCGTCTCCGTGAGCAGCCCGATCATGTTGTGGAAGTACGGCGTCGTACGAAGCCCGCCGTTCCACCAGGTGGAGTACGTCGAGCCGGAGCGCATCGTCACGCCGGGCTTGCCCTCGGACTCGAAGCGCGAGTGCATCGACGCGGCCACGAGGTCCAGCTCAACCGGGATGAGCGGATCGTAGTTGAAGTTGAACGGATCGCGGAAGGGCGGCGCGAACATCACCGTTCCGGCGGGCCCCGTCTGGTGATGATTGTAGACGATCTGCGGGAACCAATCCCAATACAGCACGTGATTGATGTTCTGCGACTCGGGCTGGTTCGACATGTAGAAGTCGCGGTTGTTGTCGTGCCCGATGTACTTCTGGTAGAGCCGCGGAATGTTCATGTTCCGCTTGAGCGTGTCGGCGTCCTTCATGTACCAGCCGGACACGAGCTCCATGCCGTCGGGATTGGCGTGCACCGCGAGGATGATGCAATCATCCAGAAAGCGCATCGTTTCCGCATCATTGCGGCTCAGGAGCTGATACACCGTCTCGATCAGCTGCGCGGCGCCCAGCACCTCGGTGGCGTGCAATCCACCGTCGATCCAGACGACCGCCTTGCCCTCGCGCGCCAGCGCGTGTGCATCGGCGTCGCTCAGTCCCTCCGCGAGCGCGAGCTTCCGGGAGATCTCCTTGTAGCGATCGAGCTTGGCCAGGTTCGCCGGCGAGGAGATGATCGCCATGAGCTGCGGCCGACCCTCGGCGCTCTTGCCGATCTCGACGAGCTTCATCCGGTTCGACTCGCGCGCCAGCTTGCGCCAGTACTGCTCGAACTGGGTGTAGGTGGCCAGCTTGTAGTCGTCCCCCATGTTGAAGCCGAACTGCTCCTTGGGGGACGTGACGTGTTGCTGCGCGAGCAGCGCCGGCGCCTGTAGGGCGACAGTGCCCGCGATGGCGATGGCGATGGAAAGCCGGCGTCGACTCCGAGTCGAGAAGACCTGCATGGTTGCTCCGATGGAGGTAGGACCTGCGCTTGGGCTTGCGCTTGGAAACGTGACCGAGCTCCCGAGTGTTGAGGGAGCTCCGTTGTGCGACCCAAGGAATGCACGGAACGGGCGGAAACGACGGAACCTGCGGATCTGTCCCTCGTAGCGGCTCGCTTCCACGCGCCGCCGTGCATTCTTTGGAGAAGAAGGATAGAAAGCCTACGCGGCGGTCAGGACTCGATTGCCGCTCTGCGTGATCGCCACGGTGTGCTCGAAGTGCGCCGACCTGGACCCGTCCACGGTCACGATCGTCCACTTGTCCGGCATCGTCCGCGTGCTCGGCCCCCCGACGTTCACCATCGGCTCGATCGCGATCGTGAGGCCCGGCACCAGCTTCAGCCCGCGCTTCGGCTTTCCGTAGTTCGGCACCTGCGGCTCCTCGTGGAACTCGACGCCGATACCGTGGCCGACCAGGTCGCGCACGACGCTGAACCCCGCGTCCTCCACCACCGCCTGTACCGCTGCGCCGATGTCGCCCAGGTGGTTGCCCGGCACGGCGGCGGCGATCCCGGCGGCGAGCGAACGTTCGGTCACGTCGAGCAGCCGCGTCGTCTCCGCATCCACTTGGCCCACCGGCACCGTCGTCGCCGAATCCGTGAAGTAGCCCTGATAGGCCACGCCGACATCGAGCGAGATCACGTCACCATCCTTGAGCACTCGCTTTCGCGACGGGATGCCGTGCACGATCTCCTGATTGATCGACGTGCAGATCGATCCGGCGAAGCCGTACAGCCCCTTGAACGCCGGCGTCGCGCCCGGATGCGAGCGGATGAATTGCTCGGCGATCGCGTCGAGCTCCGCGGTCGAGATGCCGGGCCGCACCTCGCGCCGCAGCAGCTGCACCGTGTCCGCGAGAATGCGGCCGCCCTGGGCCATCAGCTCGATCTCGCGCGTGCTCTTGAGTTGGATCACCGCTTCCCCCTTCCCGAGACGGGTTACGACGCGAGCGCGCCGAGCGCCCGCGCCGTGACGTCCTGCACCGGCCCAACGGCGTCGATCGTCGAGACCTTGGTGTCGTGCTGCTTGTACCAGTCGAGCACGGGCGCCGTCTGCTTGCGATAGACGGCGAGCCGGTTCCGCACCGCCTCCGGCTCGTCGTCCTTGCGACGGACGAGCGTGCCCCCGCACTTCTCACACACGCTGGCGGGCTCGCGCCCCGTGTAGGGCGTCTGGCAGTTCTCGCACACCGTCCGGCTGGCGAGCCGGCGCACGATCTCGTCGTCGTCGATCTCGAAGCTCAGCACGCCGTCGACTTTCTTGCCCAGCTCACGGAGTGCCTTGGCGAGCCCCTCGGCCTGCGGTACGGTCCGCACCACGCCGTCGAGGAGCACACCGTTGGCCGTTCGCGGCTCGCACAGGGCCGCCTTGATGATACCGAGGATGACGGCGTCCGGCACGAGGTCGCCCCGATCCATGTACCCCTTGGCCTCGAGCCCGAGGGGGGTGCCGGCACGGATCGCCGCGCGCAGCTCGTCGCCGGTAGCCAGGGTCGGAACGCCAAGCGCCGCTGCGAGCAGCGGCGCTTGCGTTCCCTTCCCGGCACCAGGCTTCCCGAAGAGAACGATGATCATGAGGAAAAATTTCCGTCGGCGGGCGTACCCGCCGGTGAGCTCAGAGCCCGCCGGTCGGCTGGCGGCCGCGGACCTTGAGTCGCCCCTTCTTCATGAAGCCGTCGTACTTCCGCAGGAGGAGGTGCTGCTGCATCTGCGCCAGCGTGTCGAGCGCGACGCCGACGACGATGAGCAGCGACGTCCCGCCGAAGGTGAACGGCACGTTTGCGGCACGCGACACCACGACCGGGAGCAGCGCGATCACCGTCAGGAAGATGGCGCCCGGCAGCGTGATCCGCGAGACGACGGTGTCGATGTACTCCGCCGTCCTCGCACCCGGCTTCACCCCCGGGATGAACCCGCCCTGCTTCTTCAGGTTCTCCGCCAGGTCGATCGGGTTGAAGATGATCGACGTGTAGAAGTAGGTGAAGAAGAGGATGAGCACCGCGTTGGCGATCAGGTACCAGACGCTTCCCGGCGAGAACAGCTCGGCCAGCCGCTGCGCGGTGGCGTTCCGCGAGAACTGCGCGATCGCTCCCGGGACGACGATGATCGACTGCGCGAACACGATCGGCATCACGCCGGCGGTGTTGATGCGCAGCGGGATGAAGCTCCGCGCCGCCTCGCGCATCCGTCCCCGCGCCATCGTGCGCTGCGGGATCTGGATGAGGATGCGCCGCGCGGCCATCGTGATCGCGACGACGCCGGCCACGACACCGACCATCACCACCGCCAGTATGAGCAGCGAGAAGGCCCCGAGCGCGCCGGTGGAGACGAAGTTGAACGTCGTCATGATGCCGGGCCAGATGCGCTCGACGATCGAGAAGAAGATGATCAAGCTGGCGCCGTTGCCGAGGCCATTGTCGGTGATCTGCTCACCGAGCCACATCACGAAGATCGCGCCGACCGTGAGGAAGAACGCCATCTGGAGTCGGAAGGCGAAGCCCGGCGCCGCAATCGCGCCCTGCAGCGACTCCGTGAACAGCGCGAACCCCCACGCCTGCACCGCGGCCAGCGCCACCGTCGCGTAGCGTGTCCATTGATTGATCTTTTTCCGGCCCTCCTCGTCCTTCTGCATCTTCTCCACCTGCGGGATCACCGCACCGGCGATCTGGAGGAAGATGCTGGCCGAGATGTACGGCATGATGCCGAGCGCGAACACCGTGGCGCGCGAGAGCTGGCCACCGGTGAACAGGTCGTACAGACCGAGCAGCCCGCCGCCGTTCTGCCGACTCTGGTTGCGGAAGAAGTCCGTCAGCGCGACGACGTCCACACCCGGGGCGGTGATGTGCGCGCCGATGCGATACACCACCAGACACAGGAGCGTGAAGAGGATCTTCTCTTTCAGCTCCGGCGTGCGGAACGCGCTCGAGACCGCCGCGGCGGCATTGTTCTGGGCCATGGAAACTCCTCGTGGTACCGCGTTACTCCTCGACCTTTCCGCCGGCGGCGACGATCGCGCTGCGGGCCGACGCGCTGACCTTGAGGCCGCGCACCGTCACTGCCTGCGTGATCTCGCCGTTCGCCAACACCTTCACCGGACCCTTTCGCTTCACGAGCCCCGCCGCGCGCAGCGACTCGGCCGTCACTTCGCCCCCGCCGCCGAGCTGCGCGAGCTGGTCGAGCCGGACGACGTTCGCCTCTTCGCGGAAGGGATTGGTGAAGCCGCGCTTCGGCAGCCGGCGCGTGAGCGGCATCTGACCGCCCTCGAACTGTGGCTTGCCGCCGCCCGGGCCATGGTGGCCCGAGCGCGCCTTGATGCCCTTGTGTCCCTTACCCGACGTCTTTCCCGTGCCCGAGCCAGGACCGCGTCCGAGCCGCTTGCGCTCTCGGTTGCTCTGCGGCGCGGGCGACAGGTTGTGTAGACCGATCTTTTCAATCGCCACGATCTTACTCCTCCACAGGGCTCACCTCGACGAGGTGACGCACCTGCTTGAGTTGTCCACGAAGGGCGGGGGAATCCTGCTTGATCACCTCGGCCTGGTGGTGCTTCAGCCCGATCGCCTTGAGCGTCAGGTTCATCCTCCACGAGTGCCCGATGCCGCTCCGGACCTGCTTGATCCGGACCTTGCCCGTGGTCAGCTCGTTCTTG
>DASXHF010000324.1:0-13539 GCA_036488775.1 Gemmatimonadaceae bacterium | reverse complement strand
CCGGCCGAGTTCGCCCGACTGTTTCAGGCGGTGCGCATCGCGGTCAATGGCGAGCTGGAAGGGCTGGAGCGTGCCCTGCCGGTGTTGCGGGACCGGTTGGCGCCCGGCGGAATCCTCGCGATCATCGCCTACCACTCCGGCGAGGATCGGCTCGTGAAGCACGCCTTCCGAGCGTGGAGCGAAGACTGCACCTGCCCGCCTCGCCTCCCAGTCTGCG
This sequence comes from Gemmatimonadaceae bacterium, assembly GCA_036488775.1. Taxonomy (GTDB): domain Bacteria; phylum Gemmatimonadota; class Gemmatimonadetes; order Gemmatimonadales; family Gemmatimonadaceae; genus AG11. The sequence continues at coordinate 13,322 of DASXHF010000324.1, read as the reverse complement.
CCTGCGGCGGGGGCCATGCGCTCGGCCAGGTGCTGACGCGTCGCGGCATCGTGGCCGACGCCGACGAAGTGGCGCACAACCCCCGCGTTCGGAGCGCGAGGCTTCGCGCATGGCAAAGAAAGTAGGGCGCGGCGCCGGCCGCGGCCGCCTTCGGCTCATCGCCCTGCTGCTGGGTTTCCTCGCCATCGCTCTCGTCGTCATCCTGCGGCGGACGTACGGCATCTCGGGCGCACGCGATCTTCAGAAGCTCGACGCGGCGCGCGCGGCGCTGGTCGCCGAGCGGCTGCGGCTCGAAGGCGAGATCCGCGCCGCCGAGAGCCGTGCCACGCTCCAGCCCATCGCCGAGCAGCGACTACAGATGCACGTACCCGCCGACAGTCAGGTGATCATCCTTTCGCGCCCGCGCGCCACGCATGTCGCGCCCTAGCCGCGTCGGTCTGATCCACCTCAGCCTCGCCATCTTCGCGATCGCCATCGTCGTGAAGGCGGCGCGCGTCCAGCTGCTGCAGGGGCGCCGCTGGTCGGCCAGCGCGGCGCGGCAGCAGAGCACGGAGCGCGTCATTCCGGCGCCGCGCGGCGACATCCTCGACGTGCTCGGCGAGACGATGGCGCAGAGCCGCGAGACGGTGAAGCTCGAGGTCGCGCCCCCCGAGGTGAAGAATCGCTTCGCGTTGAAGACGGCGCTGCTGCGCGCCGGTGTGCCCGGGGACGCGGCGGCGCGCGCTGCGGACTCGCGCCGAAAGTGGGTGCAGCTGCCGGGACGTTACCTCGCGAATGACGTCGTCCACATCTCCGCGTTGCGCGGTGTGTACACGACGCCGATCATCGAGCGGGCGTACGCATTCGGTGAAGCGACGCGTCGCGTCATCGGACGGGTCGACGCCGACGGCAAAGCGGTCGATGGCATCGAGCTCGCGCTCGACTCGATCCTGAGTGGAACGCCGGGCAGCGCCGTGGTGCTCCGCGACGTGCGCGGCGGCAAGTTCGAGTCGCCGGCCGCGCCCAGCCTCGCGCCGGTGCCCGGGCGCACCGTGATGCTGACGATCAATCACGAGCTGCAGGAGATCGCCGAGCGTGCGCTATCCGAAGCCGTGACGCGCATGAGCGCCGAGGGTGGCGACGTCGTGGTGATGGATCCGTCGAACGGCGAGATCCTGGCGATGGCGAGCCTGCGCCAGGATCCGCGCGCCACCGCCGCGACGGCGCTCACGGAGCCCTACGAGCCGGGCTCCACGCTCAAGCCGTTCATCGCCGCGACGCTGCTGGAGAAGGGGCGCGCGCGCGAGACGGACGTGGTGAAGACCTTCAACGGCCAGCTCACCATCAACGGTCGAACGATCAACGACGAGCACAAGGCGGCGCAGCTGAGTCTCGCCGACGTGCTGCGGTGGTCGAGCAACATCGGGATCGTGCAGTTCGCCGAACGTCTCTCGCCGCGCGAGGAGTTCGAGGCGCTCCGCGACTTCGGGTTCGGAACCGCGACGGGTGTTCCATATCCGGTAGAGGCTTCGGGCACGCTGCGCGAGCCGGCGCGCTGGTCCAGGCAGTCGGCGAACTCGCTGGCGATGGGATACGAGATCGCCGTGACGCCGCTGCAGCTCGCGTCGGCGTACATCGCGCTCGCCAACGACGGCGAGCTGCTCGAGCCGGCGCTCGTGCGCGAGATCCGCGCCCCGGACGGCACGGTGCTCTATCGACACGAGCGCCGAGTGGTGCGACGCGTCATCTCGCCGGCCGTGGCGCGGCGCGTGCGTCAGATGCTGCTCGGCGTCGTCGAGGGCGGGACCGCGGTCAAGGCCGATCTGGGGAGCTTCTCCCTCGCCGGCAAGACGGGAACGGCGCGCCGCACCGTGCGCGGCCGCTATGCGGCTGGCCAGCACATTCCCACGTTCGTCGGGCTCTTTCCCGCCGACCGGCCACAATTCGTCATCCTGGTGAAGCTCGACAACCCCAAGGGCGCCTACGTCGGCGGTCTCACCGCCGCGCCGGTGACCAAGGCCGTGCTGCAGGCCGCGCTGGCGTCGCGCAACGCGTCGCTCGACCGTCGTTCCCTCGCCGCGAGCCGCGACGCGCGGGTGGACAGCGCGGGTCGAAAGGCGGGCGCCCTGCCCGAGCCAGTCGATTCCGTGCGCGGCGCCGCCGAGCGCACGAACGCATCAGCGGCAGCGCAGGTGGAGGACGACACCGGCTCGACGCCGTTCGTCGCGCTGCTCCCGGCGCCAACCCTACCGCACGCGACGCCGGAACCGGCACGCCCGGTGCCCGACGTGCGCGCGCTGACGTTGCGACAGGGCGCGCACGCGCTCAATGCCGCCGGCTTCCGCGTGCGGCTCGTGCATGGACCGGGTGGCGTGACGACACCGGCGGCCGGCGCGGTGCTCCCCGCCGGATCGTTCGTGAATCTGCGGAGTGATCCGTGAGCGAGGTCGCCGTCGGGCGAATCGTCGACGCATTGCGCGCTGCCGGGTTGCTGCACGACACCCGCGGCGCGCTTCCGCCGACGCTCGCCGCGATCACCGACGACAGCCGGTCCGTGCGTGGCGGCGGACTCTTTCTGGCCGTGCGGGGCAGCGAGCGGGATGGCCACGATTATCTCGACCTGGCCGCGCGGGCCGGCGCTGCAGCGGCCGTCGTCGACGATGCGTCGCGCACGACGCTGCCGGCGATCGTCGTGCGCGACACGCGCCGCGCGGCCGCGACGGCGGCGGCGGCGTTCTACGACGATCCCGCGCGCGATCTGCGGCTCATCGGGGTCACGGGGACCAACGGCAAGACGACCACCGTCGGCATGCTGCGTCATCTGCTCGACGACCGGCATGCGCGCGCCGCGTCGATCGGGACGCTCGGCGTGTTGATCGGAAGCGGCGGCCTGCCGCTCGATGGCGGCGCGGGACTCACGACGCCGGGCCCTGTGGAGCTGCAGCGCGTGCTTCGCGCGCTCGTCGACAACGGCGTGCGCACGGTGGCGATGGAGACGTCGTCGCACGCGCTGCATCAGCGTCGAACCGAGGGGCTCCGCTTCGACGCCGGGGTGTTCACGAATCTCACGCGCGATCATCTCGACTATCATGGCACGATGGAGGCGTACTTCGCCGCCAAGGCGCTGCTCGCCGGCCAGCTGAAGGAGCAGGGCGTCGCCATCGTGAACGCCGACGATGAGGCGTGGGCGTCGCTCCCCGCCGTGCCGCGGACAGTGCGCTTCGGCAGCGGCGACGGCGCCGACGTCCGCGCGCTCGACGTGCGATGCACGCCGCGCGGCAGCCGCTGGGCGCTCGCTGCCGGAGGCGAGCGACACGAGGTGGCGCTCCCGCTCATCGGCGACTTCAACATCGCCAACGCGCTCGCGGCCGCAGCGGCCGCGTGGACGCTCGGCATGCGTCTGTCGGACGTTGCCGCCCGATTGTCCACGCTGCCGCAGGTGCCGGGCCGGCTCGAGATCCTCAACGAGCAACCGACCGTGCTTCGCGACTACGCCCATACTCCGGACGCCCTCGAGCGCGCGCTCGATGCCGTGCGACCGTTCACCATCGGCTCGCTCACCGTCGTCTTCGGGTGCGGGGGCGATCGCGATCGCGGCAAGCGTCCTGAGATGGGACGCATCGCCGAGTCGCACGCCGATCGTGCGATCGTGACGAGTGACAACCCGCGCACCGAGGATCCGCAACGGATCCTCGACGACATCGAGGCCGGAATGAGCGCCGGCCGGCACGAGCGCGTCGAGGACCGGCGCGAGGCGATCGCCCGCGCCATCGCCGGCGCCGGTGCGGACGATGTGATCCTGCTCGCAGGCAAGGGCCATGAGACCTACCAGATTCGCGGCACCGTGAAATACCCATTCGACGAGCGCGAGATCGTGCAGGCGATCATCGCCGACGGACCGAAGTGATGGCAGACGCCGGAACACCGCAGGCGAGCGCCCTCGCGCAATCGCAATTCTTCACCCTGGACCGTGTCGCCGATGCACTGGGCGCCGGCCCGCGAGGCAGGACGCCGCTCGCGAGGGTCTCGACCGACACGCGCAGCGTCGCGAAAGGCGACCTGTTCGTCGCGCTCAAAGGCGAGCGCTTCGACGCGCACGACTTCCTCGCCGATGCCGTCGGCAAAGGCGCCGCCGCGCTCGTCGTCAGTGACGCACGCCGGGCCGCCGGCTTGGGCGTGCCGGTGTTCGAGGTGCGCGACACGACCGAGGCGCTCGGGATGCTCGCGCGGTATCGGCGGCGTGCGTGGGCCCGTCCGATCGTCGGCGTCGTGGGGACGAACGGCAAGACGAGCACGAAGGAGCTCCTGCGCGCCGCCCTCGGTGCCACGCTGCGCGTGCACGCGACCATCGGCAACTACAACAACCTCGTCGGCGTTCCGCTCACTTTGTTGGCGCTGCCCGATGATGCCGACGTCGCCGTCATCGAGATGGGCACCAACCAGCCCGGCGAAGTCGCGGCCTTGCGGGCGATCGCGGAGCCGGACGTCGTCGTCGTGACGTCGATCGCCGAGGAGCACCTCGAAGGGCTCGGCGACCTCGCCGGTGTGCTGCGCGAAGAGGTATCGGCGTGCGACGATGTCGCACTCGCGGTCGTGCCGTCGGCGCAGCCGGAGATCGGCGCCGCCGCGCGCACGCGGGCGAAGCGCGTGCTCGAGGCAGGGCTGGAGAGTGGGGACGTACGTCCCTCGCGTTGGGAGATCGAGGCCGATGGGCGCAGCTGGGTGGAGCTGGACGGGACCATCGTGCGCATTCCCCTGCGGGGCGCGCACAATCTGCGCAACGCCATGCTCGCGCTCGCGGTGGCCCGCGAGATGGGCGTCGGAGTCGAGGCCGCGGCGCGCGGGATTGCCGCGATGCCGGCGCCGCCGATGCGCGTGAACTTCGAGACACACGGCGACGCCACCGTCATCAACGACGCGTACAACTCCAACCCGGGGTCGGCGCGCGTGGCGCTCGAATTGCTCGAGCACGCCGGCAACGGGCGGCAGCGGGTCGCCGTGCTCGGCACGATGCTCGAGCTCGGTCCACACGCCGATCGGTTGCACGATGAAGTTGCGCGCGCCGCGCTCGCCGCGCCGATCGACCTTGTGGTCGGCGTCGGCGCCTTTGCCGACGCGCTCGCTCGGCTCGCGCCGGGTGATGCACGCGTTGCGGGAGGCGCCGATCCGGAGTCCGCATGGAGCGCGGCTCGTTCGCGCCTCTCCAGGAACGCCGTTATTCTGCTGAAAGGCTCGCGCGGGGTTCGCCTCGAGCGGCTGATCCCGGTCATCTCCGAGTGGGCATCCACGCCGCGCTGACCAGTCTGCTCTCGACGCATCCCGTCTCCAGCTCAGCCCGCCTTGCTCTATTACCTCTTCATTCCACTCGTTCCGCGCCTGCACGCGCTGAACGTGTTCAGCTACATCACGTTCCGGGCGACCGGCGCGGCGGTGACGGCGACGCTGCTCACCTTTCTGCTCGGTCCGGTGATTCTGCGCCGTCTCAACGCGGCAGCGAACTACCAGGTCATCCGGGAAGGGACGCCGGACTCTCACGCTGCCAAGGCGAAGACGCCGACGATGGGCGGCCTGATCTTCCTCTTCGCCGCGCTCGTCGCGACGCTGCTCTGGGCGCGCGTCTTCAGCCACTATGTGCTGCTCGCGATGCTCGTGACGATCTGGATGGGGGGCATCGGCTTTCTCGACGACATGCTGAAGCTCAAGCAGAAGCGGCTCGGCTTGAAGAACGAGGGGCTCGTCGAGCGAAACAAGTTGATCGGTCAGGTCGCGCTCGGGCTCGCGTTCGGCGCGTATCTCTGGCTGCATCCGCTCTCGCCGACGCTGCCCGGTGCCTCGACCACCATTCCGTTCTACAAGTACATCCTCGTCGTGATGCCTGGGCCGGTGTACGTGCTGTTCACCACGTTCATCCTCACCGGGGTGAGCAACGCGGTGAATCTCACCGACGGCCTGGACGGGCTCGCGGCCGGCCTCAGTGCGGTCGCCTTCGGGGTGATGGCGATCTTCGCCTATCTGATCGGCAACGTGGTCATCAGTCGGTATCTCGGCATCTTCCCGCTGCAGCATGCCGGGGAGCTCACCGTGTTCTGCATGGCGATGGTGGGGGCGCTCATCGGCTTCCTCTGGTTCAATACCTTTCCGGCGCAGGTCTTCATGGGGGACACCGGGTCGCTCGCGCTGGGTGGCGCACTCGGCGCGGTCGCGATCATGCTCAAGTCAGAGTTCCTGCTGATCCTCGTCGGCACGGTGTTCCTCGCCGAGACGGTCTCGGTCCTCTTGCAGCGGTTCGTGTTCAAGTACCATCGCCGCACGCGCGGGCTCGAGTACGCGCAACAGCATCGCGTCTTCAAGCGAGCGCCCCTCCACCACCACTTCGAGGTGAAGGGGTGGAGCGAGCAGCAGGTCGTCGTGCGCTTCTGGATCATCGGCATCATCGGCGCATTCCTCGCGCTCACGACGTTGAAGGTCCGGTAGCATGCCGGTCCGCTCGCTCACCGAAGCGCTGCCCGCGGCCTGGACGCGCGGCGAGATCAGCGTCGTCGGCCTCGCGCGCAGTGGCCGCGCCGTCGCCGAGCTGCTTCGCCGCGCCGGTGCCGACGTATACGCGAGCGACGCCGGAACGGGCGACGCCGTGCAGAAGGCGGCGTCCGCGCTCGAAGCCCTTGGCGTCGACGTGCAGGTTGGCGGGCACGATCTCTCGCGGATCGCCAGGAGCGCGCTCCTCGTCGTCAGCCCGGGCGTGCCGCCGGACGCGCCGGCGATGCGAGCGGCGCGGGATGCGCACGTGCCGATCGTCGGGGAGCTCGAGGTGGCGCTTCATTTTCTGCCGCATCAGCGCTACATCGCGGTCACCGGCACGAACGGCAAGACGACCACCACCGCGCTCGCGCATACGCTGCTCGAGGGGCTCGGTTATGACGCCGTGGCGGCGGGGAACATCGGCACGCCGCTCGCCGAGATCGCACAACGCGATCGGCAACCCGACTGGATCGCGCTCGAGACGTCGTCCTTTCAGCTGCACGACGCACCGAGCATTGCCCCCACTGCCGGCGTGTTGACCAACCTGTCGGCGAACCATCTGGACCGCTACACCGGCGTGGAAGAGTACTACGCCGACAAGGCGCGTCTCTTCCGGAACGCGACCGAACGCTCGGTCTGGGTGAGCAACGCCGACGACGCCGATTCGCAACAGATGGTGCGGGGCGTGCGCGGCCATCATCTACGGTTCACCGTCGCTGCCGGCGCGGCCGACGGCTATTACGACCGGTCGCATCGCCGGCTGGTGGTGCTTCGACAGCCGCTCATCGATCGCGATGACTTCGTCCTCCTCGGCGACCACAACGTCGCAAACGCGCTCGCGGCGTCGCTCGCCGTGATGGGCGCCGACGAGGCGCACCGCACGGACGACGCGCGTGCCCGCCTCGCCGACGCCCTGCGGAGCTTTCGCGCGCTCGAGCATCGCATCGAGCCGGCCGGTCGCTACTCGGACGTCGAGTGGATCAACGACTCGAAGTCGACGAACGTCGCATCCACGCTGGTCGCGCTGAAGGGCATGCAGCGTCCGACGGTGTTGTTGCTCGGCGGACGACACAAGGGCGAGCCATACACGGCGCTCGCGGACGAGCTCCGTCGCATCGTGAAGCGCGTGGTCGCCTATGGCGAAGCGGGCCCGTTGGTGCAGCGGGACCTCGAGGACGTGGTGCCCGTCGACCTGCTGGGCTCCTCGTTCGACGACGTCGTGGCGCGCGCGCGCGCGGCCGCGGCGCCCGGCGATGCAGTGCTCCTGTCGCCCGCCTGCTCGAGCTACGACATGTTCGACAACTACGAGCAACGGGGCCGCACCTTCAAACGGCTCGCTGCGCAGGGAACCGCACGGTAATGGTGACGTCAGCGACGGCGGGACCGACCGCTGCACGGGAACGCGCTCCGTCCACCGCGCACGTGCGCGAGCGGTGGCGCATGGAGCCGGAGGCTCGCGGGCTCGTGTTCGTCATGGCCGTGCTGCTGGCGTTCGGGCTGGCGGTGCTGTACAGCGCGAGCGCCATCGTGGCGATTCAGGAGAATCGCGAGAGTTGGTATTACATCGCGCGGCAGGCGACGGGCGTCCTCGGCGGCATCGTCGCTTTTGCCGTCGCCGCCAAGCTCCCGGCCGAGAAATGGGAGGAGTGGGCGTGGCCGCTGATGTGGGCCACGATTGCCATGCTCGTCCTGTGTCTCGTCCTGCCGGAAAGCATCGCGCCGCGCATCAACGGCTCGAAGCGCTTCCTCTTCGGGAGCTCCATGCAGCCGAGCGAGTTCGGCAAGCTGGCGGTCGTGGTGTGGACGTCGATGCTGATCGTGAAAAAAGGCGCTCAGCTGCGACGGCTCACGAAAGGCGTCCTGCCGTTCTTCGTGGTGATCGGCGCGTGCGACCTGCTCGCCGCGCTCGAGCCCGATCTCTCCGTGTCGATGCTCTACACCCTGCTGCTGGCGGTGTTGTTGTTCGCCGGCGGCGTGCGCATCGCACACTTCGTCGCGCTCTGTGCGCTGGCGATCCCGGTGCTCTGGAACAAGATCGAGAAGGTTCAATATGCCGTCCTGCGTCTCACGGCGTTCCTCGATCCCGGCGGCGCGCCGGCACAGGCGAACTATCAGCTCAAGCAGTCGCTCATCGCCGTCGGGTCGGGTGGCATGTTCGGTCAGGGGTTCGGTCAGGGGCGGCAGCAGTACGGCTTCCTGCCGTTCCCGTACAGCGATTTCATCGCGAGCAACATCGGTGAGGAGTGGGGCTTCGTCGGGCTCGCTGCCGTCACCATCGCCTTTGCCGCGTACGCGCTGCTCGGATTCCGCATCGCGCGCAAGGCACGGAGCCAGTTTCTGCAGCTCACCGCGGTCGGGCTCACCTTCGTCACGGTGCTGACGGCATATCTGCACGTCGGCGTCGTCGTCGGCCTGTTGCCAACGACGGGATTGACGCTGCCGTTCGTGTCGTACGGCCGTTCGAACATCGTGCTCACGATGTTTCTCACCGGCATCATCGTGAACATCGGCAGCGTGAAGGAGCGCGTGATCGGCAGCGGCGCCACCGATCCGATGGCGCGCCCATGACCGGTCCGCAGGGCGGTGGGCGCACCGTGCTCTTCGCCGGCGGGGGCACGGGCGGGCATCTGTATCCGGGACTGGCGATCGCGCGCACGCTGCAGCGTCTCGATCCGACGGTACAGCCGTTCTTCATCGGCGCCCGGCGGGGGATCGAGCGTACGGTGCTCCCCGGCACGGAGTTCCCGCACCTTCTGCTCGATCTGCATCCGCTCTACCGCGGCAATCCGTGGGAGAACTGGCGCACCATTCGTGGCGCGCTGAGCGCGTGGCGACAGCTTGGTGCAACGGCGCGCGCGCGGGAGCCGAGGCTCATCGTCGGGACGGGTGGCTATGCGGCCGGCGTGGCGCTGGCGTACGCTGTCGTGCATCGCATCCCGATCGTGCAGCAGGCGGGCGACAGCTATCCGGGCCTCACCGCGCGCGCCTTTCGCCGGTGGACGAGAGAATACTATCTCGCCTTTCCGGAGGCCGGCGGGGTGATCGGCGGCTCGGCGTCGCAGCACGTCGACACCGGCGCGCCGATCGAGCCCCCGCCACGTCCGCGCCCCGATCGCGCCGCCGCGCGTCGCGCGTGGGGATTCCCGGCGTCCGGCGGTCACGTCCTGCTCGTGTACGGCGGCAGTCAGGGGTCTCGCGCGATGAATCTCGTCGTTGCGGAGTGGGTGCGGCGTGGCCTGCCGGCAGGTCTGCACCTGATCTGGATGACGGGGAAGGCCAGCTACGCCGAATTCGCGCCGCTCGAGAGCGATCGCGTGCGGGTGCGCGAGTATCTCTCGCCGATCGCCGACGCATATGCCGCGACGGACCTCGCGCTGGTGCGCGCCGGCGCGATGACGACGGCGGAGCTCTTCGCGTGGCAGATCCCCGCCGTCCTGGTCCCGCTGCCGACCGCGGCGGCGGATCACCAGACCGTGAACGCGCGGACGCTCGAGGCGGCGGGAGCGGCGATTCATCTTCCGCAGTCCGAGCTCACTGTCGAACGGCTCGATACCACGGTGCGCTCTCTCATCGCCGACCCCGCCGCGATGGCTCGACTCGCCGCCGGCGCAGCGGCACGCGCGCGGCCTGATGCAGCCGAGACGATCGCCCGGCGCATTCTGGCGATGCTCGACGCCGGGTGAGCGGGAGCTCTGAACGTCGACAGCCATCGGTCTGCGCCGATGGAGCCCGGTAGTCGGCAGCTCCCGGCTGTCGTAGGTCGACTCATCGCCCCATTCGCGGATCGCTTGAGCCTCGACGTGCGCACGTCGTATATTCCCGCGCCGATGTCTCTCCTCGACCCTGCCGACTCGCGCCCCATTCATTTCGTCGGCATCGCCGGCGCGGGGATGAGCGCCCTCGCCGAGCTGTTCCTCCTCCGCGGCGTCAGCGTCACCGGTTGTGACACGCATCCCGAGAATGCCGCGGACCTCGTGCGGCGCGGTGTCGCGGTCCGCGAAGGGCATTCGCCCGATCACGTCGCCGGCGCGCGCGCGCTCGTCGTCACCTCGGCGATGCCGAAAGATCATCCCGAGCTGGCTCGCGCGCGCTCGCTCGGGCTGCCGGTCATCCGGCGCGCCGAGGCGTTGGGCGAGGCCACCGCGGGTGCGATGCTCGTCGGAGTCGCGGGAACCCACGGCAAGTCCACCACGACCGTTCTCACCACCGAAGCCCTCGCCGCAGCGGGGCTCGATCCCACCGGCTACGTCGGCGCTCGAGTGTCGTCGTGGGGCGGCAACCTGCGCGCAGGTGCCGGCGATCGGTTCGTCGTCGAAGCCGACGAATACGACCGGTCCTTCCTCGCGCTGTCGCCCACCGTCGCCGTGGTGACCAACCTCGAGGCGGATCACATGGACATCTACGCCGACCTCGACGACCTGCGCCGAACGTTCGCACGGTACGTGCGCGGTGCGCGCTACATCGTCCTGTGCGCCGACGATCGGGAGGCCAACCGCATCCCGACGCCGCCCACGGCCGAGGTGATCCGGTACGGGCTCACGTCGGAGGACGCGCGCCTGCGCGCGACGTCGCTGCGGCGCGACGGCATCGGTACGCGGTTCGCCGTCGTGTACGACGGCAAACCGCTCGGTGAGGTGTCGCTCGCCGTGCCCGGCGAGCACAACGTGCGCAACGCGCTCGCGGCGCTCGGCGTCGGGCTCGGACTCGGACTGACCGTGCCGCAGATGGCGCCCGGCATCGCCGCATTTCGCGGGGTCGAGCGCCGATTCCAGCTCCTCGGCGAAGCCGCCGGCACGCTCGTCGTCGACGACTATGCGCATCACCCCACCGAAGTGCGGGCGACGATCGAGGCCGCGCGCGCGGCAGCATCCGACCGCCGGCTCGTCGTCGCGTTCCAGCCGCACCTCTTCTCGCGGACCCGCGATCTCGCGCCGCAGTTCGCGGACGCGCTCTGCGAAGCCGACGTCGTCTTCCTGCTCGACATCTACCCGGCGCGCGAGCAGCCGATGGCCGGCGTCACCAGTGAGCTGATCGCATCGGCGATGCGCGCGCGTGGATGCGCGCCGGAGTGGACCGGTTCGCGCTCCGCGCTCGCGCTCGCGCTCGCGCCCGTCGTGCGGCCCGGCGACCTCGTGATCACCATGGGCGCCGGCGACGTGACGCGGTCCGGACCGGAGCTTCTCGCCGCACTCGGCACGGCCGCCACGTGAGCACCGACGCCGGCGATTCGCGCGCCGAGGAACAGGGCGCCGCGCTCCCGCGTTGGCGCATCGCCGTCGCCGTCGGACTCCTGCTGGCGCTCCTTGCCGCGCCCTTCTGGGCGCCGCGCGTGCTGGCGAAGCTCGCCTTCTTCCGCGTGCGCAAAGTCGAGATCCTCGGGCTGCGCTACACTCCGGCGGGTGAGGTGCTCGCGCGGCTCAAGGTGGACACCACCCGCAGTGTGTGGGACCCGCTCGAGCCCCTCGTCGCTCGTGTGGCCGGCCATCCGCAAGTTGCCTCCGTCGCCGTGTCGCGAAAGCTGCCCGGCACCCTCGTCGTCGACGTCACCGAGCGACGGCCGGTGGCGCTGGTCCAGATCGGCCCGGAGCTGCGCGCGGTGGACGAGCGAGGCGTGCGACTCCCCCTCGATCCCAGCCGCACGCCGGTCGACGTGCCCGTGGTGCTCTCGGCGCCGCGCGACACGGTGTATCATTTACTGGCGACCATGCAGCGCGATGCACCCGTGCTCTATGCGCGCGTCAGCTCCGTTCGCTCGTCCGCTCCGGGCGAGCTCGTGCTTCAGCTCGCTGGCCTGCCGGTGCGTGCAATGACGACCGTGACGCTCGCGCGTCTTAGCGACATCGAACCCGTCGAACGTGATCTCGCGCGCCGCCGACTGCGCGCCGCCGAGCTCGACCTCCGCTTCCGCGACCAAGTGATCGCTCGATTGCCATGAATCCCGACCGCCTCGTCGCCGGCCTCGACATCGGCTCGGCCAAGACGACCGCCATCATCGCCGAAGTCGTCGGCGAGTCGAAGAATCCGCACATCAAAGTGCTCGGCGTCGGTCAGGCACGCACCACGGGCATGCGCCGCGGTGTCGTGTCCGACATCGAGGAGACCACGCGCTCCATCCGCAAGGCGCTGCAGGACGCCGAGCGCATGGCGGGCGCCGAGATCACCGACCTGTACGCGGGGATCGCCGGCGAGCATGTGCGGGCGATGACGTCGAAGGGGATCGTCGCCGTCAGCAACGACGAGATCGCGAAGTCCGACGTCGACCGCGCCAATGAGGTCGCGCGGGCACAGGCCATCCCGCAGGATCGCGAGCTGCTGCACGCGATCCCGCAGGAATACACCGTCGACAAGGACACCGGGATCCGCGACCCGATCGGCATGAGCGGCACGCGTCTCGAGACGGAGATGTATCTCGTGACCATTGGCAGCTCGCCGGCGATCAATCTCCGGAAATCAGTGGAGCGCGCCGGGTACAAGGTGCGCGAGCTGGTTCTCGAGCCGCTGGCGAGCTCCCTCGCAGTGCTGACGGAGGACGAGAAGGAGCTGGGCGTCGCGCTGCTCGAGATGGGCGCCGGGACGACGGATCTCGCGGTGTTCTACGAGGGGAAGATCCGGCATCTCGGCACGATCGCGTTCGGCGGCAACAACGTCACGAGCGACATCGTCCACGGTCTCGGTGTGACGCAGGCCGATGCGGAGCGGCTCAAAGAGCGCTATGGATGCGCCTACGAGCCGCTCGTCGATCCGAGCGAGGTGATCCAGCTTCCGAGCACCGTGGCGCAGGGCGATCGGCAGATTCCGCGGGAACTATTGGCGCACATCATTCA
>DASXHF010000313.1:0-11528 GCA_036488775.1 Gemmatimonadaceae bacterium | reverse complement strand
TGACGGTCAGAGGTTGCCGCGCAGTTCCTGCTCGCGCTCGATTGCCTCGAACAGCGCCTTGAAGTTGCCGGCGCCGAAGCTCTTGGCGCCTTTGCGCTGAATGATCTCGTAGAACACCGTCGGCCGGTCCTCCACGGGTTTGGTGAAGATCTGCAGCAGGTAGCCGTCCGGGTCCCGATCGATCAGGATGCCGAGCTTCGCCAACGCGTCCACCGGCTCGTCGATCTTGCCGACACGCTTCTGGAGGTCGTCATAGTACGTCGTCGGCACCGACAGGAACTCGACGCCGCGGTCGCGCAGCATCGTCACCGTCTTGATGATGTCATCCGTCGCGAGAGCCATGTGCTGGACGCCCGGCCCCTTGTAGAAGTCCAGGTATTCGTCGATCTGCGACTTTCGCTTTCCCTGCGCCGGTTCGTTGATCGGGAACTTGATCCGGTCGTTGCCGTTCGCCATCACCTTCGACATCAACGACGAATATTCCGTGCTGATCGTCTTGTCGTCGAAGGTGAGCAGGTTCCGGAAGCCCATCACCCGGGCGTAAAAATCCACCCAGTAGTTCATCTTCCCCAGCTCGACGTTGCCCACGCAGTGGTCGACGTACTTCAGTCCCGCGTCGGCGGGGGAGAAGTGGGGCTTCACCGGTCTGAAGCCCGGCATGAACAGCCCGCGGTAGTTCCGCCGCTCGACGAGCGAATGAATCGTTTCCCCATAAATCTTGATCGCGGCGATCACGACCTCGCCATCATCGTCGTGATATACCGTCGGCGCCTGCACCGACTCCGCGCCGCGTTCCACCGCTTTCGCGTGCGCCACCCGCGCATCGTCGACCCAGAGCGCGAGATCGCGCACGCCGTCGCCGTGCTCGTAGATGTGATCCGCGATTCGCTTGGCGTCGGCGCTCAGGTCCGGACGGATCGGCGTCGTGAGCACGAACCGGATCTTCCCTTGCTGGAGCAGATAGCTCGCTCGATCGCGCGTGCCGGTCTCCGGCCCCCGATAGCCGACGAGCTGGAAGCCGAACGCGGCCCGGTAGTAGTGGGACGCCTGCTTCGCGTTGCCCACGTAGAACTCGATGTAGTCCGTGCCGTTGATCGGAAAGGTGTCGCGCGGCGGTGACGCGACTTCGACCATCGTTGCCATGGAGTCACCCGGTGCCGATGAGGTTCTCCCAAAGTTAACCGGCGGGCCGAGCCCCGTAACCTCCTCGTGCGCCTCAGCGGACAGCGGCGTCGTGCACCGCGTCCTGGCTCTCCGAAGCGAGCTGCAGCTCGTGCAGGTTCCTGAACTGCTGCAGCGCGTCCGGGTTGGCCAGCGCATTCACGTTGCGCACCGGCCGGCCGTGCAATGCCTCGCGCACCGCGACCTCGCTGACCTTTCCGCTGATCGTCCGCGGAATGTCGGAGACCTGTATGATCGTTTTCGGGACGTGATGCGGCGTCGTGTTCTCCCGAATCCGGCGACGGATCCGGTCGCGCAGCTCATCGTCGAGCGTCGCGCCGCCAGCCAACCGCACGAAGAGGACGATCCGCTCGTCGACGTCCAGCTTGTGACTCGTCGTCTGCCCGACGACCACGCTCTCCACGACCTCGGGCAACTGCTCGACCTCCCGGTAGATCTCCGACGTGCCGATTCGCACGCCGCCTGGATTGAGCGTCGCGTCGCTCCGCCCGTAGATCACCAGCCCGTCGTGCTCCGTGAGCTTGGCCCAGTCGCCGTGTCGCCACGCGTTCGGATACACGTCGAAGTAGGCCGCATGATATCTGGACCCATCGGGGTCGTTCCAGAATGCGACCGGCATGCTCGGGAAGGGTGCGGTGCACACGAGCTCACCCTGCTCCTGCACGACCGGCGCGCCGCGCTCGTCGAACACCTCGACCCGCATCCCGTACCCGCGCGTCTGCAGCTCCCCGCGATGCACCGGACGGATCGCGTCTCCGAGCGCGAAGCACGACACGATGTCGGTGCCGCCACTGATGCTGCTGAGACGGACGTCGCGCTTCACCCGCTCGTACACGTAGTCGAACCCCGACGCCGTCAGTGGACTACCGGTGGAGAGGATCGTCCGCAGCGGTGCGAGATCGTGCGTCAGGCGCGGCTCGGCACCTTCCTTCTCCGTCAGCGTGAGCCACTTCGCGCTCGTACCGAAGGTCGTCACCCGCTCCATCGACGCGAGATCCCACAGGACCTGCCGTCCGCGCAGCAGCGGCGCACCGTCGTACAACACGACCGTAGCACCGACCGCCAGGCTCGACACGAGCCAATTCCACATCATCCACCCGGTCGTGGTGAAGTAGAAGATGCGGTCGTCGCGCTTGAGGTCGGTGTGCAGCACCAGCTCCTTCAGATGCTGCAGCAGCGTCCCGCCCGCGCCATGAATCATGCACTTCGGGAGTCCCGTCGTGCCGGACGAGTACATCACGTACAACGGGTGGTCGAACGGGAGTCGCGCGAACTCGAGCTGACCTCCGCCGCCAAGCGCCTCGCCCAGCGCGAGCGCCTCCTGCCACCAGATCGCGCCGGGAAGACCGGGCGGCAGCTCCGGTTCCTGCAGCAGCGCCAGGTGCGGCACTACGACGACGCGTTCGACGCTCGGCAGCCGCATCGTGAACTCGCGAACCCGCTCCAGCGAATCCAGCGCGCGTCCATTGTACCGGTACCCATCCGCCGTTATCAGCACCTTCGGCGCGATCTGCCCGAACCGGTCGAGCACCCCGGCGACGCCGAAGTCCGGCGAACATGACGACCACACCGCGCCGATCGACGCGGTCGCCAGCATGGCGATCACCGCCTCGGGGATGTTCGGGATGAACGCCGCGACCCGATCGCCGGCTTCGACGCCCGTCTCGCGCAGGAACGCGGCGAACAATGCAACCGAGTGCGCAAGCTCGCCGTATGAGATCCGTCTCGCTGGCCCCTGCTCCGTCCACAGCACGAGCGCTTCGCGCTCGTCGCGATATCGCAGCAGGTTCTCGGCGAAGTTCAGCGTCGCGCCCGTGAACCAGCGCGGCCCCAGCACCGGGTCGGGCGGCGCCATCCGGTCTCCGCCGATCAGGACCGAATCCCACGGCGACACCCCGCTTCCGCCTCCAGTGCCCGACCGCTCATCGGCCACCACCTCACAGAACCGCCAGAGCGCAGCCCAGAACTGCTCGGGGTGCGCGACCGACCACTCGTACAGCGACGCGCTGTCGTGCACCAATCCGGCGGATCCGCCGAGGGGACGTACTGCATCGCGGATGAACCGCGTTACGTTGGCGCGCGCGATCTGGCCGACGCTCGGCGACCAGAGTGGAGGGGACGCGGTGGCAGTCACCAGCGAGAATATACGCGCGCCGGCGCGCGGCGCGAGACGTCATTGCCTCTCACAACCCTACCGCCACACGGGTATAGATGAACCGCCCGTTGAACCCGAACGGCGAGATGCCCGCATAGGGGAAGATCCCGAAGTTCGACGTACCCCCATTTTCGGCGCTGGTGTACGGCGTGCCGAGGTTGCCATTGTTGTTGTTCCGATCGGGGTAGACGTCGAAGACGTTGTCGGCGCCCAGCGTGAGCGTGAGCCGGTTGAACCGGTACGAGCCACTCACGTCGGTGATCCACTTCGGCGAGAACACCTGATCGAGCGGCCCGTACGCGTTCGTCGGCGCCGTCCCATAGGACGTCACCTGGCCGAAGCGCTGCGTGCGCAGCATGAACCCGAAGCCGCGGACATCGTAATTGCCCGACAGAATCAGATTGTTCTCAGGATTGCCCTCCTCGATGCGCCCCTGTTCCACCCGATCGAACAACGAGCTCTGAAGCCCCGACAGGTTCGCGATCATCGGTCGTACCCGCGTGACACGTGTCCGGTTGTGGTTGTAAGCGGCGGTGAGCCGCATGACGCCGCTGTTCTCGAACGTGAGTCCGTAGTTGGCGATGAGGTCGAGCCCGTGCGTCTTGGTGTCGACTGCGTTGGTGAAATACCGGCCGCCCTGGATGCCTGTCACGCCGATCGCCTGCAGCGCCGCAGTCACCGCCGCGCCAGTGAAGTTGTTCGACAAGACGATGCGATCGTCGATCCCGACGTAGTAGTAGTCCGCCGTGAACGAGAGGCTCGACAGCGGCTCGAGCGCCAGTCCGATGCCATAGTTGTGCGACTTCTCCGCTCTGAGCGGTGAGGACCCGAGCGCCAGCGCCTCGGGTGAGCTCGCCGGAAACGTGCGGATGTCGAACGGGACGCCGCTCACGAAGTTGGTCGCCGTCGAGGAGAAGAACTCCTGCATCAGCGACGGCGCGCGGAATCCCGTGCTCGCCGATCCACGCAGGGCTACTCCCTTCACCAGCTGCAGCCGACTGGAGATCTTTCCCGTCGTGGTCGACCCGAAGTCGCTGTAGTTCTCGTACCGGCCCGCCACGTCGACCAGCAGCTGCTTCGTCAGATCAGAGGAGATATCGGCGTAGAGCGCCGTGTTGTTGCGCGTGTGCGTTCCCTCGTCGCCCTTCTTGGCGCCGCTGTCCGCCTTGAACCCCGGAAACACCTGCGAGCCGGGCGAGCCCGGCACCGGCACGGTCTGGCCGTTGATGACCTGCGTCTTGACGGTTCCGTCGGGATTCAACACCGGAAAGCCGCCGTTGCGCCAGGAGTCGAACTCCCCGGCGACGATGGCGTAGTTGTCGGCGCGGAACTCGAGTCCCCCGGCGACGTTGACCGGAAAGGGGAGGACGTCCTTGAAGTCCCGATTGAGGTCCAGCGTCGTCGTACTCTGCTTGAACCTCAGCTTGCCCGCGTCGAACTCGGTGGGCGACGTCGGGCCGAGCGACACGTTGTTCGTGTTCTTGATGCGGAACCCGAACTGGTTGCCGCCGTAGACGGTTCCCAGATCCCAGTTCCAGCCGCTCATCGCCCCCTTGAGGCCAAGCACGCCCGACGCGTCGATGATGTCGGAATGGATGAGCGGTAGGAAGCCGTTCGGATAGATATTGCGGAGCGTCCGGTCATCGTTCGCGCGGCGCCAGAACCCCGCCGCCTCGCCGCGACGCGCGCCGATCCCACCGAACGTGTACAGGTCGACTGCGCCGAAGCTCGTACCGCCATTCCAGAACCCCTGCACGTCGTGGGTTGCGGCGTCTCCCTGGCGGTGGTTGATGCCGCCCGTCGTCAGGTCCGGAGCGAAATACTGACGCCGCGGATCAGCGAGCGTTCGGTTCGTGTAGCCGCGATCGCGCAGCTCGCCCGCGAGATGCAGGAATCCGTTCTGAGAAAACGTCCAGCCCTGATCCAGCGCTGTCTGGAACACCTTTCCATCGCGCGCCTGCACGTCACCCACCTGCGTCGGGAACGGCGTGAAGTTGTCCGCACGATTGTACGTCGTGTAGTCCTCGCCGAGCGTCGTGCTGAACTCTCCCGGCGCTGCTCCCTTCAACACGATGTTCACCACGCCGGCAATCGCGTCCGACCCGTACTGCGCCGCGGCGCCGTCCCGCAGGATCTCGATGTGGTCGATGATGCTCGCCGGGATCGCGTTCAGGTCTACCGGTGCCGAGCCGCGGCCGACGAATCCGTTCACGTTCACGAGCGCGCTGTTGTGCCATCGCTTGCCGTTCACGAGCACCAGCGTCTGATCGGGTGCCAGGCCCCGCAGTGTCGCCGGCCGCACGTGGTCCGTCCCGTCGCCGATCGACGTGCGCGGAAAGTTGAAGCTCGGCGCGATGGCCTGAATCATCTGCGCCGTCTCCGTCCGCCCCGTCGCCTTGATGTCCGCCGCCGACAGCACGTCGATCGGCACCGGCGCGTCGATGACGGTGCGCGCTTCGCCGCGCGTGCCGAGCGTCGATACCGCCTCGAGGGTCGTCACCGCGCGCGACAGGGCGAAGTCCCGCGTCGTCGTCGCGCCGCTCGTGATCGACACGGTGTCACGCGCGGTATTGTAGCCGATGGCGCGGACCTGCACTTCGACCCGGCCCGCGGGCAACGTCAGTCGATAGCGGCCATCCGCCCGCGTCTGCGCGGCTCGTCCCGCCGCGATGATCGTCGCGCCGGCGACCGGATCGCCCGCCGACGTCACTCGACCGGCCAGCGTGCCGGTGTTCGCCTGCGCGGCGATCGTGAGGGGAACCGCGACGAGCGCGGCGGACAGACCGCTGATGCGGCCCGTGAGAATGCCCGGAAACTTCATGCGTCGACTCTCCGAAGGTAGGAACCCCGTGCGGGGCTGTGCGGGAGTACGTGCAGGTGGGTGAGGCGTTCGCTACGATAGCACCGGTTCCGGAGACCGGCCAGAGGGCGGAATACGACGCGGGGCCGGCAAGCTCGCCGGCCCCGCATCCCTTCGGTCACACCGCTGTCACCCTATCTGGTACGAACCGCGATGAAGTTGAGACTCGCGCCCGCCGTACCGGTCGTCGAGAAGCTGAGGTGCGCTGATTGTCCCGCCGGCACCGACAGTCGGTAGTAGGCCGCCGACAGCCCTCGGACCCTGGCGCTCGACGGCGTGTTGTCCACGAGCGAGTTCACGGTCAGCGGGTAGCCGCCGAGGCTCACGTACGTGTTGCTGTAGATGTTGCGAAAGTTCCAGCTCTTGTGGCTGTAGACCGGATCGGTCGTGTATCCCGTGTCGTCGAGATAGTTCGCGAGCGCCCAGGACTTGAACAGGGGCAATGGATCCGTCTGCAGCGCGAAGTTGATCGTCTTGCGACCGGTGTCGATCGAGTTGTCGTACGCACGCCAGGTCGCCGCCTCGTCCGTGCTCACCTGATCCACTGAATACCGGAGGAAAGACCACGTCGCCCCGCGAGTCGCCAGCGAGTCATTGCCCGCGGCCGGTGAGTTGCCCGCCGGGTCCTGCAGATAATCGATGAAGCGAGAGAAATTTGCCGAGGCGTCGGCCTTCCAGAACGGGTACGTCGCGCGCGAGTTCACGCGGATATCGGCATCCGACAGGTTGTTCCGCGGCGACATTCCGCTCTCTTGATAGTAGAGCAGCTCCTCGGCGATGTGGCTCAACCCTTCGTTCAACCAGACGACCTCCTCGAAGTCGATCGCCGCGGTGTTGACGTAGAGCCGCCGACTCGCATTGATGAGGTGCTGAAACTCGTGCGCGAGCACGCCCGTCGTGAGCGAATCCACGAAGCCGGTCCGTCGCACGTTCCCATTGATCGTTCCGTTCGGATCAGGAACGAGCATGTAGAACATCTCGCCCTCGTTGCTGGCCGGACATGCCTCGAGCGTGGCGGACGAATTCGTCGCTGGGAACAAATCCCTCGCAAAGAAGAACCCGCCGACGAACGATTCGGAGTTGGCCGGGGTGAGCTCGTTGACCGCTCGGGTGAACAGGATCGCGACCCGCCCGTTTCCGTCGATGTCGCTCGGCACCCCGAAGTTCTGGGTGTCGAGCGGCCAGACGAGATTGTCGAAGCGCGTCGCGAACCGCTGATAATCGGCGTCCGTAAAACCGCCCGTCGGATTGAGCGTGTCGGCCAGCACGATCGACTTGCTTCCCACCGCCTTCACGATGAAGCCGTGATAGATCGGGTCGTTGCAGACGCTGTCGGCATTCACGTTCAACGTCACCACCTGTCCGACCGCGACCGTGGCCGGAATTGCCGAGTAGGACGGTGCGATCCGGAACCCGCTCCTCGTCGTCGTCGCCGCCGTCTGTCGCGCGTTGAACCACGCTCGGGCGGCCGCCATTCGCTGGCGACCGGCAGCGTGAACGCGCTGCGCCAGGCGGATATGAAATTGCTCATCCAGCCTGGGGCTCGCCGGATTCCCGCCCTGGAACGTCGACAGGTTCGACGATGGCGTGCGGTCGGCCATCAACGACGCGCTCGGCGCCGTGGCAATGCCGGTCCCGGTGATCGACGCCGACGCGAACGAATCACCATTCGGCGAGCTGTTGTACGCAACCAGAACGTAGTCCGCTCCCGATGCCCCGCCTTGCAGCGTCAGGTCCGACGTTCCGCTCGCCGAGAGCTGTTGGCCGACCCCGATCGCGTCCACCGGCCCGGTCCCCGAATCCGACGATCGGCAGGCGGCAAGGAGTCCCACGACCACGATCGGCAGCCAGCGGACACCGACGTTCCCGTGACGCGGACGGGCGCTCCACCCCGTACCGCGGACGACTGAATCGCTCATTTGGTCTTCACAAGAAGAAGTTGCAGACTGCTCGCCGCCGATGACTGGCTCGCCAGCGAGATCGTGGCCGTCCCGTTTGCCGGCACCGCGAGCTTGAAAAACGCCGCGCCACCCGCGACCACCGTGCCGCTCGCCGGGACACCGTCCACGACCGCCTGCACCGTCAACGGATACGAGCCGTTCGTGTTGGTGAAAATGCTATGCCAATTCCAGCTCAACTGTTGGAATTCCGGCGCGACCGGTACCGTGGCGACGTCATCCACGGCGTGGGTCGCCGACCAATCACGCACCGCGCTGCCGACGTCGACCCCCAAGACCTGCTGGACGTTGGCCACGCCCGTCAGCGTGTTGTTCACGAGCTGGAACCAGATCGTCCCGTCGGGAGACGGAAAGGGCGTGACGTCCAACGTCGGCCGATCGGCTACGACGATCTGGCGCGACGGCGTCCGTTGGCGATACCAGGCGCGCGCCGCCTCGATGCGCGGCGACAGGATGGTCCGCTCCGTCTGCCGCAGACGACTCTCGAACGCCTCGTCGTTGGAGGCGGTTCCGGCGGGAGCGTCGTGACCCAGCGGCAACAGGCTCGCCATGATCGTGGGCCCGCTCGATGGGATCAGCGAGGGCGACGGCGGGATGACGTTGCTGCCGGTGAGCGTATACGAAGCGCTCACGGCCGCCGATGTCGACGTGTTGACGACGACTGCCGAATACTCAGCGCCGGCGGTGCCGCCCGGAAGGCTGGCCGAGCCTGGTCCGCTCACCACCACGGAACCGGTCGGCGACCGAGTGACGCCTGCCATCTTCTGATCCGCCAGGTAGCGCAGGAAGGTCTGCGCCGCGCCACGCGTCGACAGCGAATCGTTCGCCGCGTACGGCGACGACTTGGCGGGCGCCTGCAGGTAGCGCTGGTAACGCGTGAGGTTGCCCCCCTGGACGATCGTCGCGTTGAATGCGTTCAGCACCGTCGCACTGGCGTGAATCTCGTTCGAGCCCAGATTGCCCCGCGGCGTCACGCCGGCCTGGTGAAAGAACAGCAGCTCTTCCGCGGTGTGGGCCAGCCCTTCGTCCAGCCACTTCTCCTCGAACCCGCTGGCCGTCGTGTTCACGTACAGCTTGCGCGACGCGTTGATCAGATGCTGAAACTCGTGCGCGAGCACCGAGGTGGTCGAGGAATCGACCAGTCCCGCCGTGCGCACGTTCCCGTTGATGGTGCCGCTCGGATCCGGCGCGAGGACGTAGAACATCTCGCCCTGATTGCTCGTGGCGCACGCCGAGGCGCGGCCGTTGTCGGCGTAGGGAAAGAGGTCCCGCGAGAAGGTGAACCCGACGACGAAGGTCCCGCTGTGTGCCGGCGTCAGCTCGTTCACCGCACGGGTGAAGACGATCCCGATGTGCCCATTGTTGTCGATGTCCGTTGGCGCACCGAACGCGCCCACGTCCAGTGGATAGACGAGTGTGTCGAAGCGTGCCGCGAAGCGCGCGTAGTCGGCGGCGGAGAAGCCGCCGGCGGGATTCTGCGTATCTTCGAACACCAGCGCCTTCGTGCCAACGGCGACCAGCCGCACGGCGTGCATCATCGCATTCGTGCAGGCGTCCACGCCGTTCACGTTGAGCTGCACGACGTCGCCCATCTGGAGTGAACCGGAGAGTGGCGGCGTCGGCGCCGTGGGCGAGGCGTCGGGCGACGACTTGCTACAGCCCGCGGCCCAAATCAGCGGAAGAAGCGCGCAACCACGTACGAATCGAAGGGACATGCGGAGGAGCTCTCGGCGAGAGAAAGGCGAGGAGCGGAGGACAGCGCGTGGAAGACGCGCAAGTCAATTATCCGACACGGGAGGTCGCGAACACCCTTCCTGCTAACCCGCATCTGGCGAGCCGTTCCGGTAGGGCGTCCACTATGCGGGCACGGAGCGCGGACGGGCCGTGACGCGGGCTACTGACGACCCGAGATTCAAGCCGCCATCCAAGCGCTGGCCGGCCGGAGCCGGCGTATCTGCCGGTTCGGCAGGGCGTTCCGCTCCGTCCGGTGTCCTGTAGATTCCCCCTCGTGCCCCTCTCGAGCCGATACGACGACCCCGTCCTGGATCAGATCGCGCGCGACGCGTTCTCGCTCTTTCCGCATTGCCATCGCTGCGGCCAGCGCATCGCGCGCTTCGAGGACGCCGACGTCCGGGTTCACCTTCAGCGAGTCGTTCATCGGGTCACGTGCCCGCCCGCGCCCACGGTGGAGATCGTGATCCCCACCGAACGCTGACCGCCCGACCGGCGACGCTACTGCCGGAGCGCGCCCAGCACGGGGAAGAGCGCGCCCACGAACCAGACGATCGCCGCCGCCGCCGCGGCCTTCTGACGCGAGATCTTACCCGTCACCGCGAGCCCGATCGCGAGCAGCACCGTCACCCAGATCGTGAATAGGTCCAGCCGTCCGACGAACGCGAGCAACACAGGCGACGCGACGTCCGGATCGAAGAACCGAGCGACGCCGAGCGAGAGCCGGTACCGACCGTTCAGTGACGCGGGATCCATCAGGAGCCCCTGTACCCCGTTCACGACCCCCTCTACCACGCGCGGAACGAAGGCGAACGAGGCCACCATGATCGCCGCCGCGAGCGTCTGACGCGAGTCGAACAGCTTTCCGACGATCCAGAGCGCGAGACCAGTCAGGAGCATCCCGACGGGCAGGAACACGAACGCGCCGATCTTGGCAAATATCATCGCGATTCCGCGCCCGCGCTCGATCGCGTCCGGCGTCAGCCCCGGGTTCTTGCGCGCCGCCGCCGCCATGCCGCGCGCGAACTCCGCGTCGAACACCGGCGCCAGCACGCCGCTGTTCGCCAGGAAGATCCCGCCAACGAGGAGCGTGACCACCAGCATCGGGATGGCAAACCCCGAGTTGGCCCGCCGCGCGAACACGCTCGAGGGCGCGTAGAAGATGTCGATGAAATCCTCCCACCAGGCGGCGGGCGGTGTCGCGGGAGCCGGCGTCGCACTGCCAGGGCCGTAGCCGGCGCCCCGTTCGGAAGTGGAAAGGTCCGTCATCTGCTCGGCGGAAAGGGGAAATGCTCGGCCACGCCGTGAGCGCAGCCGGCGGAGGACGTCGGGCGAACGGGATCATTCTGGCGAAAGCTGGTTCCGGGCGCAATCAGACGACGGCGCCCCGGCCATGCCCGTCCCGGCTCGCGCTCGGGTGGCTGGCAAATGCGAAACGGCCGGGTGCGTGACATCACGCACCCGGCCTTCGTTTCGAATCCGGCCTCGAATCAGACCGGCCTTGCGTCAGCTCGACGCGACGATGTATCCCGAGCGCTCGGACGTCGGCGGCGCGACGACGGCCAGCGTGGCAGCGAATCGACGAATCATAGTGGGCTCCGTGACGGCAGTACTCGTCCTCGAGTACCGCGCATTGAAAGGA
>DASXHF010000283.1:0-5603 GCA_036488775.1 Gemmatimonadaceae bacterium | reverse complement strand
GCGGAGGACTTCTTCGCGGCGCCTCGCTTCGCGCCCTTTTTCGCAGTCTTCTTCGCGGCCATGCTCGTCTCCTGGGAATGTGAACAGGTTCTCGCTCTGAGAGAAACGCTGTACGACGGGGCGCAAGATACAATCCCTCGTCGGCTGCGCAATAGGGAAGTGGCGATTTTCCCCTATGAGCGCATGCGGTCCGGCGTCCCGTCGCGGCCGTGGCCACACCGATTTTCCCTCGGGGGCGGGTTCTCCTGCGTTCGAGACACCGCTGTTACGCCGGCGCGATTCGCGTGAGCAGCTCGAGCATCTGTACGTCGTAGGGGTCGGGCGCGTCGTCGCTCTCCTCGATCTCCATGTGGAGCTGCGGTGTCTCGAGAATCAACGGGACACCGCGCGTGCGCGGGTCGCGGAGCAGTGCGGCGAACGGCTCGACACCGATGGCGCCGTCGCCGATGAGGGCGTGCCGGTCGCGGTTCGACGCGAGGGCGCCTTCGCTGTCGTTCAGGTGGAAGAAGCCCGGATGCTCGCCGGTCGCCCCCTCGAATGCGTCGAGCACGCGACGCACGGCGGCTTCGGAGTCGCGCAGGTCGTACCCGCTCGCGAACAGGTGGCAGGTATCGAGCCCGTAGCCCGTCCTGGCGCGCAGGGGAGCGGGCACGTGACGGAGGATCGCCCCGACTTCTTCCGCAGTGCGCGCCATCGTGCTCCCCGCGCCGGCCGTGTTCTCGACGAGGAGACGCGTGTCACCCTGCACCGTCCCGAGCGCGTGCACGATGGCGGCCGCCACTCGCTCGGCGGCGGCTTCGCGGTTGCCGTCGGTTGCGGCGCCCGGATGAAAACAGACCGCGCCGGCGCCGAGCGTCGTCGAGCGCTCGAGCTCCTTGGCGAGACCGTCGCGGGCGCGCGTCCATTTCGCCTCGTCGGGCGTGGCGACGTTCAGCACGTAGGCGGCGTGTACCACGACGCGCTCCGGTGCGATGCTCGTCGCCGCGAGCGTCTCCTTGAACCTCGCCGCGCGCTCCGGTCGCACGCTGACGCGCTCGTTGTAGTATTTCGGGATGGCGGAGAAGATCTGCAGCGCGCGCATCCCGGCGTTGGCCGCGCGGCGCGCGGCCATGTGGATGCCGCCGGTGTCGATCGTGTGCGCGCCGAAATAGTGCTCGGTCACGGGTCAGGTCCGCGAGCGGGTGTCGATGGAGAGATCGAGCATCATCGAGCCGTCGACGTACTCGACGCTCGCGGGGTTCTTCAGCTTGGCGAGGCGACGCACGACGTCGGCGATGCGGCCGGCCTGCTCCTGGATGATCCGGAGCTGCTCGAGCTGCGACTCGGGGAGCGAGGCCTCCATCAGCAGCAGCTCGGTGTGGCCGAGGAGCGCCGAGAGCGGATTGTTGATCTCGTGCTCGATGGCGATGGTGGTTTCGCCGATGCCGGCGAGCCAGCGCGTGCGCGCCAGCGCCGCTTCGGCGACGCGACGTGCCGTGTCCTGGACGATGCGCTGGCCGGCGATCTCGAGACGGGCGCGGAGATTCTCCGGCGACGCCGGCTTGGTGACGTAATCGTCGGCGCCCGCGGCGAGCACCGTCGCGAGATCCTCGCGCCCATCGCGGCCCGTGACGACGAGGACGAACGTCTCGTGCCCCGCGGGGTGCTGGCGGATGCGACGACACACCGTGAGCCCGTCGACCTCCGGCATGTTGATGTCCAGGATGACGAGTGGCGGCGGCGCCTCCTGGAACAGCTCCCACGCGCGTGCACCGTCCTCCGCTCCAGTCGCCTCGTGTCCGAGATCGGCGAGCACGGTGGACAGCAGCGTTCGAGAAATGACGTCGTCGTCCGCGAAGAGAACGCGCATCGGGTCAGGGCTCAGCGCAATACGCCGACGCGCACGACGCGCGCGCCTGGTGCGGTCGTGGAGGCGCGCTGCTCCCACGAGACCGCGATCTGCCGGCCGCGAACCGCGGTCAGCGGATGACTGGCCTCGCCCTGATCGTCGGAGATCGGGAGCAGCCGGTCCTCGAAAATGTGCCCCATCGTGCGCGAGAGCGCGAGCCCGATGCGCGGCGTACCGCTGTTGGGGTCCTCGAACCCGACGACGACCACGTCGCCGTCCGCGGCCACGCTCGTGCGGCCGAGCCGGTCGCCGTACAGGATGGCGACCGGCGAATGAAACGTGCGCCCCCGATCCATGGAGTGCGAGAAGAAGAGTCCGGGCCCTTCCGGGGCCTGCAGCGCATAGGTCACGTGCACGTAGCCAGTGAGAGAGTCGGCGGCAATCGCGGGGGATTCCCGTCGGCAGCCACTCACCGAACGGTCGGTGGTGTCGACCGCCGCAACTGGGCTCCAGTGGCGCCCCTCGTCGTTCGTGCTCGACGCCAGGAGCCACGCGGAGCTATCGGGCCGCGGCTCCCACCAGGTGGCGAACATCGTGCCCGCGCCGCGCGCCAGCCGCAGCGAGCCGGCGCAGACCACACCGGGCGGCACGAAGCGACGCGCACGCCGCTCGAGCGAGTCGGGCACCAGCGCGCCGCTCGGATCGAGCACGATCGCGGCCGGGCTCGCCGCGGCGCGGCGCTGCTGCGTCCATTCGACCGGCGACGCGGTGCAGCCGAACGGCGCGAGGAGCAGCACGAGCGCGCTGATGCGGCGCCCGTGCCGGCGAGTGGTGAGGAAAGCCATGCCGCAGGATAGCCCCCTCGCCCGACACGGTGAAGCACCGAACCCGCTCCGGGCGGAGAGATTATCTTGTCCTGAACGCGTGCACCCACTTTGCTACCCAGTCCGGTCCCTCACATGGCTGCTCCCGTCGCTTCTCCCGACCGTTCGACCACCAGCTCCGCACCGGCGCGCGCCGCCGCCGAGTCGCGGCAGGCGCTCGAGGCCATCGCGCCGACGTCCGCGCCGCTGGCCGGCTTCACCGGCAACCGCCGCGTTCCGCCGGCGATGAACGAGCCGGTGAAGAGCTACGCGCCGGGCTCGGCGGAGAAAGCCGCGCTCAAGGAGCGACTGGGCAGCATGGCGAAGGAGCGCGTCGACATCCCGATCATCATCGGCGGCGAGGAGATCCGCACGGGCGACACCGCGCAGAGCGTGATGCCGCACGATCACAAGCACGTGCTGGCGGACTGGCATCGCGCGTCGCCGGCGCACGTTCAGCAGGCGATCGCGGTCGCAAAGCAGGCCGGCGCCGACTGGGCGAACTGGGCGTGGGAGGATCGTGCCGCGGTGTTTCTGCGCGCGGCCGAGCTGCTGGCGACGACGTGGCGCCAGACCATCAACGCCGCGACGATGCTGGGCCAGTCGAAGACCGTGTATCAGGCGGAGATCGACTCCGCGTGCGAGCTGATCGACTTCTGGCGCTTCAACCCGTGGTATGCGCAGCAGCTCTACGACGAGCAGCCGCTGAGCAACAACACGATGTGGAACCAGCTCGACTACCGGCCACTCGAAGGGTTCGTGTACGCCGTGACCCCGTTCAACTTCACGTCGATCGCCGGCAATCTCCCGACGGCGCCGGCGCTGATGGGGAACACCGTCGTCTGGAAGCCCGCGGCCTCGGCAATGCTGTCGGCGTACTACATCATGCGGCTGCTCGAGGAGGCGGGACTTCCGCCCGGCGTGATCAACCTCGTGCCCGGCGACGCGGTCGCGATCTCCAACGTGGCGCTCGCGCACCGCGATCTCGCCGGTGTGCATTTCACGGGGAGCACCGGGGTGTTCAACAGCATGTGGCAGACGATCGGGGCGAACATGTCGCGCTACGCCAGCTATCCGCGCATCGTCGGCGAGACGGGCGGAAAGGACTTCATCGTCGCGCACGCCTCGGCGGACCCGCAGGCGCTCGCCGTCGCCGTGGCGCGCGGAGGCTTCGAGTACCAGGGGCAGAAGTGCTCGGCCGCGAGCCGCGTCTACGTCCCGAAGTCCATCTGGCCCGACGTGAAGGCGCGCATCGTCGGCATCATGGACGAGATGCGGATCGGCGATCCGACCGACTTCCGGAACTTCATGAGCGCGGTGATCGACCAGAAGGCATTCGGCAAGATCTCCGAATACGTGGACGACGCGAAGAAGCACGCGACGGTGATCGCGGGCGGGAAAGTGGACGGCAAGGAGGGATACTTCATCCACCCGACGCTGGTCGAGACGACCGACCCGGGCTACCGGCTGCTGTGCGAGGAAATCTTTGGCCCCGTGGTCACAGTCCACGTGTATGACGAGTCGCGCTGGGAGGAGACGCTGCGCATCATCGACACGACGTCGCCCTACGCGCTGACCGGGGCGGTGTTCGCGAACGACCGGCGCGCCGTGCGCGAGGCGATGATGGCCCTGCGCAACGCCGCGGGGAACTTCTACGTGAACGACAAGCCGACGGGCGCGGTGGTGGGGCAGCAGCCGTTCGGCGGGGCGCGCGGATCCGGAACGAACGACAAGGCCGGCTCCAAGCTGAACCTCGTGCGGTGGGTGAGCGCGCGGGCGATCAAGGAGACGTTCTCGCCGCCGCTCGAGTGGAAGTACCCGTTCATGGCGGAGAAGTAATCAGCTCATCGCTTCGTCCAGATCACGATCACTCCGCACGCACTGTCGTATTCGACGGGCGCACCAGCGCTGCCGCGGTAGATCTCCATCGCGCCGACGTCCTGCGGCCGCACCAGGTTGATGTCCTGGTGCTGCATCCCGTCGATCACGACGTTGGCCGCGCACGGTCCGTGAAGACTCGCCATGGATCGTGGACTCACGACCTTGGCATCCAGGCCGTCGCCCTGTACGTAGAAGCCGGCGTCGCGCAGGTAGTCGCTCGTCTCCAGCACGGGGCGCTTCTCCAGGTCCGCCGCACTGAGGAACTTGCCGAACGCGCCGGCCCTGACGTGATTCTCGAACTCGCGATAGCGGGTGCGCTGCGCCAGCACCCTGATCGAGTCGAGCGACACGATGCGGGCGAGCGTGACGTTCTGCGTCGTGCCTTCCCCGTCGCGAAGGGCGACCGGGACCTGGGTGATGAGATAGCCGAGCCGCCGAACGTCGAGCAGCTGCGTACCAGCCGGCAACCCCGAGAGCCCGAACCGGCCGAGCGAGTCGGTCCGTGTCGTCGCCGCGGCGGCATCGATGACCCGCACCTGCGCGTCGGCCAGCGGCTGGCCGGTGGCACTGCGCACGACGCCCGCCAGCGTGGCCTTCCCGGCCAGCACCGGCACGGATCGTGTCGCGGCCGCGGAATCGAGCGCCGCGATGGCGCGCGAGCCGCTCGCGCTGAACGAGAAGTGACGCAGCACGACGCCGGCGTCGTCGGGAATCGTGACGGTGACCGCGCTTCCCGCCCGATCCTCGAACTGAACTTGCATCAACAGCGACACGTCGGTCGGCAGGCCGCACATGCGGTAGCGGCCGAACGAATCGCTGCGGACGGCCGCGGTTCGTTCGGTGCTCACGGGACGCAGCGTCGCGCGGTCCATGCTGAGATCTCGCCAGCTCACGACGACCGTTGCCCCACCCAGCGCGCTGTCGGAGTCCGCGCGATGCACGTGTCCGACGACGGCTCCCCTTCCCGCCGGCAGCACGAGACCGGGACAGGCACCCAGCCGCAGCGTCGCACCGGACGGCGTCGCGAGATC
>DASXHF010000232.1:0-13553 GCA_036488775.1 Gemmatimonadaceae bacterium | reverse complement strand
GACGATGCACGGTACGATCGCGGATCTCGTCGCCTCGTACGGCTATCTCTTCCTGATCGTGCTGGTCGGCATCGAGAGCTTCGGCATCCCGCTGCCCGGTGAGACGGCGCTCGTCGTCGCGGCGGCGATCGCGGCGCAGGGGCGCCTGAACATCTGGCTGGTGATCGCGTCCGCCGCGGCGGGAGCGATCATCGGCGACAACGCGGGCTACTGGCTGGGGCGCAAAGGTGGGATCGCGCTGATCAGACGATACGGGCAGAAGGTGGGGCTGAACGAAGCGAAGCTCGACCGGGTCCATGCCTTCTTCGAGCGCCATGGCCCGAAGACCATCTTCATCGGCCGGTTCATCGCGCTCCTCCGCAGCTGGGCCGCCGCGCTCGCCGGCGTCGCGCGCATGCCGTACGGCACCTTCACGCTCTACAACGCGCTCGGCGGCATCACCTGGGCGGGCCTCTTCGGTGCGCTCGGCTATGTGTTCGGCCGCAATCTGCCGACGCTCGAGCGCTATGTAGGACAGATCAGCCTCGCGCTGGTGCTGCTCGCCGTGCTCGGCGTCGTGGTCACGTTGGCCGTCCGCTGGTTCCGCGACAACGACGATCGCATCGGCGCCATGGTGGGCGACAGGTGGCAGCAGCTCGCGAGCTCGCCGCGATTCACCGGGTTTCGTGCGCGCCATCAACGACTGTGGTCCTTCGTCGCCGCGCGCTTCGCCAGCGGCGAATATCTCGGTCTGCATCTGACGATCGGGTTCGTCGTGAGCGTTGCCGCGCTCTGGGTGTTCGGCGCCGTGACGGAGGACGTCGTCCATCGCGATCCGCTCACGGCAGTCGATCTGCAGGCGGCGATGTGGCTGCGCGCGCACGCGCTGCCCATCGCCGACCACATCGCCGCGGTCGTGTCGGCGATCGGCTCACCGGTCGCGATGGCGGTGCTCGCCGTCACCATCGCTGCGGTGCTGGCGTACCGTCGCCGCTGGATCGTGCTCGCCGGCTGGATCGCGGCGTTCGCCGGCGGTGGGGCGCTCGACTGGGCGCTCAAGCTCGTGATTCATCGCCCCCGGCCGACCGGCGCAGCGGCGTTCTTGTATGGCGGATCGTTCAGCTTTCCGAGCGGCCACGCGATGGGCTCGCTCATCGGCTACGGCATGCTGGCCTACCTGCTGATCGTGTACTGGCCCTGGGCACGCCGCCATCAAGTCGGCGTGCTGATCTTCACTTTCCTTTTCGTTCTGACGATCGGACTGTCGCGCCTCTACCTCGGCGTGCACTTCCTCAGCGACGTCATTGGTGGGTACGCCGCGGGCGCGGTGTGGCTGACGGCCTGCGTGACGGGAATCGAGATCGCGCTTCGACAGCGCGGGCTTGCGTCACAGGACGTCGGGCTCGAGCGACCGACCGTCGCGCCGGCGTAGAATCGATCCTGTTGATGGTTGACATAGGGGTAGGGGGTATATACTGTTCTCCGGACAGCAGGAGCGGGTATATATGCACACTACCGATTGGATCGTCATCGCCGCCGGGCTCGGCGCCATCGTCTGGGTGAACTGGTACTTCTTCCTCGCCGGGCGCGGCGTGGCGTACACGGCCGCGGCGGGTACGCTTGGAAAGCAGGAGGTCACCGTCATCGTGCGCGGCGGCTATACGCCCGCCGTGATTCGCGCCGCGGCCGGTAAGCCTGTGCGGCTCGTCTTCGATCGGCAGGAGAGCTCGAGCTGCTCCGAAGAGGTCGTGTTCCCCGATTTCAACGTGCGACGTTTTCTGCCGGAGAACGAGCGCACGTCCGTCGAGATCACCCCGCCGGCACCCGGTACCTACGAGTTCACCTGCGGCATGGGCATGCTGCACGGCCGCCTGATCGCCGAGTGAGCCCATGACACCGACAAATGCGGCAGAGGCTCGCGCCGAACCCGGGCGGGCAGCGAAGAAGGTGGTCATCCCCGTCACGGGAATGACCTGCGCCGCGTGTCAGAGTCGCGTGCAGCGGACGCTCAACAACGTTCCCGGTGTCTCGGACGCCGCCGTCAATCTCATGATGGGCAGCGCCACGGTGACGTACGACCCGACCGCCGTTCAACCCGACGCGCTGGTCGAGAGCATTCGCTCCACCGGATACGGCGCCGAGCTGCCGGTGCCGGACCGCTCGGCGTTCGAGGAGCAGGAAGCACGCGATCGTGCGCAGACCGAGGAGTTCCACGATCTCCGCCGCAAGGCGATCGTGAGCGGCGTCGCCGGCGCGATCGCCATGATCGTGTCGATGTCCGTCCACGGTGCAAGTGCGCTGATGCCGGATCGTGGGATCACGTGGACGCTGCTCGTCGTCACGCTGGCGATCATGTCGTGGGCCGGCCGCCACTTCTACACGAGGGCATGGGCAGCCTTCCGTCATCACTCGGCGGACATGAACACCCTCATCGCCGTCGGCACGGGCGCGGCGTTCCTGTACTCAGTCGTGGCGACCGTCGCACCGCAGCTCTTCCTCCGCCACGGTCTCGCGCCCGACGTGTACTACGAGACCGTCATCATCATCATCGCGCTGATCCTCACCGGCAACGCGTTCGAGGCGCGCGCGAAGAAGCAGACGTCGTCCGCCCTCCGCGCGCTGGCGAGCTTGCAGCCGAAGACGGCGCGCGTTGCGCGAGCGACGAACGGCGCCGAGCAGGAGATCGACCTGCCGATCGCCGAGGTGCAGACGGGCGACGTCGTGCTCGTGCGGCCCGGCGAACGGGTGCCGGTGGACGGCGACGTGATCTCCGGACGAAGTGCCGTCGACGAGTCGATGCTGACCGGCGAATCCCTTCCGGTCGAGAAGCATCCCGGCGAGCGGGTGATCGGCGGCACGATCAACCGCACCGGGGCGCTCCGCTACCGCGCGACCACGCTCGGTGCCGACAGCACGCTGGCGCAGATCGTCAAGCTGATGCGGGACGCGCAGGGCTCGCGCGCGCCGATTCAGGGACTCGCCGATCGCGTGAGCGGGATCTTCGTGCCGGTCGTGATGTCGATCGCCGTCCTCACTTTCGTCATCTGGTTCGTGACCGGCGACGTCATGGGTGTAGCCGGACCGGCCGTGCGTGCCCTCGTCGCCGCGGTCACCGTGCTGATCATCGCCTGTCCGTGTGCGATGGGTCTGGCCGTGCCGACCGCGGTGATGGTCGCGACCGGCAAAGGCGCGGAGCTCGGCATTCTCATCAAGGGTGGCGAGGCGCTCCAGGAAGTCGGCACCGTCACGACCGTCGCACTCGACAAGACCGGCACGGTGACCGAAGGACGGCCGACGGTGACCGACGTCGTCAGAGCGCCCGGCGTGTCGCTGACGGACGACGACCTGGTTGCGTCGGTCGCCGCCCTCGAGATGCTGAGCGAACATCCGCTGGCCGACGCCATGGTGCGCTACGCAAAGGAGCGCGGTGTCACGCTGGCCGCCGCCGAGCACTTCAAGTCGGCGAGCGGCCGCGGCGCGATGGGCACGGTCGGTGGACGTACCATGATCGTCGGCAACGAGTTGCTGATGCGGGACAACGGGATCGACGTCGCCCCGCTACGGCCACGGGCCGAATCGTTGGCCATCCAGGCCAAAACGCCGGTATACGTGGCGATCGACGGCAGGCTAACGGGCCTCATCGCGGTCGCCGATCCGATCAAGCAGACGTCGCGCGAGGCGATCGCGCGGCTCCATGCGATGGGACTCGAGGTCGTGATGCTCACCGGCGACAACGCGCGCACCGCCGCGGCGATCGCGCGCGAGGCCGGGATCGACCGCGTCGTCGCCGGCGTCCTGCCCGAGGGAAAGGTCGACGAGATCAAGCGACTCCAGGGCGAAGGCCGCATCGTCGCGATGGTCGGCGACGGGATCAACGATGCGGCGGCGATGGCGCAGGGCGTCGGCATCGCGATGGGCACCGGAACCGACATCGCGATCGAAGCGGCGGACGTCGTGCTCATGCGAGGCGATCTGCGGAGCGTGCCGCAGACGATCGCGCTGTCGCGGCGCACGATGCGGACGATGCGGCAGAATCTGTTCTGGGCATTCGTCTACAACGTCATCGGCATCCCGGTGGCGGCCGGCGTGCTCTATCCGGCGCTGGGGATCCTGCTCAGCCCGATCCTTGCCAGTGCCGCGATGGCCTTCAGCTCCGTGAGCGTCGTGTCGAACAGCCTTCGACTGCGACGCGCGCGCTTTGCGTGAGAAGGCGCGGACCAGTAGCTTGGATAGGGGTACGGGGTACGCAACGAGAAACGTCACATGACCACAGCCGTGAAGACGAAGCACGAGAAGGGCGAACGGTCCGCGAAGACGCTCGCCGTCATCGAGTGCGGCTGTGCGATGCCGGGCGACACGGGCAGCGGTCGCAAGGCGGTGGCTGTCGATCCCGACGCCAAGGAGCGCAACGTGAAGCGCTTGCGTCGGATCGAGGGGCAGGTGCGCGGACTGCAGAAGATGGTCGAGGAGGACCGTTACTGCGCCGACATCATGACCCAGATCTCGTCGGTGCACGAGGCGCTGCGGTCCGTTGGGCGGGAGCTGATGCGCAATCATCTGAAGCACTGCGCCACCGCCGCGATCAAAGCCGGTCCGGCTGACGCGGAGCCGATGTACGACGAGCTCGTGGACCTGTTGTACAAGCACAGTCGATGAGACATCGCCGCCTCTTCGCGCTGCTGACGTCGGCCACCATGCTCCACCTCTCGGCGGTGGCCGGTGATGCGGCATGTGCGACGCATGGCGCGAACGGGCATCATCAGGCACCGGATGCGAGCGCGGTCGCCGAGCATTCCACGGCGATGCACGGGCACGAGATGGCGACGGCCGCTCACGTCGCCATCTCGATGTCGAGCGCCCGGCCGATCGTGAAGTCCAGCGCGCCACCATGCGAAGTCCCGACGCAGCAGCACTGCTGCGACGCGCTCGTGGGATGCAGCGTGGATAGCGCCACCGCCAGCGGACCGGAAGTCATGACCGCTGCCATCTCGCCAGCGACGCGGATCCGCGTCGCGCTCGTCGACGTTCCCGCGTCGTTCGCGTCGGCTCCCGAGCCGCCGCCCCCGAAGGCCTAGCCCAGAGCTCCCGACAACCCGGTGTTCGCACGGTCGTTCGGTGCATCCGCACCGACGATCGACGCGCACGCAATCAGTCGTGCGCCGGCAGGCCGTCTCTCAATCCGCAGATGCAGTCTACCTCGATCCTTCGCCGTTTGACGCTCAGCGCGGCCGTCATCGCCGTCCTCGCACCGAGCGGTCGCGCTGCCGCACAGCACGACACCACAGAGCATCACATGCACGACATGCCCATGACCGCCGACACGGGCAAGATGGAGGGCATGAGCGGCATGAAGATGATGGACGGCCCGCTCGGCATTCCCATGGAACGCACCGGATCCGGCACGAGCTGGCTCCCCGACGATTCACCGATGCACGCCGACCACATCGCGGATGGAAAGTGGGAGCTGATGCTTCACGGCGTCGCCTTCACGATGTACGACAAGCAGGGCAGCCGCCGCGGAGACGAGCAGTTCTCGAGCGTCAACTGGGCCATGCTCATGGCGACGCGCACGTTGGGCGCCGGACGTCTGCAGCTCCGCGGCATGCTGAGCGCGGAACCATGGACGGTGGGCAGCCACGGCTACCCGCTGCTGCTACAGACCGGCGAGACCTTTCAGGGACAACCCCTGCGCGACCGCCAGCATCCGCACGACCTGTTCATGGAGCTCGCCGGACTGTACGAGCACGCGGTGAGCGATGCACTTGGCGTCTCGCTCTACGTCGCGCCGGTCGGCGAGCCGGCACTAGGTCCGGTCGCCTTCCCGCACCGCCCCTCGGCGATGAACGATCCGATGGCGCCGCTCGGTCACCATTGGCAGGACGCCACGCACATCACCTTCGGCGTGCTCACGGCGGGCGTGTTCACACATTCGGTGCGGCTCGAAGGATCGATCTTCAACGGACGCGAGCCCGACGAGAACCGGACGAACTTCGACTATAGAGGCCGCAGCCTCGACTCGTACGCCGGTCGGCTGACGTGGAATCCGTCGTCGCACTGGTCGCTCTCGAGCTCATACGGGTATCTCGAGAGCCCCGAGGCCATTCGGCCGGACGAGTCGCAACACCGGATCGACGCGTCGATCATGAACGGCCAGACGTTCGGGCAGCGTGGCGAGCTCGCGACGACGTTCGTGTTCGGCGGCAATCGCCACTCCGGCAGCCATCACCTCGAGCCGAGCTATCTGTTGGAATCGAATCTCGAGTTCGGTGGCGCTCACAGCGTGTTCGGTCGCGCCGAGTACGTGCAGAAGAGCGGGGAGGACCTAGCGCTCGGCGCGAACGGCCCGACCGGCGAGTTCAACATCGCGTCGCTCGTCGGCGGCTACGTGTACGAGTTCGATCGCGTGGGCAACGTGCGCACCGGGATCGGTGGTCGAGCGTCGATCGACTTCGTTCCATCCGCGCTCGAGCCATTCTACGGCACGGCGAGACCGAGCGGCTTTGCGATCTACGTGCGCTTCCGCCCGCAGCGAATGTCGGAGGGGCGTGGGATGCGCATGAATACACCGGGAGACGCGATGCACGGTGCGGATGCAAGCCACGGACACCCATGACCAGCACGACCGTCGCGCGGCGGCCGATCAGGCAAGGCGCTGCATGCGCCGCATGCGCCACTGGACCGTCCCGTAAGACCCAAGGACGAGTGCCGCCGCCAGCGCCTGTGCTGCCAGCGTCTCCACGGTCGGAAAGACGGCGAACCACAGTCCCATCCACTCGGGGACGATGCCTTGGAGCGAACGGATCGGCGTGGTGGGCAGCCAGTGGGCGAGCTGCATCTCCTGCGCCTGCTCCCCCACCATCACGAGCAGCACGATGCCGAGCAGCACACCGGTGAGCACGAGCATCTTCTTGTACGGAAGTCGCCGGTTCGCGACGAAGGTGAGCACGGCAACGACGGCCGTGAGCGCGACGCCGACGAGCACGCCGTACAGCACCGGCGTGCCGCCGAGCTTCAGCCGATAGCTCTGGAGGAAGAGCACCACCTCGAACCCTTCCCGGTAGAAGGAGCTGAAGCCGAGCAGGATCAGACCCCAAAGGACGCGTGACCGCAACGTCGGGGACGCCGACGCCTCGCGCAGCAACTCCTTCTTGCGTGTCGTGTGCATCGCGATCCACCCCGTCCAGTAGACGTTGTGGAAGAACCAGTTCATCACGACGACCAGCACGACCACGGCGAGCAGTCCGGTGGCGGCCTGGACGTAGAGCGCGGGCAGTCGCTGCGTGAGATCGTCCAGCACGCCGACGGCGATGCGCCAGGTGAGGAGCGTGGCGGCCATGGCCAGCAGCACCCCGACGGCGATGGGCTGTCGGTAGGGCATACCGCGCTGGCTGCGGCTCGCCGTGAGCGCCGCGAGCACGAGAATGCTCTCGAGCCCTTCGCGAAAGACGAGGACGGCGATGTCCAGCACCGCCGCCGGCCCTCGATCGTGCGCGGCGAGCGGGTCGGGATTCCCCGACGCCGTGACGCCCTGCCAGACGAGCATCGCCACGACGCACGCCGCACCCAGCGCAAGGAGCACGCGAAGCGCGGTGCTGGGGATTGGCGTGTTCTCCCGTGCTGCGTCACTCACGCGCGTCTTCCTCCATGCCGCCGAGCCCGCAGGAGTGGCAGTCCGGCCCCGTCTTCCCGCATTCGTCGTCATCAGCGTGGAATAAAGATACATCCTACGCCATGGGGTAGGATCAAGACTGGCGTAGTGAACATACCATTCCATCACTGGCGACGCGCCTGACGGCGGCGCGGGACCGGTCGAACGAGCGTCGCGGCCTACTTTGCCGCTGTCGTCTTGCTCGCCGTCTGATCGAGCGCCGAGCGCAGCGTACCGGCGAGCTTCACCGCGTCATCGTTCGCCCAGAAGTGCATGAAGAACAGGCGCGGCTCCTCGGTCAGCATGTGGCTGTGCACCGCCGTGACCTCGATCCCCCCGGCCTGCAGCGCGCGAATCACGTTGTTCACCTCCGCCCCGCGCATCACGAAGTCGCCGGTGATCGCCGCCTTCCCTCCGCCGGTCGGTTGGAAGTTGATCGCCGTCGCGACACCCATCGACGGGGGGATCTCGTTGCCGCTCTCCCGAATCGTCTCTCGACGCGGCACGCTCACTTGGTAGACGCCGCCATTCACCTTGCCGGCGGCTCCGAGCGCGCGCGCCACCGCCGCGGTATCGAGGTCGATCACGGCGGCTGCCGCGGGGGCGCTCGGCGCACCGAGCGGAGTGCGGCTCTGCGCCAACGCGGCGCGAATGGTCCGGGCGATCGTCACCGCGTCGCCATGTCCGGCGATGTGCATGTACATGACGCGCGGGGACTCGTGCAGCACGTGATTGTGCACCGCGGTCTGCTCCACACCACCCTGCTGCAGGGCGCGCATCACCGGGCCGACTTCGTCCTCGCTCAACACCAGGTCGCCCATCGCCATCGCGTGCCCGCCGGCGACGTTCTTGAACGCGACCCATGAGCCGAGCGCCAGCGCCGGTCTGACCGTCACGCCCGCCGCGGTCACCTGCATGTCGCTCCGGGGGAAGCTGTACTTCATGACGTTGCCGGGCTGCATCGCCCCCGGGCGGCCGAGCGCCTGATCGACGGCGGCCCACTCGGCGGTCGGCATCGCACCGGCGGCCTGGGCATCCGAGGCCATGGGCAGACCCACGGTGCAGATCGCCAGCGCGGCGACAGTCGTGGCTCGTACGGCGGCGAGCGAAATCTGTCCGAGCATGATTTTCTCCGTGGCTGGCGATGGCGCGCGGGGAGTGCCAGCCGGATTCGCCCACGCATGGATCGACGAACGCAGAGACCGGAGAGCGTGATGTTGATTCATGTATGGTACTACCATATGTTCACGATAGCGACCGTGCACCTGCCACCGACCAGTGATTTCGTATGACGCTCGCACTGCCGATCGCCCCGATCCTGCTTCTTCCGTTCATCATCCTCTTCTTCCTGATCGTCTTTCCCTTCTGGGTGGTGGCGATCATCGTCCTCGGGCTGCTGCTCCTGCTGGCGATGGCGATCGACTGGTCGCTTCGCGCGTCCGGCGCGACGACGGGCCGGCCACTCTCACGGCCGATGTCGAGCGCATTCCATTGGACGTTGAGCTGGGGCGGCATCGCGGAGAGACGCGATCGGCCGCCGCCGCCGGACGCTCCATGACGGCTCGAGCCCCCCGCTCAGACCGCGACTAGTCAGCGGCCGAACATTCCTCCGATCTCCTTCGCGATCCCGCCGAGCCCCTCGGCGCTGCCGGTTGCGCTGGTCGCACCAGTGCCGATGATCTGGTCGAGCTGACTGGCGAGCGGCGCAGGCAACCGGGATTTCACGAAGCCGAGCACGGTATCAGCAGCCAGGCGCGCCTGCTCGGGCGACAGCCCGACGCGCTGGGTGAGCTGTGCGATCAATTCATTCATTTTTTTCTCGGGAAGCAAGGCGATGCCGGATGCGCAATTGCTGCGCCGCTTCCGTCGGTAGTTCGCGCCGAAGCTGGTCAGCTCGAGCGCTCCCCAGTCAGGCCACGACCTTGCGCGCCGTCCGTCGGGCACGAGTGCGCGTGCGCCGCCGCGCGTCGCCCGGGCCCGACGGTGCCGGGTGCCGAAGGTAGCGCTCGAGCTCACCGGCCGCGATCGACTTCCGCGTCAGGACCACGCGCTTCTGCGGATCCGTCCGCGTCGGGAAACCATCCGGCAGGATGATCTCGCGGAACCGTTCGTCCTTTTGCAGGAAGAGGTGCGGCTGATCTTCGAACGTCGGGTCACGCCTGAAGTCGACGTAATAGTACCGTCCGCGCTGGAGCGTCTCCGACTTCACATGATCGGAGTTCGTGCGCACGATGAGTTGGCCTTGCTGTCCACGAACCAGCGCGTACCACCTGCGTCCGCCGAGCACCAGGATGCGGTGCCCATGATTCGTCTTGAAGAGCTCGTAGCGTCCTTTGTCGAGCACGCGGACCGACACGGGATCCTCCCATCGAGAGTAGAGCGTGGGCGCGCAAAGAGCAGACCCTCGGCTGAACGTGGATGAGCAGTCGAGAATTGGACGGCCTGAGTCGGCGCTCCGGTCTGGAACGTGTGTTGCTCCCACCATCGTCGTGCCCGGCTCGTGGGCAGCGCCGTATCCATCTCCTGGGAGGCAATCGCATGGCCGAGATCCCCATTCAACGGAAGGAACGGTCACGACTGTGGCCGCTGCTCCTTCTCCTGCTCATCGTCGTGGCGATCGTCGCGTGGTATGTCTGGTCGCACCACAGCGGCACCGCCGTCGCGACCGGTGCGGACTCGACCATGACGAGGACATCCAACGGCGCACTCAGCACCGACACCACGGGTGCGCGGGCGCGCGGGACGGCGCCGGTATCCGACACCGTACCTCCACGCTGACCGTTTTCCCGAGGACGCATCGATGGCGAGAAACTATGAAACTGAGAGCGGAGCGCGGATCGCGCCGCTCGGTGATCTACGCGACTTCGAGGTCGCCGAGGGCTACCCGGACATCCGCGGCTGGCGGGTCGACTCGGTCGAGGGCACCGAGGTCGGCAAGGTGCACGAGCTGCTCGTGGACGTCGACGTCTTGCGCACGCGATACCTCGACGTACGTCTGACTGCCGAGCTTGCTGCCACGCCGGGCAATCGTGACGTGCTCGTCCCGATCGGCGCGGCGCAGCTCGACGACAAGACGCAACGAGTCGTTCTCCCGCTGCGCGCCGATCGAGTGGGTCTCCTTCCGCCGTACGACCATGGCGCATTGACGCGGGCGCACGAGTACGAGGTGCGACGCCACTTCTCGCTCGGCGAAGCCGCCGCCGCGAGCGCCGTCGGAGCCGCCAGCACCGCGAGCACCGCCACGCCGGCAGACCGCGACTTCTACGACGACGAACGCTTCGACGACCGCCGCTTCTTCTCCGGCCGCGGGGCGGCGAGCAAGTCGGCCCGCGACGTCCGCACCGATGACACCACGGTTCGGATCCCGGTCGCGCCGGACGACACGGTGGTTCTCAAGCGCGGCGAAGGCGGCCACGACGAAGTCATCGTCCGGCGGCCGGTCGACAAACGAGACGACGCGCGCTGAGCGCGGACGCGGGCATCACACATCCTTTGCAAGGATGGGCGACGAGGCGGGGGAATGATTGATACTGGGGTGCTGCTATTCGGGGAAACGGCTACTCAAGTATCAGGTACTGGGTAGACCTGGTACCGAGCCTGGCATACCGGCCCCTCCAATGCCTGGACAGGGCAGCCGTAGCACCGACTTGAAGCTGACAGCTGACGGCTTTCGCTTACGGCTCGAATTCCCGCCGGTCCCGGAAGCCGACCGGCATTGGGATGGCTTGGATGCCGGTCCCGGTACCAGTGCTACCGGGTGTACCCTTGTACTCGCTGTCGTAGTCAGCCAATCGTCCCAATCACCCGCTCGATGCCCCGCGCTCTTCTCTCCGTCTCCGACAAATCCGGTCTTCTCGATTTCGCCCGCGGCCTCCACTCGCTCGGCTGGGAGCTGCTCTCCACCGGTGGCACCGCGCGCGCGTTGCGCGACGCCGGAATTCCCGTGCGCGACGTCAGCGACGTCACGCAGTTCCCGGAGATGCTCGACGGGCGAGTGAAGACGCTGCACCCGGCCGTGCACGGCGGCCTGCTCGCGCGGCGGGATCTGCCCGAGCACATGGCGGCCATCGCCGATGCCGGCATCGCGCCGATCGACCTCGTGGCCGTCAACCTCTATCCATTTCGCGAAACCGCCGCGCGCGCTGGCGTCACCGATGAAGAGGTGATCGAACAGATCGACATCGGCGGCCCGAGCATGCTCCGGTCGGCAGCGAAGAACTTCGCCTCCGTCACGACCGTCGTCGATCCGACCGACTACCCACGCGTGCTGGACGTGTTGACGCGCGGAGACGACGACCTCGCGTTGCGCCGCGCGCTCGCCGGCAAAGTGTTCGAGCACACCGCATCGTATGACGCCGCCATCGCGCGCTGGTTCGCGCAGCGGCGCGACGACCGGTTCCCCGATCGGATGACCCTCGCACTCGAGAAAGCGCAGGATCTGCGATACGGCGAGAATCCCGGCCAGGCCGCGGCGTTCTACGTCGAGCAGGCCGGCGCCGGTTTGGCCGCGTTGAAGCAGCGCGGCGGCAAGGAGCTCTCGTTCAACAACCTGCTCGACCTCGAAGGCGCGCTACTCGCCTGCGAGCCGTACGGCAGCGAGATCTGCTGCGCCATCATCAAGCACACCACACCGTGCGGGCTCGCCACTGGCGGGAGCCCGCTCGAGGCGTATCAGAAGGCGCTCGCCTGCGATCCGCAGTCCGCCTTCGGCGGCGTGATCGCGTTCACCGTCCCCGTCGACGACGCTGCCGCCGAGGCGATCTCCAGCCTGTTCGTCGAGTGCATCGTCGCGCCGCAGTTCAGCGACGGCGCGCTCGAGGTGCTCGGCCGGAAGAAGAATCTACGCGTCCTCGAGGGGGTGGCCCGCTGGCCCAAGGATGCGCTCGACTTCAAGCGCGTTCGCGGCGGCATGCTCGCGCAGGAGC
The DNA here is from genome assembly GCA_036488775.1 of Gemmatimonadaceae bacterium. Taxonomy (GTDB): domain Bacteria; phylum Gemmatimonadota; class Gemmatimonadetes; order Gemmatimonadales; family Gemmatimonadaceae; genus AG11. The sequence continues at coordinate 1,001 of DASXHF010000232.1, read as the reverse complement.
GCGCGCCGGCCGTGATCGACGACCGCTCGTGGCGCGTGGTGACACGACGTCAGCCGACGCCGGAGGAGCGCACCGATCTGCTGTTCGCGTGGCGCGCCGTCGCCAGCGTGAAATCGAACGCGATCGTGCTCGCGCGCGACGGCGCGACGATCGGCATCGGCGCAGGGCAGATGTCCAGAGTGGACGCGGCATACATGGCCGTGCACAAGGCCACTGCCGCCGGCCACGACATCACCGGCGCCGCGCTTGGCTCGGACGCGTTTTTTCCATTTCGTGACAGCGTCGACCAGGCGGCGAGTGCCGGCGTGCGCGCCATCGTTCAGCCCGGCGGCTCGGTGCGGGATCCGGACGTCATCGCGGCCGCGGATGAGCACGACATCACCATGGTGTTCACCGGCACACGACTCTTCAGGCACTGAGCCGGTGCTGGCTCGTCCCTTGCGCGCTCTTCGGGATTCCACATCACCCTCCAGGAGAGAGCCGATGAGAAAGAGAGCTATGATGGGAATGATGGCGCTTGGTGCGGCGGTCGCAGTCGGCGCCTGCAGCAAGGGCAGCAGTAACACGGACAGCGCCAACGCCGCCAATGCAGGCGCCGGCACCGCCGGCACAGGGACGACCGGCACGAGCAGCGGCGACATCAGCACGCCGCCGGGCGGAGCGGCGGGCGGCGGCATGACCAGCTCGACCAGCACGAGTGGCGTGACCGGCACCCCGGGCGCGGCCGGCGCGAACATGACGAACACGACGAGCACGGGCGCCATGAGCGCGGCGGCGGATTCCGCCCACCGCGACTCGTTGGCGAAGTCGCGCACCCATAGCAGGACCCGCCGGCGGCCATAACCTCACCCGGGACGGAAGCGCGGCGGGCCTGTACCAAACGATTGACCAGCCCCATCTTACGTTGCTGCGCTTCCGCCCCGCCCCCGCGGGGCGTCTGCTATCTGCCACCCCGTGACCATCATGGCGACGTCGACCGCGCCGTCCGAACGCGATTACCG
>DASXHF010000076.1:0-3952 GCA_036488775.1 Gemmatimonadaceae bacterium | reverse complement strand
GTGTAGAGGTTCTCGGCGTAGTTCGCGAAGCTCTCGTGCACCCACATGTCGGCGATGTCCTGCGCGGTGATGCTGTTGCCGAACCACTCGTGCGCGCTCTCGTGAACGATGATGAAGTCCCACTGCAAGCCCCATCCGGAGCCGGAGAGATCCTTGCCGAGGTAGCCGTTCTGGTAGTGGTTGCCGTACGCGATGGCGCTCTGGTGCTCCATGCCGAGGTGCGGCGTCTCGACGAGCTTGTAGCCGTCCTCGTACCAGGGAAAGGGGCCGAACCAGTGCTCGAAGCACTGCAGCATGGTCGTCGCCTGCTTGAACTGACGCCGTGCCGCCTCCTCGTGATAGGCGAGCGGCCAGAAGTCCATCGTCAGCGGGCCGGACTCACCGTGATAGACGTTCTCGAAATGCGCATAGCGCGCCGCGTTGACGGCGACATCGTAGTTGTTGATCGGGTTCGCGACGAACCACTCGAAGGTCGTCGTGTGATCGGGATTGTGGGTGACGCTGCGCAGCCGGCCGTTTGAGACGTCGAGCAATGGATCGGGGACGGTGATCGCCACGCGTTGACTGTCGGGCTCGTCCGCCTGAGTGTCCTTGGTCGGCCACCACCCGCTCGCGCCGTAGCCCTGCACGGCGGTGGCGACGTAGGGCGCGCCGAGGCTGTCTTTCGTCCAGACGACGCCGCCGTCCCAGGGCGCATGCTGTGCGGCGCGCGGGCGGCCGTGGTAGTACACCGTCACCGTCTTCCGATCGCCGGTGCGCTGTGGGGTCGCGAGGGTGATGAACAGCGCGTTCCCGTCGCGGCGGTGCGGCAGCGTGCGCCCGTCCTGCACGATGCTGTCGACGACGAGCGGCACCATGAGGTCGACCTGCATCTCCTGCGCGGGATGGATGACCCGGTAGGTGATGCCATTGTACCCGCGAATGGTGCTGTCCGACGGATCGACCGAGACGTGCAGGTCATAGAATGCGGCGTCCCACCAGCTCCGCCCCGGTCCGATGCTCCCGCGGAGGGTGTCGGCGTGGGTGAAGGTGGTGATCGTCTGTCCACGCGCCGTTCCGGCGAGGACGATCAAGCAGGCGAGTGCGGCGAGTCGGCGCATCGTTGAGAGATAGCGGCGGGCCGTGGGTGTCGAAAGGTTTGCGCGTCGAGCGGGTCCGCGTGCGAAGGGCGGCGTCATGTTGGCGACAGCTTCGTGTGCTAGTCTCCGTGCACGCAACCGCGTTCACTTCGCCTGGAGCTCGCATATCGTGGCATGGTTACCCGATCGTTGGCGTACGTCGTTGACACGGTTTGGGCGCGACTGGGCGGTCGTCGTCGCGCTCGGCGCGCTCGCGCTGTGGGGCGTAGGCAAAGTCGGGGAGGACGTGTTCGCGGGGGAGTCCACGGCCTTCGACACGGCGGTGCAGGCCTGGATGCTTGCGCACCAGAACGGGACGCTTCAGAAGTTCTTCGTCTTCGTGACGAACGTGGGCGGCCCGCTCCCCATCGGCGTGTTGTCGGTCGTGGCGGCGGCCTATCTCTGGTATCGTCACGGGCGCCGGACCGCGGCGGCGGTGCTGGTGGCGCCCGTAGTGGCGGTGGCGCTGTTCAGCGTGGTGAAGCGGATCTACGCGCGTCCGCGCCCGACCGGACTCGGCGGCATCGTGCCGAGCTCGTATTCATTTCCGTCGGGCCACGCGACCTCGGCGGCGGCGGTCATTTGCACGCTCGCCTACGTGTACTGGCGGGTGGGGTTGATCGGTCGGCGCACGGCGATCGCGATCGCCGTCATCGCTCCGCTGCTGATCGGGCTCAGTCGCGTGTACCTCAATGTCCATTGGGCGACGGACGTCCTGGGCGGGTGGAGCGCAGGGCTGCTCATCGCGGTGCTCTCGAGTGTTCTCTACGACCGTGAACTGAGAGCTGAGAACGGCGGTCGACCCCAGTTGTGAGTTTGTCCAGCGTGATCGGGAGGTCGCGCACGCGGATCCCGGTGGCGTGATAGGCGGCGTTGGCGATCGCCGCCGCCACGCCGGTGATGCCGATCTCGCCGGCGCTCTTCACGCCGATCGGATTCACCTGCCCATCCGATACGTCCACGAACGAGACGTCGATCGTCCCCACGTCGGCATTCACCGGAACGTGATATTCGGCCAGATCCGCATTCACGTACCGTCCCGTGCGCGGATCGATGCTGGTCTCCTCGAGGAGCGCCTGGCCGATCCCCCACACCACGCCGCCGCTGATCTGGCTCGCTGCGGTCTTTGGATTGAGCACGCGCGCGACGTCGTGCGCGGTGACGATGCGCGGCACCCGGATCTCGCCGAGCTCCTCGTCCACGCGCACCTCGGCGAACACGGCGCCGAAGGAGTGCATCGAATATTGCTGCGCTTCGGCGCCGGCCTTCGAGCTCGACGTCACCTCCACCGGCTGACCACCGTGGCGCGCGAGGATCGCGGCATACGTGTCGCCGCCGCCCGCACCATCCGACGCGAGCGAAAGACGTCCATCGACAACCCGCACGGCATTTTCCGCCGCTCCGTGCAGCGGCGACGCCGGGTCGTTGATCGCAAGCTGCACCAGTCGGCTGCGCAGTTGCATCGCTGCCTCGTGCACCGCCGTCCCGGTGGAGGCGGCGGTCACTGAGCCGGTCGACGCAGGATTCTCCGGCATCGTCGTCTCGCCGAGCTCGAACCGCACCTGATCGGGCCGCAGGCCCAGCGCGTCGGCGGCGATCTGGGTCATCACCGTGTACGTCCCGCATCCGATCTCCTGCGTCCCCGCGCGCACGGACGCACGTCCATCGGGAAGCATGCGCGCGATGGCGCCGGCGGGACTCTGGCGCGTCGGGTACGTCGCCGTCGCCATCCCCCACCCCACCAGCCAGCGACCATCGCGCGTCGACCGCGGCACGGGGTTGCGGCGGCTCCACCCGAATCGCGCGGCGCCGCTGGCGTAGCACTCGCGCAGCCCCTTGCTCGACCACGGCTTGCCGCTCTCCGGATCGCGCTCCGCATAGTTCTTCAGTCGAAGCGCGACCGGATCCATCTTCAGCGCGACCGCCAACTCGTCCATCGCGCTCTCGAGCGCGAAGGTACCGGTCGTCTCGCCGGGCGCACGCATGAAGGTCGGCGAGCCGACGTTGAGGCGCACGAGCTCGTACTGCGTCTCGAGGTTCGGGCAGGCGTACAGCATGAGCGTCGGCGTCACCGCCGGCTCGATCCAGTCCTCGAGCATCGACGTGTTGGACGTGCTCACATGGCGCGTGGCGGTCAGCGCGCCGTCGGGCGTCGCGCCGAGTGCGACGCGCTGCACCGTGCGTGCCCGTCCGCCGACCGGTCCGAACATCTGCCGTCGCGTGAGGACGAGCTTCACCGGCCGCCCGACGTCGCGCGCGGCCATCGCGGCGAGAATCTCGTGCGACCACGCGCCGCCTTTGCTCCCGAATCCGCCACCGGTGAAATGGGCGATGACGCGCACGCGTTCCGGCGGCATGCCGAAGGCGCGCGCCACGGTGTTGCGCACGCTGAAGATTCCCTGCGTGGACTCGTACAGCGTAAGCGTGTCCTGAGCCCACGACGCGACGGTCCCGTGCACTTCCATCGGATTGTGATTCTCGAGCGGTGTCGTGTACGTCTGCTCCACGCGCACCGCGGCGTCGGCGAGCCCGCGGTCGACGTCGCCGCGTCGCGTGACGCGCTCGCCGCGCATCGGATGCACGGCCTCCGGCGGATTGCGCGGCGCGCTGTCCATGTCGAGCACCGGCGGCTCGGCGGCGTACCGCGCACGCACGAGCGACGCCGCGTCCATCGCGCGCTCGAGCGTATCGGCGACCACGAGTCCGATCGGCTGGCCGTTGTATCGCACCTCGGCGTCCTGCAGGACGGTCGGAACGCGCATCGTCGCCATCTGGCCGGGAAGGCGCGGCGCATTGAACGGCGTGAGCACCTTGAGGACGCCGGACGCGCGTTC
>DASXHF010000050.1:0-6364 GCA_036488775.1 Gemmatimonadaceae bacterium | reverse complement strand
ATGGCTCGCTGTCACGCCGTTCCCGAAGCTGACCCGCATTGGACTGGGTTGGATGTCGGTCTTGGTACTAGGTCTACCCAGTACCTGGTACTTCAGTAGCCGTATCAGGCATTTGAGTACCCTTTAACGGACTACCAGATCTTCACCCGATCCGCCGGCGCGCGGTACATCTTGTCGCCCGGCTTCACGTCGAATGCTCTGACGAAGACGTCGTTGTTCGTGAGCGGAACATACGCGCGATACATTCCTGGCGAGTGCGGGTTGGACAGCAGCTGTTGCCGCAGCGACTCCTCGCGGTACTTCGTGCGCCAGATCTGGGCGAAGCCGAGGAAGAAGCGCTGATCGCCGGTGAAGCCGCCGATCACCGGTGGCTCCTTGCCGTGCAGCGAGATCCGATAGGCGCGGTAGGCCTGCGCGAGTCCGCTCAGGTCTCCGATGTTCTCGCCCATCGTCAACCGCCCGTTGACGTGCATCCCCTCGATCGGGGAGAGCGCGTCGTACTGCGCGCCGAGTCGGGTCGTACGAGCCTCGAAGGCGCGTGCGTCTTCCGGCGTCCACCAATCGCGCAGGTTCCCTTCTCCATCCGATTTCCGACCCTGATCGTCGAAGCCGTGGCCGATCTCGTGGCCGATCACCGCGCCGATCGCACCGTAATTCACTGCGTCGTCGGCGTCGACGTTGAAGAAGGGCGGCTGCAGGATCGCGGCCGGGAAGACGATCTCGTTGTTCGTCGCGTTGTAGTAGGCGTTCACCGTCTGGGGCGTCATCCCCCACCGCGAGCGATCCACCGACTTGCCGAGCTGCGCGATGTTGTCTTCATAGCGGAACTCGTTCGCTCGGCGGATGTTGCCGAGCAGGTCGTCGCGCCGGATGGCGAGTGCCGAGTAGTCGCGCCACTTGTCAGGGTAGGCGATCTTCACGGTGAACTGCGCGAGCTTCGCCTTCGCCTGCTCCTTCGTCGCGGGGCTCATCCACTCGAGGCTGTCGATGCCGACGCGGTATGCCTCGCGCAGGTTGCGCACCATCTCGTCCATGCGCGCCTTCGCTTCCGGCTTGAAGTTGCGCTCGACGTACAGCTTGCCGGCCGCTTCGCCGAGCACTCCTTCCACCTCGTCGACGCCGCGCTTCCAACGCGCGCTCATCGCCTGCTGGCCGGAGAGGGCGTGCCCGCGGAAGTCGAATCGCGCCTGCTGGAACGCTGCCGGCAGCTCGTCGGCGTAGCCGTCGAGCAGCTTGAAGGTGAGGTATTCACGCCACGTCGACACCGGCGTGCTGGCGATGATCGCGTCGAGCGCGCGCACGTAATCCGGCTGCCGCACGACGACCACACCCGCCGTGCCGAGACCGGCGGCGCGCAGATAGGCGTTCCAATCGAACGATGGCGACAGCGCCGCCAGCTCGCCGGTGCTCATCTTGTTGTAGGTCGCGTTGCGGTCGCGGATGCGCGCGCGGTCCCAATGCTTGGCCGCAATCGCCGTCTCGAGCGCGAGGATCCGGCCGGCGGCACCAGCGGGGTCGGGTTGATTGGCGAGCGTGAGCAGGCGCGTGACGTAGCCACGGTAGGCGTCGCGCGTGGCCGCCATCTTCGCGTCCGGAAGCAGATAGTAGTCGCGGTCCGGCAGGCCGAGCCCCGATTGGTTCACCGACGCGATGTTGACGCGTGAGCTCTTCTGATCGGCGCCGACGCTCACGTTGAACGGAATCTGCACGCCGATCCGCGCGAACCGGGCGAAGGTGGCGGGCAGCTGCGCGCCCGAGGTCAGCGCGCCGATCGCGGCGAGGTCCGGCTGGAGCGGCGAGAGGCCCAGCGATTCGACCCGCACGGAGTCCATGTAGCTCGCATAGAGATCACCGACCTTACGGCGCTCCGAGCCTGCCGGAGCATTGCTGCGCGCCGCATCCTCGAGGATCGTGTGCAGCGCAGTGCGGCTCGACTCGCGCAGCTCGTTGAACGCGCCCCAGCTCGACGCGTCGGCCGGAATCTCCGTCCGCGCGATCCAGCCGCCGTTCACGAATCGGAAGAAGTCGTCCTGCGGACGGACGGAGCGGTCGAAGTTGGTGGTATCGATGCCGAGCGAATGCGCGCTCGACTGCGCCGACGCGGGCAGTACGCCGGCGGCCAGAACGCAGGTGGTGGCAAGACTGAGAAACTTCATGTACACCTCGTGAGCGGAGAAACTTGCCGGTGGGAGACGTGCGGGGACTATCTTAGAGCTACGAACGGGTCGGAACAGGCGTTGATAGAGCGCCGGCAAGCCGACAGGTGACACTCACGGCTGACAGGGTTGACACTCTGACACTCACAGCTGACAACTGTCAGCTTGCACTGTCATCTGTCGGCTCCCCGATCGCGCCGGCCCGTCCGGCCGCCTGCGTCCACCGCATCAGAAACGGCATCGTCATTCCCTGGACGATGATCGACAGCAGGACCACGCCGACGGTCAGCGAGACGATCAGATCGCGCTGCGGGAGGTCGGGGGGGAGCGAGAGCGCGAGCACCATCGACAGCGCGCCGCGTAGCCCGCCCAGCACGACGATGCTACCCCATCGACGTGGCAGCGGATCCGCGCTGCGGCGTTGCAGCGCCAGCATCCCGAACACGATGAGCCCTCTCGCCACCAGCATCGCCAGGAACGCGACGATCAGCTCGGGCCAGACCGATCGGAGACGCACGGAATCGAACTCGAAGCCGATCAGCAGGAACACGATCGAGTTGAGCGCGAACGCGACGTACTCCCAGAACGTCTGCACGGCCGCGCGGGACAGGGGCGACATGCCGAGATCCCGGCCCTGCCGTCCGCACATCATCCCTGCCACGACCGTCGCCAGCACACCCGACACACCGACCCGCTCGGCGAGCACGAACGACCCGTACGCGGCGATCACAGTGAGGCCGATCTCGATCATGGGCTCGTCGAGCCGGCGAATGACCATCGCGACCACCCACCCCACCCCGGCCCCAATCAACGCTCCGCCTCCGGTGAGGAGCACGAACTCGGCGGAGGCAGTGGCAAGCCCGGTGGGAGCGCCCGTGGCGTACGCCAGCATGAGCGACAGGAGCACGATGCCGGTGCCGTCGTTGAAGAGACTCTCCGATTCGAGCAGTGCAGCAAGACGGGCGGGCGCCTTCAGCTCACGGAACAGCGCGGTGACGGCGACCGGGTCGGTGGCGGCGAGCAGTGCGCCGAACACGAGCGCCAGCCTCGGGTCCATGTCGGTCGCCAAGCCGAACGCGCGGCCGGCCACGACGACCAGCACTGCCATCACGACTGTTGCGACCACGACGCCGGGCACCGCCAACCCGACCGCGCTCCGCCAGACGCGCCTGAACGCCGTCCAATCGAGATGAAACGCCGCCTCGAACAGCAGCCCGGGAAGAAAGAACGTGAACAGCAGCTCGCGCGTCAAATGCGGCGGCGCGACGAATCGCATCGAGCCGAGCGCCAATCCGACGATCACCAACGCAACCGTGTACGGCACACGCGTGCGACGCACGGCAATCGCGACCGCGGTGGAGATGCAGTAAAGGATGACGAGAACGCCAGCCGTAGTCATTGCTGGAGCTGACAGTGGGACAGACGACAGTGCAACTGACAGACGACTGTGGAAGCTGACAATCGACTGTCAGCTCACGGCCTCACTCGACCATGATATGATCTCCGCCGGCACTCTTCGTCTCCCGTACGAGGAGCAGCAACGGAATTAGCATCAGGATCAGCCCCGCGGCGAGGATGTAGATCTTCGAGTACGCGAGCACGCTCGCCTGGCCGAAGAGCTGCCGGTCGAGGAGCGTGAGCGCGCGCTGGCGGGCCGTCCATGCATCGGCGCCCCGGGCGATCATCGCGCGCGTGAGCGTCTCGATGCGGCCCATCGACGTCGGATCGTTCATCGCGATGTGCTCGCCGAGCATGGCTCGGTACTGCGTCGTGTAGCGGGCGACCAGCGTCGCGATACCCGCAATGCCGAAGGAGCCGCCGAGCTGGCGGAAGAAGCTGTACAGGCCAACGCCCTGGGGCAGCTCGCGGGGCGCGAGCTGCGCCAGCGTGATCGTCGTCAGCGGGACGAACATCATCCCGAGCCCGACGCCGCGGGCGATCAACGGCCAGAAGAAGTCGTGAGAGCCGCTTTCGCCGGTGATCAGGGACAGCTTCCAGGCGGCCCACGCGAACAGGATCGCGCCCCCGGCGATGATCAGCCGCGGATCGAACTTGTTCGTGAGGCGCCCCACGAGCGCCATCGAGATCGCCGTCGCCATGGCGCCCGGCAGCAGCACGATGCCCGTCTGCTGCGCCGTCATGTGCAGGTTCGACTGCAGGAAGACCGGAAGCGTGAACGACATCGCGTACAGCCCGACACCCATCACGACACCGAGCAGCGTTCCGACCCACATCTGGCGGTGCCGGAGCACCCGGAAGTCGATCACGGGATGCTCGGTCGTGAACTCGCGCCACATCAACGCCAGCCACCCCACGACTCCGATCACCGAGAGCGACAGGATCTGTCGCGAATCGAACCAATCCTCGCGCTGCCCGTGCTCGAGCACGAACTGCATCGAGCCGACGCTCACGGTGAGCAGCGCGATGCCGAGGTAATCGATGATCGCGGGCTTCTTCTGATGCTCCGGATCGTGGACGTATGCCGCGATCATCGTCGCCGCGACCAGTCCGACCGGGATGTTGATGTAGAAGATCCACGGCCAGCCCATGTTGTCGACGAGATAGCCGCCGAGCGTCGGACCGATCGTCGGTCCGACCATGACGCCCAGTCCGAACAGCGCCATGGCCATTCCGGCCTCTTCGGGGGGGAAGGACTCGAACAGGACGGCCTGGGACACGGTCATCAACGCCCCGCCGCCGATTCCCTGGATGATGCGCCAGAGGATGAGCATGCCGAGCGAATGGGCGGCGCCGCAGAAGAAGCTCGCCGCGGTGAATAGGATGACGGAGCCAACGAAATAGCGCTTGCGCCCGAACAGGTCGCCGAGGAATCCGGTGAGCGGGATGATGATGACGCTGGCGAGGATGTATCCCGTCGACACCCAGGCGATCTCGTCGAGATTGGCGCCGAGGTTGCCCATCATGTCGGGCAGGGCGACGTTCACGATGGACGAGTCGATGACCTGCATCAGCGCCGCGAGGACGACGGCGACTGCGATGAGGTATTTGTGCTCCGCGCCGCGGCGGACTTCGGTGTGCGGCGGCGGTTCCGGAGCGTCCGTCTCTTCGCTGGCGTCCTCGATCACCGCGGTCGCACTCATGTGCGACCGGCTCGGCGGAGCTGTGACATCGCTTGACCGTTCGGGGGCATGGACGTATTATACTCACGAGTATAATACTCGACAAGCGCCCGATGTCCCCGGAGGAGAAGGCGTGTGATGAGTGCCGTCAAACCGCTTCGCTGGGAGCGCCGCCCCGACGACCGCACCCAGGAGCTGCTCGAGGCCGCCTTGCACGTGTTCGCGCGCAACGGATACCGCAACACGCGGCTCGACGACGTGGCCGAGGCGGCCGGCGTGACGAAGGGGACGATCTACCATTACTTCGACACGAAGGAGGCGTTGCTCCTTCGAGTGATCGAGCACTACGAGACGCTCGCCTTCGGCCGGGCCGACGATGCGCTGCGCGACGACACGCTGGCCGCGTCGACACGGATCCGGCTCCTCGTGCGAATGGTGTTCGCTCCTCGCGAGCACAGTCGCGACCTGCTGGCGCTGCTCGTCCGCGGCATCGCGCACGAGGTGCCGCACGTCCACGAGCGCTGGTTGCAGAGCGGACCGGTGCGGTTGTGGACGCTGCTCGGGCGACTGGTCGACGAGGGCAAGGCGCGCGGCGAGTTCCGCCCCGACGCGGACGGCGACGCCGGCGCCCGGCTCCTCGTCTCCGGACTCATCCTGCAGCTCATGTGGCAGCAGCACGGCGACGCGGTGCTCCCGCTCGCCATCGACGCGGACCAGCTGATCGACTCAGCGGTCGATTTCTTCCTCGCGGCGCTCGCAGTCGCGCCGCGCTCACCCCGACCCGCCGCCCGGTGAGACGGACCGACGGTCGGTTTCACAACGGAGCGTATGCCGGCTGACCTGATCACTCTGTCCCGCGAGTACGGCGCCGGCGCCAGCGAGCTGGCATCGCTACTCGGTGAACGGCTCGGCTGGCGCGTGCTCGATTCGGAGATCCCCCTCGCGGTCGCCGGCAGACTCGGCATCCCCAGCGTGTCGCTCGAGGACTGGGACGAACACGCGCCCGGCCTGCTCGAGAGCCTGGGGAACGCGTTGCTGCTCGGCAGCCCGGAGCTCCTCGTCGACCCGGCGGTGGCTGCGCGGCCACATCCGCGCGACGTCGCGAACGCCACGACCGAGCTGCTGCGG
>DASXHF010000037.1:0-9812 GCA_036488775.1 Gemmatimonadaceae bacterium | reverse complement strand
ATAGCGTCCGATCGTCGCCAGGTCGCCCTTGTTCCGGTAGACGAACGGCAGCCGGGTTCGCGCTTCGAGATCTCGGCGGATGTTCTTGGCCGCGTGCGCACCCATCTGCATCGCCGCCGGCGCGACGCCGGGTACCGGCTTTCCGCGCGTCGAGATCGACGCGAGATCGCCGATGACGAACAGCTCACGATGTCCCGGCGCGCTCAGGTCGGGTTCCACGGGCACGCGTCCCGCGCGATCGAGCGGCACGCCGAGCACGCGACCGAGCGGCGACGCGGCGTTCCCCGCGGCCCACATCACGGTCTGCGAACGAATGATCTCACTGCCCACGTGCACCGCTCCCCGTTCGACGCTCGTCACCATCGCGCCGGTCCGCACGTCGACGCCGAGGTTGACGAGATCCCTCCGCGCGTGCTCGCTCAGCCCGGGAACGTAGGTCGGCAGGACGCGCGGGCCTCCCTCGAGCAGGATCACTCGCGTGTCGCGTGCGTCGAACCGACGGTATTCGTGCACGAGCGTCTCCTTCGCGATCGACGGGATCATGCCGGCGAGCTCCACCCCGGTCGGTCCTCCTCCGACGACCACGAACGTCAACCACTCCACCCGCTCCGCCGCATCGGCGATCGTCTCGGCCTTCTCGAACGCACTGAGTAGCCGGTTGCGGAGCTCGATCGCGTCGTCGATGCTCTTCAGACCAGGCGCAATGGCCTCCCACTCCGGATGCCCGAAGTACGCGTGCCGCGCGCCGGCCGACAGGATGAGATAGTCGTACGGATACTCCGCTCCATCACGCGTGCTGAGCACCCGTCGCTCCACGTCCACTGCAACGACCTCCGCCATCAGCACGGTCGTATTCCGCTGCTTTCGCAGCAGATGCCGAATCGGAGCCGTGATGTCGGTCGGCGCGAGCGTCGCCGTCGCCACCTGATATAGGAGCGGCTGGAAGAGGTGGTAGTTCGTGCGGTCGAGCACCAGCAGATCGACGTCGGCCCGCTTGAGCGCGCGCGCCGCATACAGTCCGCCGAAGCCGGTGCCGACGATGATCACACGCGGCTTGCGACGTTCGGCCTGCCAAGGCGCGAGCGGCCGCTCGCCCGTCGTCTCGTCGCTCATGCAGCCGGCATCGCGCGCTCGCCTTCCGCGACGTGCCCCTCGAGCCAGCGGGAACCGACGGTGATCAACAGCACGAGCACGATGAGCAGCACGCTGTACGCGGCACCCGTCCCGAACGACAACGCGCGTACCTGCGCCAGGATCTCGACGGAGATCGGCCGGTTGCTGTGCGTATACAGCACCACGCTCGCGACGAACTCGCCCACCGCCGCCACCGCGGCGAGCATCGTCCCCGCGACCAGCCCGGGACGCGCCGCGGGCAGCACGACGCGCCGGAGCGCGAGCCAGCGCGACGCGCCGAGGCCGCGCGCCGCGTCCTCGAGCGTCGGGTCCATCTGGCGCAGCGAGCCCTCGATCGCGCTGGTCACGATCGGGATGTTACGAATGAAATACGCCAGCGGAAGGATCCAGAACGTTCCCACCAGCAGAACTCGCAACTGCAAGGGCGCCGTCCGGTCGAAGGTGGCGGCGAGCCCGAGGGCGATCGCGGTCGCCGGAATGGCCCACGGCAGCGCAGCGAGCAGGGCCAGCAGCCGGCGCCCCGGAGCGTGCGACAGCACGAGCACGTAGGCGATCGCGAAGCAGACGACGGCATTGGCGATCGTCGCCAGCAGCGACATCGAGACGCTGTTCATGATGGGACGCCACAGCTCCCGCTCCATCGCGAGCTTGCGGTAGTTGTCGAGCGTGTACTCCGGCGGCAGCACTTGTGTGGTCCAGGCGCCGTCGCGTGCGAAGGAGACGAGCACCACCATCGCGTGCGGCAGCACGAGCAGCACGACCAGCGTCGCGGCGAACGCGGGCAGCAGCGCACGCGCCGCGGGCGATCGCAGGGCCCGCCGTGTCGCACGTCCCTTCCCGGCGAGCGTGTAGCGGCGGCGCCCCTCCAACCGCCGCAGCAGCAGCAGCGCGAGCACGGCGGTCACCGCCAGCACGGTCGTCTCCACGTACGCGAGCCCCATCGCGCCGTTCAGCTTGGAGACGAGGATCTGCGTGGCCAGCACGCGCGCCCCGCCGCCGAACACGTACGGCGCCGAGAAGGAGCCGAGCGCGCTCATGAAGACGAGCAGCATCGCGCCGGTGATCGACGGGGTGAGCAGGGGCAGCGTGATGCGACGGAGCAGCAGCACCCGCGAAGCGCCCAGCCCCGTGGCCGCTTCGTCGAGTGTCGTGTCGTAGCGCTCCAAGCCGGCGCTCACGAACAGGAAGACGTATACGTACATCGTATACGCATGCACGAAGATCACTGCCGTGAGCCCGCTGAGCGTCCACGGCGGCTCGCGCATGCCGAGCACGCGCTGGACGATCCGCGTGACGACGCCGCTCTCGCCGTACAGAAAGAGAAAGGCGAGCACGCCGACGAGCGGCGGGAGCGCCGCGGGCAGCGTCGCGACGCCGCTCAGCACGCGACGTCCGCGGAACTCGGCGCGCGCGAGCAGGAAGGCGAGCGGCACGCCGACGAGCAGCGCGGCAGCGACCGAGCCGATGCTCACGATCACCGTCCCGCGCAGCGCGTCGAGGTCGGCGGGACTGGCGAGGAACGCACGCCAGTCGGCGAGCCCGTTCTCGAAGCTGCCGACGATGACGGCGGCGTTGGGGTAGACGACGCTCCAGAGCAGCAGGGCGAGCAGCGCGGCGGCGACGGTCGCGACGGCCCATCCAGCCGCGGGACGTTTCACGCCGGCACCATCGCGATTGGCACGTTGGCCAGTCGCACGCCGGTGACCTCGCCCTCGTGCGCGCCGCTACCGCTCCCGCCGCCGAGCACCTCGACGTCGACGTCGTTGCCCAGCCGGACGCGATAGACGACGTGACCGCCCGCGAAGCGACGTCCAATCACCTTTCCGCGCCACATCGGCGTCCGGTCGTCGGTCGCGAGCACGACCGATTCCGGTCGCAGCACCGCCATGATGGCGCCGCTAGCCGGCCCATCCTCCCGTGCTGGAGCGTGCAGCGCAACGCCGTCGATGACGACGCGGATCTGTGAGCCCACTCTCTCCGCCGGCACGACCGACGCCCGCCCGACGAACTCGGCGACGGCGCGCGTCGCCGGCGCATGATACAGCGACTCCGGCGTTCCCACCTGCAGCAGCCGCCCGTGCTCCAGCATCGCCACGCGATCGGCAACCGCGAAGGCGTCCTCCTGGTCGTGGGTGACGAACAGCGCGGTCACGCGGGATCGACGAAGCGTCAGACGCAGCTCGTCGCGCATGCTCTGCCGCAGCGTCGGATCGAGGTTGGACAGCGGCTCGTCCAGGAGGAGCACCGGGGGCGAGATCACCAGCGCCCGCGCCAGCGCGACGCGTTGCTGCTCGCCGCCGGAGAGCGCCTGCACCGGCCGGCCGGCTTTGTCGGCGAGACCGACGCCGGCGAGCGCCTCGCGTGCACGCGCCAGCCGCTCATGCTTGCGCACGCCGCGTGCCTCGAGCCCGAACGCGACGTTCTCCTCGACGCGCATGTGCGGGAAGAGCGCGTAATGCTGGAACACCATGCCGAAGCCGCGTCGCTGCGGCGGCTCGCGCGTGATGTCGCGTCGCTCGCCACCACCGCCTTTCGCGTAGAGCACCCGCCCGGAGTCCGGCGTCTCGTAGCCGGCCGCGATGCGCAGCGTCGTCGTCTTCCCCGAGCCGGAGGCGCCGACCAGCGCGAGCAGCTCGCCCGGCGCGACGGTGAGTGAGAGATCGTCGACCGCCGGCTCGCGAGTTCCGGGATAGCGGCGCGTCACGTGCTCGAGCACGAGCGCGCCCGGGCTGCACTCCAGCGACGCCGCTTCGTGCGGATCGCTCACGTGCCTCGTCGGCTGTTCCGGATGTTCGCGTCCCAGAATTTCATCCACGTGTCGAGTGAATCGGCGATGAGCCGCGCGTCGCCCGGCATCGGCTTCACCTCCGTGCGCGCCTGCTTCACCACCGCCGGCAGCGCGTCGTTCGACAGGTCGCTGCGCGCCGGAATGCGCAGGAACTTGGTCGCCGCGTCGGTCAGCGCGGGCAGCGTCGTCACGTATTCGTAAAATTGCTTCGCCAGCTCCGGATGCTTGGCGCCGTGCACGACGCCGATCGCGTCGACGAGCAGCGGCGTCCCGCTCGCGGGAATCACGTAGCCCACGGGCGTCTTCGTCCGCTGCTCGAGCGTCGCGATGTCGGGCATGTTGTATAGCGTGATCGTCCCCTCCTCGCGGCCGAGCTTCTGATAGAGCAGCGCCGGGTTGAGGACGTATTCCTTGGTGTTCGCATCCAGTCGGCGAAGCCACTCCCACCCGTCGGCCGTGCTCCCGGTCCGCGCCACCGAGCGCGCGAGGATCGCGCCGAAGATCGCGCGCATCGAGCCGCTCGCGACCGGATCGCGGATCAACACCTTCCCCTTCCACTTGGGGTCGAGCACCGCGTCCCAATCCTTCGGTGCGTCGGCCGCCGCCACCGCGTGGGTGTTGTACGCGATGACCTCCGGAGTCATGTACGTCCCGTACCACCGATCCTTCGCGTCGCGTGCCTCGGCCGGCACCTTGTCCCGCCACGACGGCGCGTACGGATCGAGCAGCCCTTCGTTCGCGGCCCGCACGAAGATCTCCGCCGGCGCACCGAACCAGAGGTCAGCCTGGGGGTTGGCCTTCTCGGCCCGCAGACGGTCGAGCACTTCCTGCGAGCCCATGTCGACCCACTGCACGTCGACGTCGGGATGCGCCGCCTCGAACCCCTGCTCGTAGTACTCGAGCAGCTCCTTGCCGTGCGGCGAGTAGATCGTGAGCACCGTCCGGTTGTCGCCCTTGCAGGCGAGCACGAACGTCATCGCCGCCAGCGCCAAGGCGCGCATCATGTGACGGTCGTGACCTGTCTTTGTTGCTGTCGGGATGCTGAAGCGGCGCCAGAACGGTACCGGTGTGCCGTCATCCGCAGTTTCCGTCGTTTCCGCACGTTCCGTGTATTCCGTTCCGTCTCGGCCAGCCTGGCGACGACCGGTGCACCAATGCCCACGACTGACGACTGTCACGGATGCACGGCGGTCGACACGGCGCTCAACCCGTCCGCCGCGACCAGATTGAGAAACAGCCGCGCCGCACCCGGAACGCCGGCGGGAAGCTGGCGAAACAGCGCGAGCGTCGTGTAGACGTACGCACCTTTACCGACTGGCGCGACGAGGATCGCGCTCTCGTTCGGCGGCTCGCCGGGATCGTGCATCTCGAGCATCGCCTTGTAGTGCGGGTCGAACGAGCTCGGCATGTAGACCGCGCGCTCCTGTACCCACCGGTCGAAGTCGGCGGCGGTGATGCGGTTCGGTGTGGTGAGCACTCTGTTCGTCGGATCAAGCACGCGCACCGGCGCCTGTTCGTCCGTCACGCGCTGCGCGAGCGGTGCCAGCTTGACGGGATACGGGAGAATTCCCGGGCGCTGAATTTCCTGCTGACCATACTGGACGACGACGGTGCCACCGGCGCGCGCATAGTCCTGCAGCCGCGCCGCCTGGGCGACGAGCGCGTCGTGCGCCGCGAAGGCGCGCGGTCCGACCACCACCGCACCAAACGTGGATAGATCGGTGTCGCCGAGCTTGTCCGGCGCGATCATCGTCACGCCGAGACCAAGCTGCGACAGCATGGGCGCCACGTTGTCGCCTACACCCTGGATGTAGGCGATCCGCGGATTCGCCGGCAGCTGTGCATCGACGGCTTCGATCAACACGCTCGCCGGGCGGAAGTAGCGCAGCGGGCGAATGTGCTCGTAGGTGATGGGTAGATACCCCATCGTGAACGTTTGCCCCCCGCTCGTCGCAGTCGCGCTGATCGTGTGACGTCCCTCCGCCAGCGTGCCGCGGATGCGAAAGGTCAGCGTCGCCGACGCGAACGGGTCGAGTGCGACGCGACGAATCGCCGAATCGGCACGCAGCCCTCGTGGCAGCGTGAGCTCGACGCTGACGCCGTGCGGTGCGCCGGTCGCGGACTTGAGCTGGACGCGGTACAGACGATCGATCGGCACCCCCGCGCGAGCGTAGGCGACCTCACCCTCGAGCATCACGCTGAGCGGAGGCACTGCCGCGAGAGGACGCCGCCGCTCGCCGCGCGCGGGATCGGCGTAGCGATAGACGATCGGAGCGACATCGATCGTGACGGGTGTGTCGGCGATGCGGAGCGTCACCTGCGCGCGGCTGTCGGCCAGCCGGTCTTCCCCGACGGCCATCGGCAGCGAGAACGGCGGCAGCAGGAACACGTCGCCGGCCTTGCCGGCCGACAGCCACCACGGCGCGCTCACCGATTGCGCGACGAGGGGCAGCGTCACGCGTCCCGCGCTGTCGCGCGCGACCTCGATCGGCGGCCCGTCATACCGGGCGCCCGTCCCGAACTGCATCGCCGCGGTCGCGCCATCGATCGCCAACGGAGCGGAGCCCTGATCGTAGACCGAGATCGTGACGGGGATGCTGTCTCCCACTGCGACGAGCTCGCGAGACACCGTCGCTTCGACGAGCACGCCGGACGCCGCGAGCAGCGCGGTTTTCGCGCGCCGGAGCCCGGTCTCGATCGACGCGGCAAGATCGCCGCGCACGCCGCCGCACAGCGGGACGGTCGCCACCGTGCCGCAGGACAATCCATCGGGCACGCGCTGCAGCAGCCGCACGACGCGCGCGAGCGGCACGACCATCGGCGCCGGCGCCGTCAGATTCTCCACCCGTCGCACTTCCGCAATGGCACCAGGCAGCGAATCCAGCGACGCGCGGCCGGCGGCCGGCAGCGACGCGCCGGCGAAGCGCGACCAGTCCGTCGCGATTCCCTCGAACGGCGACGACTCGCGGCCGACATTGCCGACGCGGTTCACCTCCAGCTTCAGGTAGTCCATCGACGTCCCGCGCCGCTCGAGAATGCCGAATCCCTGCGACAGGTGCTGCGACCGGCTCTCGCTCGCGATCTCGGCGAAGGTGCGGCCGCGCAGCACGCTCAGCTCACCGACGTTGAAGCCGATCGTCGCGTCGGCGGGATTGAACCGCGCGGCCCGGTAGAACTTGAGCGGCGTCCACGCGCTCAGCCCCAAGGTCGCGGCGCGCGGAAAGCGCACCGTGTCCATCGCCGCATCGAACGCCTCGCGCGCGAGCAGCGCCGAGACCTGGTGATGACCATGTCCGTCGCGCGGGGTGCCGCTGAAGATCGCGACGATCACCTGCGGCTTGAACGCGCGAACGACCGTCACGACGTCGCGCAGGATGGAATCCTTCGGCCAGTGGGTGTACGTCTCCTCGGCCGTCTTGGAGAAGCCGAAGTCGTACGCGCGCGTGAAGAACTGCCGCCCGCCGTCCAGACGCCGCGCCGCGAGCAGCTCTTCCGTGCGGATCATGCCGAGCAGCGGACCGAGCTCGTTGCCGATCAGGTTCTGACCACCGTCACCACGCGTCAGCGACAGATAGCCCGTCTCCACCTGCCGGCCACGCGCCAGCCAGGTGAGAAGCTGGGTGTCCTCGTCGTCGGGGTGCGCGCCGATCAGCAGCACGCGCGTCGTGACGTCGAGCCCCGCGACCGCCTCACCCAACGCCACCGCGCCGCGCTCCTGAGCGAACAGGAGTCGCGGCGCGGCGAGCAGGAGGAGGACGGCGACAGCGCAGAGCGTGCGCGCCCGCCGCATCATACCTTCGACGTCCTGCGCTTCGCGCCGGCCGGCGCGACGGTGAGCACCTCGCGCACGATGCGCTTCTGCTCCTCCTTGTGCACGATGTCGTACCCCTCCGCCGGGCTCGCCCGCTCCGGTCGGCCGATGTACCGCACCGTGAGCATGTTCCCCGTCGCGACCCGGAGCTGCGGCGCGACGTAGCTCCACGCGCCCATGTTCTTCGGCTCTTCCTGCGCCCAGACGACCTCCTCGAGGTTCGGATAGCGATCCACGATCGCCGCCACCATCTCGCCTGGCCACGGATAGAGCTCGTCGATCCGCACGAGCGCGATCTCCGCGTTGTCCCCGCGCGCCGCCGACAGGTCGTAATACATCTTGGCCGTCGTGAGCACCAATCGCCGCACCTCGCTCCGCCGCGCGCCGGCCACGACGTCATCGATCACCGGCGTGAACGAGCCCTCGGACAGATCCTCGAGCTTCGCCGCCGCGGCGGGCAGGCGAAGAAGGCTCTTCGGTTGCATGAGGATGAGCGGCTTGCGGTCGCCGCGCAGTGCCTGGCGCCGGAGAACGTGGAAGTACTGCGCCGGCGTGCTCGGATACGCGACGATCATGTTGTTCTCGGCGCAGAGTTGCAGGAAGCGCTCGAGCCGCGCGCTCGAGTGCTCCGGCCCACCGCCCTCGTAGCCGTGCGGCAGCAGCAGGACGATCCCGCTGCGTTGACCCCACTTCGCGCGGTCCGCCGAGATGAACTGGTCGATGATCGGCTGCGCGACGTTGACGAAGTCACCGTACTGCGCTTCCCAGAGCACCAGATCCTTCGGCGCCACCGTGCTGAAGCCGTACTCGAACCCCATCACCGCCGTTTCCGACAGAGGGCTGTTGTAGATCTCGAACGGACCCGCGGCGTTCGGCAGGTCGCCGAGCGGGGAGTACACGCGGCCGGTCTCGACGTCGTGGATGACGGCGTTGCGGTGCGCGAAGGTGCCGCGCTCCACGTCCTGACCGCTCATGCGCACGCCGACGCCGTCCTGCAGCAGCGTGCCGAAGGCGAGCGCTTCCGCATGGCCCCAGTCGATCCGTCCGGCGTTCAGGGCATCGCGACGCCGCTCGAGCGTCTTCGCGAGCTGCCTGTGTGCCGTGAACCCCTGCGGCCAGGTGAGCAGGCGCGCATTCAGGGTCTCGAGCCGCTCCGCGTTCACCGCCGTCGTCGGTTCGGCGGGTGGCGCGGCGGATTTCGCGCGCGCTCCGCTCGCCGTCGCCGGGGCCTCCGCCATCTGCTTGTGCAGCGCGGCGAGCGTGTCGAGGAACTCCTTGTCCATCGCTTTGACGTCCGCTTCGCTCACCACGCGTTCGCGGATGAGCCGCGCCGCCCAGACTTCGCGCGGCGTCGGGTGCGCGCGCACGCGCGCGTACAGCTCCGGCTGCGTGAACGCCGGCTCGTCGGTCTCGTTGTGCCCCCAGCGACGGTAGCCGACGAGGTCGATCACGACGTCCTTGGCGAACGTGTCCCGGTACGCCGACGCGAGCCGCACCGCGGCGATGCACGCCTCCGCATCATCCGCGTTCACGTGCAGCACCGGCACCTCGAATCCCTTCGCCGGATCGCTCGCGTAGTGCGTCGACCGCGCGTCGATCGGATCGGTGGTGAAGCCGACCTGGTTGTTGACGATGACGTGGAGCGTCCCGCCGACGCGATAGCCCCGCAGACGCGAGAGGTTGAACGTTTCCGGCACCACCCCCTCGCCCGGGAACGCCGCGTCGCCGTGGATGCAGACGGGGAGGACTGACTTTTCGTCCCGGTCCCAGTGCTTGTCCGGCACGCGCTGGTTCGCGCGCGCCATCCCGGACATCACCGGGTTCACCAGCTCGAGGTGGCTGGGGTTCGGCGCGAGCTCGAGCTGCACGGTCTTGCCGCCGACCTTTCGCTCACCCGCGTAGCCAAGGTGGTACTTCACGTCGCCGGTGCTGCTGTCGGCGCTCGCTTCGCCCGGACGGCCCTCGAACTCACCGAACATCTCGACGTAGGGCATCCCCATCACGTGCGTGAGCACGTTGAGCCGCCCGCGATGCGCCATGCCGAGCACGATCTGCCGCGCACCGGTTGCCGCGGCGCGC
>DASXHF010000016.1:0-15369 GCA_036488775.1 Gemmatimonadaceae bacterium | reverse complement strand
CTATCGACGCAGTTCACGACCAGCGCCGGACCCTTGAGCGTCACGCCCGTTATCGGCTGCGGCTCGCCGGGTAGCCATAGGTCGATCGTCAGATGCAAACCGTTGTCTTTGAGTATCTGCTCGACGAGCTTCGCGAGGGTGTCCATGCGGCCGGAAAACGACACCCATTTCGACGTATCAAACAGCGGGTTAACCCAATTGACCGCCACAGGCGTAAGCAGGTCCTGGCCCATTTCCAGCGTTCCGAACCACGCCTGCGGGTCTGAAATGTTATTGACCAGTTCCCAAATTCCAGACTGTAAACGGAATGCTTGGGTCGCCCACATAAAAAGAATGCAACTGATAGCCGGGCCAATGTACAAAGCACGGGTCGGAAATTGGGCCTCGATAGGTAGCAAAAACGACGGCCAGCAGAGAACCTTGTTATTCCAATTCCAGTCGCCTATGAGCTGGCACGTAACCGTGTTGACACCATTAACGATCGCGTCGTCGAACGTGTCTACGCGACCAGTCCAGACACGCTGGCCGCCATTGGCAATCGTGATCGGAACAACTGTCTCGTAACACTGCATCACCATGTCGACGAGCGGGTCATTACCCTTGAGTACCAGCGTCGCCGTTTCAACTTTGTTGCGCGGCTTATCAAACTTGCAGCTGATGTAATCGCCGCAATGCTCCGACGCTTTGTAGTTATTGGTGTAAAGCTCGACGTCGAAATCTGTTGGCGGCGTGTACAGGTCGAGGTCGTCGATGCGCGCGAACGTTTCGAGGTCCGACTCGCCAAACAGGTCGTCGTAGCTGAGCTGGCGCGCAGTCATCGCACGACACCTGTCCGGCTAGTGCACGACAACGTGACGAAAAAAAATGCACTCATTCCGGCCACGTCCTCATAGGCGTAAGCGCGCCAACAATTTTCGATTTGCCGGCCGTGCCGCCCGTGATACTCACCGGAATATGCGTCGTGAACGGTCCCTGCGATTCCTCCAAACCGGGAATGCTGGCCTTGAACCTGTTCGCTATCAGCGACAGCGGGTTACCCTGCGGCGGCTGGATACCGAACACACTCTCGAGCTCCTGCAGCAGCGGCGGAACGTTGTTGTTCGTGACGAAACTGATGATGTACTGCAGCAGTTTCTGCACGTCGGTCAGGTTCTGCGCTGGAACCGGCGTGTCCGCCGGCGTGACGTCGATAACCACTGGCAGCCGGTCCAGCGTCGAAATCAGAAACACCTGGCCGGGCAGAATCGGCCCGAACGTGACGCTTCGGCCCGACGTGCAGTCGCCGAGGCTGAACGTGCCCGGTCCATACACCAGATAGCGCGGCTGGCCGGCCTCGGTGCCGCGTTGCACAAGGCTCACGTAGCCGTTTCCGTTGCCGCTGCCGGCCGTAGCGCCGTCGAACGTGTCGACGCTGTCGTAGGACAGCCAAAACGCGTCGTCGCCGCGCGCCGCCCACGGCAGTTCAAGCTGGCCGCTTTGCGCGTATGACAGCTTGAACTGGTTCGTAACCGGCTTGAACTGCCGCACCCACAGCCACCAGTCGCCGAGCTCGGGCGTCCAATAGTTCAGCCGGCTAACACGGTTACCCGCCCATGTTTCGATCCACCAGCGCAGAACGCGGCGCGTTTCCGCGCCGGGGCCGGCCGACAGCTCGAGCACCATGTCGACCTCGGCGGCGTCGAACGCTTTGCCGGTGTTGGTGACGCCGTTCTGCCGGGCGCCTTGCAGGTCGAACAGGTGAAACGGCGCGTTGAAACCGGAGAACTGGTTTAGCACCATGCCGGACTCGGCGCCGGCTATCGGCGCGGTCGGGCCGCCGATATTCCATATGAGCCGGCTCGACGGGCTGAATAGCCGAATGACGGGGTCGAGGCCGAGCTCGAGCAGCTTCTGCGCGTACAGGTTGGTTGGCGCTGCGCCGAGCGTTGTGACGGTCGTCAACTGCTGTGCTGTGCTCATCGCGACATGGCCCCCTGGTAGCGGTTCATGTCGCGGCCGATCGCGTCGCCGTCGACGCCGTTGGTGGTGTTGATGACTTGCGTGCCGATCAGCGGCGCGCCGCCGGGGCCGGGCGGCGGGCCGGCGCCCTGGCCGCTCGCGACGTCGCCGGGTTTCGGCGACGCGGTCGGGTCGGCGGCCTGCTGCGGGTCGGCGGCCGCGGCGAGCGGGCTGCCGCCGCCCGTTCCGGCCGTGCTCGCGGTATCGCTGTGCGCGCCGGCCACGCCGAGCGCGACCTTGCCTATCCACGATTTCGACGGGCTCGCCAGCGGGTTGTCGCCGCCGCCGGGTAGTAGCGATTCCAGTGCGCCGCCGACAGCGATGCCGCCGAGCTGCCCGATATAGCCGATGGTGCGGTCGATCAGCTTGCCGGCCTGCGCCGCCCCCTGGCTCGAGCCGGGCGCGATAGCGTCGAGCGCCGGGCCGGCGATGCTGGCCGCGGTGCTGCCTATCGAGCTCGCGAAACCAGGTCCGGCGTTCTGGCCGGCGCCGTATTGCTTGCCGGTCATGCTTGGCGGGGCCGGCGCGCCCGGCGCGGCGGGCGCCTTGGGGCCAGAGATTTTCGGCGCCAGCCAGCCGCGGCCGGCCGTCGACGACGACGGGGCGCCAGGTGTGCCGCCGGGAATCGCCGACAGCGCGCCGCCGGGGCCGAACGGGTCAGCTCGGTTGATGCCGGCGGCGCCGGCGGCGGCGCCTGCGCCCGTCGGCGACGGCTTGCGCAGTATCGGGCCGAGGCCGCCGCCGCCCATCGAGTCGAGCGGCGCGCCGGTATCCCAGGCCGGCGCGACGGCCGCCGACGAGGTGTCGATTCCGTTGTCGCCTGCGCCGGCGATAAGGCTGTTCGGGAGGTGGTAGTGGGATTCAAACTGCGGGTCGAGCGCGCCGGCGGCCGAACCGCCGAACTGCGTGAAACCGCCGGCGCCGCCCGATTCGGCGTTGACACCCATCAGCGTTCCGGCCATGTGCGACGCTTGGCCGCCGCCGCCGTTGTGTACGCCGATGTTGAACGCCGAGCTCGGATCGAACCCTTTCTCGAAACCTAGTTTCGAGAAATCCGACTCTGTGGTGAAAAAACGCTGATTCGGGTTCATTGACTGGCCGGTCAGCGCGCCGTATAGCGCCGACATGTAGCCGCTGCAGTCGACCAGGCCGCCGCCGTTGCCGTACTTCTGGCCCGACAGCGACTGCGCCATGCCGGCGGCGTTGACCAGACCAGCCGGAACCGAACCGGCCGGCATGGCGGAAATCGACTGCTGCGTCGCCATGTTCTGAACGGCCTCGCCGGCCTTCGTGACGGCCAGCTGCGCCTTTTGTGCTTGCGGCGAATCGGGGCCGTATTTGTCGGATGCCGCCTGCGCTGCTTGCTGCGCGTGGCCGAGCCGCTGCTGCGCGAGCCCCATCTGCAGCTGATTGCGCGTGTACAGGCCGCCGCCCTGGCCGCTCACGTCGGACACGTACACGGGGTTCGACTGGTTCTCGCCGCGCTTGGCGGCCAGCGACTTACCGATCGGGTTGCCGAGCGCCAGGTCGGCCAGCAGCGTCGTGAAATACTTCGCGATTCCCTGCGGCGTGAACTCGAAACCGCTGGTTAGGGTCTGTGATCCGGTGACACCTTCGCCGGCGGCCGGCGTGGCGGCCGCGGTCGGGAACGCCGACTGCAGCTCGGGTGTCGGCGCCATGTATATCGGGTCGTTTTTCGAGCCGGCCGGCGCTGTCTTTTTGCCGCGCTTGCCGCCGCCGCCACCTCCCCCGCCGCCGCCGCCGCCGGCTTCGTCTGCGGTGTCGACGGTGGGCGCCGAGCCGGGCGGCGGCGGCGCCGGCGGCGCGGCCGGCGCGCCGGGCGTCAGCTGCGTGTTCGCCAGCGATGCGCCGGCTAGGCCTTGGCTGGCGGCGTCGGATCGGTTCTGCGCGGTCTGCTTCGCGGCGTCCAGCTGCGCCTGAGCCTTCTCGGTGGCTGTCTGATTTTTGCCGCCGGTGAAACTGTCCAGGCGGCTCGTGTCGCCTTGTAGCAGGCCGCTCGCCGCCGACAGGAAGTTTTGCGGCGTAGGTAGCGAACTGAACCATTTCTGGCCGGGAATGTTGGTGTCGGCCCAGTTCTGTATGTGTGGCATAGCCAGCACGCCGGCAATAGCGGCGGTCCCGCCGAGCGCCGATCGGGCGCGGCCGGCCGACGCTGCGACGCCGTCCTCGGCGGTCACCTCGCGAGCCGCGGCGCCCTCGACTTCGCCGGCCGACGTGAGCGCGGCCGGGCCTTGCGCACGTAACGCGTCGTTGGCGAGCAGGGTTTCCGATTTGACGCCCATTATCGCCGTTTTCATCCGGCCCAGGCCGCCGATGATGGTGTCGAACACCATGATTCCCTTAGCGACCAGCCACG
This sequence comes from Gemmatimonadaceae bacterium, assembly GCA_036488775.1. Classification (GTDB taxonomy): domain Bacteria; phylum Gemmatimonadota; class Gemmatimonadetes; order Gemmatimonadales; family Gemmatimonadaceae; genus AG11. Next base: position 10,994 of record DASXHF010000016.1, on the reverse strand, counting down.
CGCCGCCGAGCAGCCCGACTCCGATAACGAGGTCGTTCAGCAGCGTTTTGTGGTTCGCCAGGAATCGGCCAGTCGCGGCGAGCGCGTTTATCACGTTCGTCATCGTCGGCAGGAACGCGTTACCGAGCTGCACGGTCATCGACTCGAAACTGCCTTTAGCTTCGGCTAGCTTCTGGTTGAACGTGGCCTGCGTTTTCTCCCAATCCTTAACCGAGCCGTCGGCGTTGGCCGACGACTTGGCGATCGCGACGATATCCTCATTCGTTTTGCCGGCGTTCTGTCCGGTCAGCTGCAGCATGACGTTCAGGCTCGACGCGTCGCCGGTCGCCTTCGCCAGCGCCGTCGTGTAGGTCTGCACGTCAGAACCGCCGGCCTTAACGATGCCGTTGAAATTAGTCGCTTTCTGATACAGGTTCGCCCAGCTGGACGCGAGGCCGGCCTGGTCGAGCGGTAGACCCTTCAATTCCTTGCGGTAGTCGCCGAGCGTGACTGTTCCGTCGAGTACGCCCTTCGCGAGATCCTGCGCGCGGCCTTTCAGGTTTCCGAACGTTTCGGATGCGGCGTCGGCGTTCTGCTTGGATTCGTTGAACGTGTCGAGCAGCACCTTTCCGGCCGGCCCCATGTGTTCCATGACGGCGCGCTGAATCATCTCGAGCGAACCGGCGAGGCCGCGCTCGCCGAGGTGCTGCGACAAATCCTGGCTCTGTATGCCGATCGCGGACAGTTCTTTGTCCATCTGCGCCGTCGGGGTCTGCAGATGGCGGATGGCGTCGGCCATGTTCTGCGTTGCCTGTTCGGCCGACATGCCGCTCGCCGTCATCTGCGCCAGCGACGCGTACAGGTCGTCGATCGAAATGCCGGCCGCGCCGGCCAGCGGCTGCACGCTGTGCAGGCTCGCGGCGAACTCGCCGAGGTTCGTCTTACCCTGGCTAACCGCGGTAATCATTTTCGACGTGACGGTCGCCGACTGGTCGGCGCCGAGGTGGTAGTCGTGCAGCGCCGTCGTGACAGCGTTCGTGACGTCTTTCAGGTCGGCGTTTTCCATGCGGGCGCCTTGGGCGGCGGCCTGCATCACTTTCAGGCCGTCGGCGCCGTGGAAACCGGCCGACTCGACGACGTACATGCCTTGCGACAGCGCCGACGTTGATTCGCCGACCTGGCCGGCCATGTCGAGCAGTCCCTGGCTCACGCCGGCCAGCGCCTGCTGCGATTCGCCGGCTGTGGTGACCAGCCGTGTCTGCGACGCCTCGAAATCGCCGGCCTTTTTCGTCGACTCGACCAGCGCCGCGCCGAACGCCAGCGCCGAGGCCGCGCCGACTCGGCTGGCTGCGGTGCCGAACGCCGCCATTTTCGACGTCGACGCGTCCAGCGCCGCCTGATGTTCGGCTTGACCTTTCGTCAGCGCAGACTGTGCCGTCGCGAGCCGACCCATGTTCGCGGCCTGCTCATTCTGGACACGCGACAGGCTGATCGTCGAGGCTTCCTGCTTAGCCAGCGCCGCCGCGGTCTGACTCGACTCGAAACCGTATTTTTCGGATACCTCGACGACGCGCAGCGTCGAGCGTTCGACCTCGCCCTGCGCGAGTACCAGGTTTCGGTAACTCTGGCTGGCCGCGTTGGTGTATTTCTCGACGTTGCCCGACATTCTGGCGACGTCGGCCGAAATCTGATCGGTCGACCGCTTCGCCGAATCGCCGACGTTCACGCCGAACGATTTCGCAATGTCTTTCGCCGCGACGTCGAACTGGCCGACCAGCTTTTTCGTGCCGGCCTCGGCCAGTGCCCAATCGAACCGCGGCAGAACGTCGAGAAATACGTTGTCGCTAGCCATGATTGACCGCCTTTCGGCGCATCTCGGCGGCCGCGCGTTTCTGGTCGATATCGGTTTCGCGAACGATTCTGCGGTTACGCGCCGGCCGGTCAGCGTTCGCGCCACAACTCATCTGCTTAACCAGGTGATCGTGCGCTGCGCGGCTCAGCTTGCGGCCGTCGTCGCGGTCCTGCTTCTGGCGCGGCGACTCGAACAGGCTCACGCTCATTTCGCGGCCGCGGTACGCGGCGCCATCCTTGCGCAGCATTTTCGTTTCGTTCGGGCCGCCGGCGAGCAGATACATGAACTCGGGCCAGTCGCCTTCGCGTTCCGACTCGGTGCGAAACCGCGAATAGTCGGGCAGCTCGTCGAGCAGCGCCAACACCTCGCGGCCGGTCAGCGGCTGCTCGGCGGGGTCGTCGTCGCCGAGCGCCGCATGCCGCCACCAGTCGACAATCCTCACGCCGTAGTGCTTGCGTAGGTCGGCTTCGATTTCGTGCGGGTAGTAGCGCAGCCGCGCAGCTACCTCGCCCGCGTAGGGTCCGGCTGCGCCGGCGTAATCAACTGCCATGCCAGTTGCACGTCGTTACTGTGGCCGCCGCCGGCGAGCAGACGACGGTGGTCCTCGGCGCCCTGAATGGCGCGTGCAAGGCGCCAGGCGCCAGGGGGTGCCGGTTGGCCGCCGATCGTGTACGGCCGCTTTGCGCGGGTCGACTTATTCCCTGCATCGTCGGTGTACTCCTCTTGGTCGAGGTCCTCGTCGCGGTTGAACAGGTCGAGAGCTTCCTGTCGCTCGTCGGACAGCATCAGCGGGTGCGGAACGACCACGGTTTCGCCATCGGCGACCTCGGTCACGACCACCTCGCCCGTTTCTAGGTCGATTTCCTCATGCTTTCCGGCGACCAGGTCGAGCTCGACGCCGTCCTGCATGTCGCGGGCGTCGAGCGCCTGCTCGCGCATCTGCTCGAGCTTGAGCTTCGGCCTGCGTGCCTTCCTCTGTGCTGCTGTCGTTGCGGCCATTGCGGCTGGTTCCTTTCAATCGTGCGGCTGTGGTTGATACTGCGTAGAGAGCACTGGCGCCGGGGCCCAGCCGCGGTAACCGCCGGCGCCAGTGCCGTCTGTTACGCGAGCGCGGTCACGCTGTTCGAGGCCGCGCTCGGCGCGTTGCTTGACGCGTTCGATCCCTCGGCGATCACCTTGAACACGTAGGCCGAGCCCGTCGTCAGGCCGTCGACCTCGAGCACGACCTCGGTGTCGGACTGTGAAACGACGGTCATGTTGCCGCCCGTGACCGCGGTGAACGCGCCGGCGCCGCCGACCTGTTCCTGCACGGTGTAGGTAAACGGGCCGTTGTGCGACGTGGGCGGCGCGATCGAAAGGTGCGCCTTGCCGCCGGCGACTGCAGTCGCCACGGGCGCCGCGGCGAACGCGGCAGTTGAGCCGCCCGACGCGCGCCACGCCGGTCCCTCGCGGAACCGCGCGACAGCGAAACCGCTCGACGGGTCGGGGTAGCTGTCGAACGTGAACGGCGTCTGTACTTCCTTTTTCGCCTGGTAGTCGTAGTCGCCGGGCTTCACCATCAGCGAACGTGCGAACACGGTGGCGAAATATTCGTTATCGCCGGTCGAGCCGTCGACGCCGATCGCGCAGATTTGCCGGTAGCGCATCTGCGGAACCAGCGGCTTGACCACCTTGTAGCCTTCGTCGCCGATATCTGGGAAATTCTGATTTCCGTTGGCGTCGACGAGCGCGAGCTGCCAGTTCAGGTAATCAATCATCGGGTTCGACTCGATCGCCGTAATCATGCATTCCTCTTGGTCGAGCGTCACGTCGGTGCGCTGCGCCATGCGGGACTGCCACGCCATCGTGTCGACGGTCGTGTACTTCGGCTTGAACATCACGCCGTTCTCGTCGAGGTAGCCAGGATCGAACCAGCCCTGCTGCCCTTGGCCGAGGCCGATCAGCGTGCCGTCGAGGTTGCCGTCGGTGGCGAACGGCGTGAAATCGGCCAGGCTGGTAAGCGGACCATTCCAGTCGCGAACCAGAAACGAGCCGTACAGCGCCTTGAGAATCCGCGGGCTGTTGCCCTGAAAAATGGACTCCCAGAAAACCGGCGTAGTCATCGCGGATTCCTTTCTCTAACAAGGTGTTTCACTGTGCGGCTGTACATCTGTGTTCGATCCGGTAGCGCCCGACGAACCGTTTCACGCTGTCGTCCTCGTAATCGCGCAGCGTCGGGTAATCGACGACCTCGATCCGGTCGACGACGAACGGAACGCTCGCCGTGGTGCCGTCGTCGAGGTCCACGGGCGCGAGCACGGTCGGCCGCTGCGCCAGGCCGCGCGGCTTGAGCGCCTTAATCGCGCGGTGCACGCGGTCGCCGACCGTGCTCGCGACCGTGATGTCGGGGTGAAATATGTCGGCGTCGACGCTCGGGTAGTCGGTCACGCGGTCGTCGCCGCCGCCGACTCGGGTGAACATGACGAACGGGTATGTCGGGTCGTTCGGCATTTCGCCGGCTCGGCAGCTGCCGGCCGCGACGATGTTGCACTGCAGCACCCACGCGGCGAGCACGTCGTCGATACCAACGAACTGCTCGACGTGGGCGAGGCCGGTCGGGATCAGCAGCGGCGCGCTCATGCGGCTTGACTTCCGCCGAGGCCGCCGCCGGCGCCGTGGCGCATGTACTGAACGGTTCGTTCACGACAGGCGTGCTTGGCCCATTTCTTAGTGCCGTACTCGATCCAGAACCGTTTGAAATCGTCGGTAAACACGCGCCATCGTTTGATGCCGCGCACGACGACAACCTGTATGCGGATGCTGTCGCGGTATTGGCCGGGGTGGTCGACGTAGCCCGATTTCAGCGTGTGTTCCTTTGTGCCGACCGGGGCAATCGACTTCCAGTAGTCGCGGGCCTCGACAGCCGACGCCATGCCGGCCACGTTGACGCGCGGCGACAGGTTCACGGCCGCCTCGATCTGCGTGGCCGGAACCAGCGCGGCGAAACCGCGGCCGGGCATGCTCGCGCCGGCCATCAGCCGAGCTCCGATTTCGCGTGCACGGTCACGTGGTCGATGGCGCCGCTGTTGTCGTCGTAGAACACCTGCGAACCGATAACCTCGAGCACGGCGTAATCGGTCGCCACGCCGGTATCGGGATCGTTTGCGGTGACGCGGCGCGCTTTGCCGGCCAGTGCTTTCACACCAGTAACAGCGTCGAGGTCGTCGTAGTACAGCTCGTCAGGTGCCGAAACCGACAGCGCCGCCGCGACGGCCGGCATGAGTGCCGACCAGTTGATTCGCGAATAGTCGGTTTCCTTGGCGGTTTCGGAGACGCCGGCGGGCTGCAGCGACGAGCCGGGCACTTTCGTCAGCGTCGGCACGCGCTGCGGCCGCTGCTTGCGGTCCACGACCGCCAGGTTCTCGGTGTAGCTGGCGACCAGCAGCGTCTGAACTCCCTGATCGCTCATGCGATACCGACCAGCGTGTATTGGCCGAGGCCGACCATTGTTTCGCCGAGCACGGCCTGCAGCCAGCGGTACGTGTTGTCGCCGATACGCTTCTCGATGTAGGCCTCGGGATTCGGCAGATACTCGCCGGCCAGCTTCACCACAGCCGCCTTCACAGCCGCCGGAATGTCGGCGTAACCGTGGTCGTAGGTGACGCGCAGCGACTGCGGCAGCGCCGGCCACGTCGGGCCGCCTAGCCACGGATAGCCGGGTAGGCCGGTCGCGTCGTACACCTCGCCGCGCTCAGTCCACAACGCGTGATCGGTGACGTCCTGCCACGCCATCGTGCCGCCGAGCGGCGCCATGAACCCCTCGACTTTCGTCACGTTCGTCACGGGCGGATCGTCGAGCAGACTGCGCTCGCCGGGGTGCGGGTCCAGCAGCGCGACAGTGCCGGTCTGCGCGCCGAAAACGCGTTCGGTGTAGTCCTCGACGACCGACTGCGCCCACGCGATAGCCGACGTGCAAGCGTCGCTGCTGTAACCGCTCATGCGGGGCAGCTTCTGCACGTCGGCTGGCAACGCGTACGGCGTCGGCGAGGTCACTCGGTTTGAGCCCCCTTGGCGCCGGCCGGCTTCGGCTGGCCGGGCGCCTCGACGACTTTCGCCTTGAGCTCGTCGCCGTCGACGATGGCGGTCGCGCTGGTCATGGTGCCTTCGGGCAGGCTGCCGGCGGTCAGCTGGTCGAGCGCGCTACGTGGCGACTCGACGATGCCGTTCTCGGGCAGCTCGGCAATCGCGCCGTGGTGGCCGTGATCCATCTGGTAACCGACCAGCTTGGCGGTTGCGCCGTCCTGAATCTGCATGTCGCTTCCCTTCCTGGTTGGCGCCGGCGGCCGGGACTTCCCCTGAACCGGCCGCCGGCGGCGCGAGTTACGCGGCGTTGACCAGCTGGCCGAGCTCGAACAGCTCGGGACGCTCGATCAGCAGGCCGACGCGTTCCTCGGCGCGAACCGTCCAAAGGTTCTGCTCGAAATCGGTTCCGTTGGTGTTGGTGGCCTGAACCTGCAGGCCGGAACGCCGCAGAATCTGGCCGGCCTCGCCAAAGCAACCGACCAGGTTCAGCCCGACGGGCATGATTGGCGTCGTCAGCGTGCGCTTACCCCACAGCCGCAGGCCTTCCTCGACAGCGCCGGACTGCTGCGCATCGACAGCCGATCCGTAGGCGTAGCCAAAGAACGAACCGCCCAGGTACTGGCCGCTTTCGTCCTTCGCCAGGCGAACCGTCATGTAGTCGGCCGGGTTGAGCACCATCGCGTCAGGTTCAAAGAACCGCTGCACACGAATGTCGGTCAGCATCGACAGCAGACCCTCGGCGATTTCCACGCCGGTCGGCGCGGTGCCGGTGGTGCCGGTCCCGTGAATCTGGTAACCGGGCGTCACGCTGGCGACGACGTCGGGCGTGGCGCCGGCGCCGGGCGTACCCGACGTCGGAATCGACAGGTTCGTCACAGCGGTAAGGCCGGTGGTGTGCTGCGTGAAACCCGTGGAGCGGTTCAGAATGCCGTTCACGCCGGGCACGCCGGCGCCGGCCAGAACCTCGATTTCCTCCTTGCGGATGACACCCTGGCTCAGCCGCTTCTGCACCAGCGACCAGAAGTACGGCGCGTCCTGAATCATTTCGTCGGTGACGTGCGCCAGGTGCGTGATCTTGCCGATTTCCTCGGTCAGCCTGGTAACAGCGTTCGACGAGGTCGGCTTTGTCGAGCCTTCGTTCGTGGCCGCGGCGTTGTTCGTCCACGCCGACTCACGAACGTAGGAAATGACGGGACTCGACACAGGCATCGACGGGAACAGCGACGCGATGACGTTCGGGTAGAACCGCATTTCGACGATGCCGGGCAGAAACTCGGGCTCGACTGCCACGCCGGCCGAACCTGTCAGGAAATACGCGCCGTTCGCCAGCGCCGCCGGCGCCGTCGTACCCGACGCCGCGACGCCCATCATGCCGGTAGCGCCCTGCGCCTTGGTAATCAGCTCGACGTCGCGGTCGGTCAGAACCGGCGGCAGCGACTCGAGCGCCTGGCCGCGCTCGACGGCCTTCCAGCCGATATCGAACGAGTGCGCCTGCTGCACGCGGTTACGAGCCGCGACGACGGTGCTCTGGTAGGCCTTAAGAGCTTCCTCGATACGCGCCGACTTGCCGCGCAGCGCCATCGGCATTTCGTCGGCGTCGAACTCGACGTGCATGCCGTCGACAGTCGGGCCGTCGCCGCCGCGCGTGTACTGCAGCGCACGCTCGAGGTTCTTGGTCTGCTTGGAAATGCGCGCGTTGTTCTCGTCGGCGCGGTCCATGAAATCGGAATAGTCGGCGTCGGTGATCTTGCCTTCGCGCCATTCCTGCGACTTGGTTCTCACCTGGTCGCGCAGCTCGAGAGCTTCCTTTTGCAGGTTCTGCTTGTCGATGACGGTGGCGCCCATGTCGCCTACTCCTGTCGGGTCTGTGCCGCAGGTAGACGACAAACAGGTCAGCCAGTCGTCGCGGCGTCCAATGATTTGATAAGCGCGTCGGTACGCGCAGTCAGCGGAGCGACGGCGGCGGAATTGTCAGCGGCGGCGGCCGATTCCTCGGCGGCGGCGGCTGGTTCCGCGGTGGCAGTCCCAGACGACGCAAGAGTAACACCCTTGTGATTCACGCCGAGGAAATCCGCGGCCTCGGCGCGTGTCATGCCGGTGTTCACCAACAGCTCGAGCGCCGCGCCGAGGCTCTTTGCGCCGCCGGCGTCCGGCGCGGCGTCGTCGGTGTCGTCGGCGTCGAACACGTCGAGCGCGTCGAGCAGGTCGTCGACCTGGCTCTGCGCGCCGTTCAGCAGCGCCAGCGCCTGCGCAACAGGCTCGGGCAGACTCTCTTGGTCGACGCCGGCGACCAGCTTCACAGCCTCGTCGATAGCGGCGTCGAGGCCTTGCGCGATCGCGGTGGTTTTCGCGTCGAGCGACTTGCTGCCGGTCGACGCCTCGGCGTTAGCCGCCATCGCGTCGCCTTCCTGCGACGCCGTGACACAGTCGGCGCCCATATGAACCGCCGCGTTGTGAATGGCCTGAATCATTTCGCGCGGATCGGGGTTCGGGCCGCCGGCCGGCGAACCGCCGTCGGCGCCGTCGTTGGCCGTCGCCGACTTGCTCGACAGGATGACGGCGTTCGGATTCGCCGGAACCGCGACGAACGAACCGTTCAGCAGCTCACGCTCGACGACGACCTGGTTGCGGCCGCCGGCGGCCTTAACGGTGCGCTTGCGCGACAGGAACGTCACGCTCACAGTGCGAATGTGCTTCGCCGGATCGTTCACCAGCTGGCGAACCATCTGCGCGTGCTCGGTGCTGGCGTACGTGCCTTTCACGTGCACGGTGCCGTCGGGCATCAGCGTCGGCGTACCCGAGCCCACAATCGACTTCACGTCCATGCCGTGATCTGAGTCGAACGTGATGTGATCGGGCAGCGGCTGTTTCCATTCGCTGGCCTTGACTTCCTCGCCTTCGCGGTCCTTATCGGGCGTCGCCAGAATCACGTTGAACTCGCCGTTCGGCGATTCCGCTTCGTCGTCAGGAACAGCGACCAGCGCCGCCTTAACGGTGAGCGCCGCGCCGGACACTTTCGGGGCCGGGATCGTGGGCATTAGCTGGCCTTTCGTTGTTCGATTTCCAGAATGTGAGCCGCGGCCTCGGCGATGTATTCCACGTCGTTCGGGTTCCTGTCGATCAGAGATTTCACGACGACGCGCAGCGACTTGTCGCCGCGGCCGATCGCGCCGCCGATATTGCGCACATACCTCTGCGCGTCAACCGACAACGATTTACGGCCGGCCATGTTCGAGCTCGGCGCAGTCCTCGACGACGACGACACGCTCGTCGAGCTCGACACGCTCGTGCTGCTGCGCCCCACGGGCAGCGCCGGAACTGAAATGTTGCCCTGAGCCGGGTGTGGCGGCGTCACGCCGCCGGGCAGTTGCGGCGGCGGCGTCGATGCGCCGGCGCCGGCCGGCGGAACGATCGTCGGCAGCTGGTCGGGCAGCGTGACGCCGGCGACCTGGCCGGCGATCGTGAGCCGTTCAGCGATGGCCGGCTTACCGAGCGGCTGAATCGCCGCGTTCGCGTACAGCTGGTCGGCGACCGCGCCGGCGTCGCCAAGATCGAACCAGGGCCGCACCTCGGCCGGCTTCGCGATGCCGTGGTCGACCAGCAGCGCCGCGGCCTGCGCCCGCACCTCGAGGTCGCCGCGCATAACCTCGGCCGTGTTGAATTTCATTTTCTGGTAGCCGTTGAACTCGCCGCCGACATAGAAATCGAGCGTCGACTCGACACCAACTAGCCGCCACGTCATGCAGTCGCGGTAAATCGAACGCAGCTGCTCGACGATGTTCGTATAGGTCGCGTTGTCCATGATCTGCAGCGCCGTCGGCGGCAGGTCGACAGCCGTGCAGACTTCCTCGCGGTTCAGCTTGCGCGACTCGATGTACTGCATTTCCTCGGCGTTCAGCTGCATCATGGTCGCCTTGAGCGCGTCCTCGAGCACCAGCGTTCCGCCGGCGTTGTCGGCGCCGCCATGCGATGCCTGCGCCGCCGTTTTGAGCCGGTCGCGGCCGAGCTTGCCGAGCTTCTTATCGGTCGACAGCACCATCGACGGCCGCATGCCCGAACGCCAGAACGCCATCTGTGCACGCCGGGCGCCGTCATCGTTCATCAGGGTTTCGCGCAGCGGCTCGAGCATGCTCAGGCCGCGCATCGTGTTGTTCGGGTTGTACTGCTTGAACGGGACGACGTCGGCCTCGGGTATTAGCTCGTTTGGCTGGCCCATGAACCTGTACAGCAGCTCGCCCGTCGGCGCCCGCTCGATCTGCGTCTGCGTCGGATGCATCGGCAGCAGATAGTCGATATAGCCGTCGGAACCGCGCAGCTTGAGCAGGTAAGCCTCGCCGTAAATCTCGATCGTCGAGAACAGCCACAGCCAGAAATCGTTCGGCGGCAGCGTCGGGCACGGGTTCGCCATTAGCCGGGCGTACGGGCTCGTCATGTTCAGCGTTTTGCCGGCCTCGAGGTTGCCGCTGTTACTCGTGTTGTCGGTCGGGATATCCCAAACGCTGGTACCGAGCCGGGCGGCCAGCGTCGAAATTTTGCGAACCGCGGCGAACACGTTTGGCTGCGCGACATAGATAGCGGCGTAGGTCGCGAATCGTTTCTCGAGCGGAATGCCGGTTTTCGGAACGAAATAGGCCTGCTGGAAAATGGGCGACGTCTCGGCGAACGCCTGCGGCGCGACGGTCAGATTCCGGCCGTTACTGAGATACATCAGCGCCCGCTCTCGTCGGTGGCGCCGGCAGGTCGACGCCAGTAACAACGTGTTGCATGTAGACGACGTTCGGCCGGTCGATGACGACGCGGCCGGCGACAGGAACGGCTGTCTCGCCGGGGCCGGGCAGCGTGTGGCAGTGCTCGAAAATGTAGGTTCGGCGGCCGCGGTGCGTCAGGTAGCCGACGAAAGGTAGGTCGTTGTGCACGGTGACGATGAACCGCTGCAGCGTGAGCCGGCGCAGGCCGAGCTCGAGCCAGAACGCGTACCCGCCGGCGCCGGCAACCATGAGCACGGCCAGGCCGAGCAGCACGGCGACCGCGATCACGCCGCGGCCTCGAACTCGGCGACGAGCTGGTCGTAAATGACGGTCGGCGCGTCGGCCGGCGGCCA
>DASXHF010000352.1:0-2111 GCA_036488775.1 Gemmatimonadaceae bacterium | reverse complement strand
CGGCTGCTGGAGGATCTTGCAACCGAAGCGGAGGGCGAGCGGCTTCTCTCCGTGCTGACGAAGCTCACGACCGTCGCGGAGCAGGCGTCGAACGAAGGACGGATGGCGCTTGCCGTGCGCGTCGTGGCCGCGGTGGTAGCTCGACAAGGGCAACTCAGCCACCCACGGGCACGGCGCGCCTTCGAGCTCGCGATGTTCCGTCTGGCGCAGCCGGCGATTCTCCGGGCGGTCGCCGAGCGTCTTCCGACGGCCGGTGACGACCGGTCGGCGCTCGTGGCGGCGCTCGCCGCGGCCGGCGAGGAAGGTGCGGACATGGTGATCGAGCAGCTGGCCGCGGCGGCGGAGCGGCGGGATCGACGGGTGTACTTCGACACCCTGCTGCAGCTCAAGGCGGGCATCACGACGTTGCTGCACATGCTCGGCGATGCGCGCTGGTACGTGACGCGCAACGCGGCCGAGCTGCTGGGGGAGCTACGGGTGCGAGAGGCGGAGGCGCCGCTGTGCGAGCTGCTGAAGCATCCGGAGGAGCGAGTACGCCGCTCCGCCAGCGTCGCTCTCGTCCGCGTCGGCGGGGGGAGGGGAATGCAGGCGGTCATCGACGCCCTCGGAGACACCGCGTCCGACGTGCGCATTCAAGCCGGCGCTGCGCTGGCGTCGCGACCCGGGCCGCAGGTCTCGGCAGCACTGCTGCGCGCGCTCGATCAGGAACCCGACGAACGGGTGCAGGCGGCCCATCTGCTTTCCCTTGGACGGGTGGCGACGCCGGAGGCGGTGCAGCGTCTGATCGGCTATGCGGCGCCGCGGCGGGGATTGTTCCGCCCCAATCCCATGATCTTGCGGCTCGCCGCCGTGGACGGTCTGGCAAAGGTGAAGACGCCCGCCGCGAAACAGGCGCTGGCGGCGCTCGAAGAAGACGTCGAACCGGCGGTGCGCGCCGCGGCCGGGGCCGCCCGCACTCGCTGAGTCGCTCCATCGGAGCTCCGCCACTTCGCAGAACGCATGGATCGTGGCGAATTGCCCGACAGTGCGCCTGCGAGGTCTCGGACAAAAGAGCGGAAGGATGCGGACAGATCCGCCGCTTCGACGGGGCCGCGTTCGAGCCTTCGCGACAATGTGACGAGAATCGCAAAATCGCGACATGTGGCGCTGGCATTGCCTTAGGGCAGGTCGCCGCGGCACCCAGTGTCGTGGAGAGATCCGGCGGATGTCGGGGGGTGAGCCTGCGATGGTTGGCACCCTCTTCACCCGCCGTCCCGTTTTGACCCTTCTACGAGGAACGAGGTTCGGATGCGATTGCCGATGATGGCTCGCGCGCGTGTTTCCATGCTGACCATGCTGGCCGCCACGGGTGTGTTGCTCGCGGCGTGCGCCGGCGAGACGACGGCGCCGAAGGCGTCTCCCAGTGAGTCGCAGCTCAGTCGGTCACCGTTCGCGCCGACGGCCGCCCAGAAATCGCTCGTGGGCGTAACGGATGGCGTTTACACCTTCACCATCGACCCGACGCAGGATCAGTCCCTCGCGCTCGGCCCGAACCACCTGGACCTGCCGGCGAACGCGGTCTGCGATCTGGCGACGACGTCTTACGGGGTGCAGTACTGGAATGACCCCTGCTCGCCCCAGACCGCGCCGCTGACGATCACGGCGGTGGTCAAGAACGCGAACACGAGCTCGCCAAGCATCGATTTCTTCCCGGCGATGCGCTTCAACCCGAAAACCCCGGTCAACCTGTACATCTACGTCCCGACCGGGTTGAGCAATTTTGCGAAGCAGTGGACGGTGCAGTACTGCGGCGCGTTCAACCGGTGCTACGATGAGTCGCAGTATGATCGCGATCTGAGAACGTTCGTCGACGCCGGCAACAGCGTGGTGTTCCGGAGGATCAAGCACTTCAGCGGGTACGTCGTGGCGGAGTTCGCCTCGGACTCGTTCAGCGGTGGCTGGTAACGCTCGAAGTGCTCACTTCACTCTGATCCTTTCAATGCGCGGTACTCGAGGACGAGTACTGCCGTCACGGAGCCCACTATGATTCGTCGATTCGCTGCCACGCTGGCCGTCGTCGCGCCGCCGACGTCCGAGCGCTCGGGATACATCGTCGCGTCGAGCTGACGCAA
>DASXHF010000159.1:0-27450 GCA_036488775.1 Gemmatimonadaceae bacterium | reverse complement strand
GCTCGGCACCTACGGCCTGACGGTGATCCTCCAACACGGCGGCGGCGACTACTCGATCTACGCCTCGCTGAATTCGGCCGCGGTGCACAAAGGCGGATCGGTGAAGAAGGGTGACGTCATCGGCACGGTGGGCGTGTCCGACCCCGACCTGAAACCGCACCTCCACTTCGAGATCCGTCCGCAAGGGCGTGCCGTCGATCCGGAGACCTGGCTGCGCGGAAGTCACTGACATGACGGTCACCAAGCGCTGTGCGGTATGCGGCCGATTCCGGGCATACGACCCGGAGGACGAATTCTGCATCGGATGTGGGAACGAAGCCCTCGAGGCGGAATGTCAGTGCGGACGCGCATTCGATTACGCGCTCGCGGAGTCGGGGGACATTCACTGCCCGCGGTGCGGGAAGGTCCTGAGAGGTAGGGCGGCCGCGTTCGGTGAGTAACGCCGATATTGCGGCGTGGCTCGGCGGTCGTTCGTCCAGCTCGGCCACACCGATCGACGGTGAACAGAATGCACGGAACGGGCGGAAACGGCTGAAACGACGGATCACGGCACACCGATGTCGTTCAAGCGCCGCTCCCGCATCCCGTCGACCACAAAGAAAGACCTTGGGGTCGCAGGGCCGGGTTTGGTGCGCAGCGCCCAGCTCCTACGAAGGACAGATCCGCCCGTTCCGCCGTTTCGGTCGTTTCCGTGCATTCCGTTGCAGTTGTCCGCTTCACATCGATCCCCGACGAGATGTCGACTGACCTGGTCCTCGGCGCGCACGTGAGCGCGGCCGGCGGAGTTCCCGAGGCACCGCTCCGCGCCGCGGCGCTGAATGCCACCGCGCTTCAGCTCTTCACCAAGATGGCGAACCGGTGGGCGGAGCGTGACTGCGCCGACGAGGAATGCCGGTCGTTTCGTGAGCGTCTCTCCGCGACGAACGTCGTCGCGACGATGGCCCATGATTCGTACCTCATCAATCTCGCGAGCCCCGATCCCGCGCTGCGTGCCCGGTCCCTCGCGTCGTTCATCACCGAGCTGCAGCGGTGCGAGGCGCTCGGTCTCCAGTATCTCGTGTCGCACCCGGGCAACTACATGGACGATCGCGCGGCCGGCATCGCGCGCAATGCCGACGCGATCGGCGAGGCGCTTGCGCGCGTTCCGGGACGCACGGTGCTTTGCCTCGAGACGACCGCCGGCTCGGGCACGTCGCTCGGCGCAACGTTCGAGGAGCTCGCGACCCTCATCGACCGAATCGAGCCGGCGCAGCGCGATCGCGTCGGGATCTGTCTCGACACCTGCCACGTGTATTCGGCGGGCTACGACCTCGTCCAGGACTATGACGGCGTTCTGCGACGGCTCGACGACGTGCTCGGCATCGCTCGTCTGCGCGTCATGCACCTGAACGACTCCAAGACGCCGTTCGCGTCGCGGCGAGATCGCCACGAGCTCATCGCCGAGGGCTCGCTCGGCGAGCCGCCTTTTCGGCGCATCATGACGGACGAGCGGCTGGCGGCGGTTCCGAAGGTGATCGAGACACCGAAGCTCGACGACGCGACGGGCACGGACACGCGCATGCTCGAGCGGCTGCGCGGGTACGCGGCGGGCTAGCGCCGTCGTCTAGAGCTCTGCGGCACGGCGTGCCGGCGCCTTGCTGCGCCGCGACCACGCGAGATAGGCCGGTACGCCCGCGGCGAGCAGCAGCGCGCCACGGACGGCGTTCGGGGGGTTGGAGATCACCGCACCGACGACGACGTAGACGCACGCGAGGATGAACAGCGCCACGCTCGACGGATACAGCGGCGCACGGAAGCCGGCGTCGTGCGTCGCCGCGCGGCGGCGATAGACGACGAGCGTCGCCGCCGTCACTCCGAAGAAGATCCAGTCGGCGAAGGTGACGTAGTCGAGCAGCTGCCCGTAGCTGCCCGACGCCAGGAGCACGATCGCCCACACCCCCTGCGTGACGATCGCCGCAACGGGTGTGCGATAGCGCGGATGCAGCTCGGCGAAGCGGGCGAAGAACACCCCGTCGGCCGCCATCGCTTGGTACACGCGCGGTGTCACGAGAATGACCAGGTTGAGAAACCCGAACGTGGACACGGCGATGCCGGCGGCGATGAGGCGACGGCCGGGTGCGCCGAAGTACGCACCCATCACGTCGGCCGCCGGCGCCCGGCTTGCCGCCAATCCCCGGACGCCGAGTGCGTGCAGGTAGGTGAGGTTCACGGCGAGGTAGACGGCACCGACGATGACGACGCCGATCACGAGGGCTCGCGGGAGGTTTCGCCTGGCGTCGATCATCTCCTCGGCGACGAAGTTGGTCTGCTGCCAGCCGCCATACGCGAAGAGGACCGGCACGAGCGCCGTGCCGAGCGCCACGAGCACCGAACGGCTCGTGGTGACCACGGGCGACGCAGCGACCACCTGCGCGTGGGCCGGCCCGACGAGGGCACCGATCACCAACACGGCGATCGCCGACAGCTTGAGCAGCGTCAACACGTTCTGCACGACGCTGCCGGGACGCACGCCGAGGATGTTCACGAGCGACAGGAGCGCGATGGCGACCGCGGCAAGCCAGGTCTCCGTCGCCGGCGGCAGGCCGAGGATGGGAGCGGCGTAGCTTGCGAAGGTGACCGCGACCGCCGCGGCGGCGCCGGTCGCGATGGCGAGGAGCAGCGCCCACCCGTAGAGGAACGCCGGAAGCGGCCCGAACGCATCGCGCAGGTAGACGTACCCGCCTCCAGCGGCTGGACGTCGCGCGCCCAGCTCGGCGAAGATGAACGCTCCGAGAAGCGCAACGAGGGCGCCGATGGACCAGGCGGCGACGATCAGCGGGGCCGATCCCACGCGCTGCGCGACGATCGCCGGATTGAGGAAGATCCCCGAGCCGATGATCCCGCCCACGACGAGCATCGTGGCGGAGAAAACGCCGATTCGGCGCGCGTAGCCGACCCCGCCCGCAGCAGACACGCGCGAACGGTGGCGGCGCGGCACGTCGTTGTAAAGTCGCGCAAGTGGGGGGGCCGGCATTGCGGGATCGTACCCTCCCGGTAACGGTTCGCGCCTTGCGGAAGGAACGACGCCCCTCGGATTCACGTGGTGGCTAGCCCACGTCCGCCGGACCTGCCAGATTGTGCATATGACACCACAAGAAGCGGCCACGCTCGCCAAGGTCGAAGTGCTGGCGGACCTCGAAGAGGTCGTCCATCAGCTCATGGAGCGGCACGAGGCGAAGCGGGTGCTCTGGTTCCCCAGCGAGCTCCTGTCGCCGCCGCCCGAGACCGATCCGGACCATCACATCCGGGAGCTGCGCAGTCGGGCGTCCGGGATCACCCTGCCCGCCCGCGTTGCGCTGGCACTGAACCTCCTCACCGAAGAGGGGCTCCCCCACTTCCATCGCCTGCTCGCGACGTACCTCGGCGGCGACACCTTCTGGTCGAAGTGGACCAACCTGTGGACCGCGGAGGAAGACCGGCACGGCGCGGTGCTGCACGACTACTCGCGCGACAGCAAGGTGCTCGACAATCCGGTGCTGGAGCGGATGCAGTTCGAGTATCTCAAGGCCGGGTTCGAGCCGGAGTGGGACAAGGACCCGTACCGGGTGTTCGTCTACACGACGCTGCAGGAGCGGGCGACCCAGGTGAGTCACGCCAACACCGGCAAGCTCGCCGGCAGCTACGAGCCTACCCTGGGCGTCGTCCTGCAGAACGTGGCCAAGGAGGAGGCGCGCCACTACACGTTCTATCGGACGATCTTCAAGGAAGTGCTGCAGCGCGACCCCAACAACGCGCTCGCCTCGGCGGCGGCGATCATGCCGTCGATCGACATGCCGGGCGTGAACATGCCGAACTTCCGCGAGATGGCCGACGTCATCCGCCGCGCCGGCATCTATGGCCCGCGGGATTATCTCGAGATCGTCGAAGAACAGATCCGTTTCTGGGCCGTCGAGACGCTCGAGGGGCTCGATGAGATCGGCAAGCGCGCCCAGGAAAAGATCCTCGAGATCCCCAAGCGGCTCGAGCGCGTGGCCGACGCGATGGAGTCACGCACCAGAGCGAAGACGTTCTCGTTCGCCGTGGCCTTCGCCGGAGAATTTCAGATGTGACTGCGTGATGGGCCTCGCGACGGCGAGGCCCATCACGCAGTCACGTCGGATCGCCGACCAGAAGGGTCCGCGCCAATGCGGCGTGGCGTTTGCCCGCGAGCAACGCGGCGGCGAAAATGCGCGCGACGTCGTCCGGCCACGGCTCCGCAATCACACTGGCCACGAGCGCAGGAATGCTCTCGATGGCCGACGCGTAGTCCTCGAGCAGATCGTCGGGCATGGAGGCCGACGATGGTGAACGGCGGTCGGTCTCGATCAGCGTCACGAGGTGCAGCGAGGCCGCAAGCTCGCCCATGTCCCCGCGAGCGCCGATCTCCAGCAGGTGCGGCACGGCGCCGTAGGAGGCCGAGTAGGAGCGCCCCTCACGGTGGAGCATGCGCGAAACGGCGAACCAGAGCTCCGCGCGTATACGATCGTCCGGTGCACCCACCAGCGCCTGGAGCAGCCGCGGCACGTCCTCCGCGGTGCCGTAGGCTTGGGTGAGCTCTTTCCAACGTCCGCTGGCCAGGCTCAGCACGCGCCCATCGTCACGGTAAGCGCCACGCCGCGCGCACGCGCGCGTATTCGGACGACGGAAGCTGCACGAGCATCGGCCGCCTCGAGCGATCGAGCCAATGCACGACCGTTTCGACCGCGCTCGCCGGGAACGCCGTGCACCCCGCCGTTCCGACACCGGGCCCGCTCCAGATGTGCAGGAAGATGCACGACCCGCGACCAGCGACCGGCGCGGGCGCGTTGTACCCGACGATGACGCCGAGCCGGTATTGCCCGATCTGTCGCATCCGCTCGGAGCTCGTCCAATCCACCTGCGGCACCCGGGCGCGGTCGACGACCGTGTTGTAGTGCACGGAGGCGCCGTCGTCGACGCATTCGCTCCCCGCCACGAGCGGGACGTACGGCAGCCGCAGCGTCGGTACACCTCCGTCGGCGGCGAACCCGAACGCCGTATCGAGGGGAAAGACACCCGCGGGCGCGCGCCCGTCGCCTTCGCGCTTGCGCGGCTCGCTGGACGACCGGCGAAGCGCATCGCTCCCCCACGCGAGTCCCGCGTGTCCCACCGCGACCGGAACGACGTCGCCGACCGCGGTCCACGCGTCCCCGTCGGCGGCGCGCTCATAGCGCCGCAACGTGCCCGAGACGGAATCCCAGGCCGGCGTGGTGACGACGATCAACTGTCGCGCCGCACCCAGGGCCGCCACCTCTCCACTCGGCGCAGGCGCAGCCGTCGGGCGCGCTGCCGGCGAGCCCGATGCGCAGGCGAGCACCCCCGCCGCCAGCGTCGGCAGCCACCACGCCCCGCGGCGCATCGGCATGCTCACGCCAGCTCCGCCACGATCGCGGTGCCGTAGCACAGCACCTCCGTCACCCCGGACATCACCTCGGTGGCGTCATAGCGGACCGCGATGATGCCGTTCGCCCCGAGATCGCTCGCGTGGCGAAGCATCAACTCGAACGCTTCGGCGCGCGAATGCTCGCACAGCTCCGTGAGCAGCGAGATGTTGCCACCCATGATCGTCTGGAACGCCGCGCCGATGTTGCCGGCCAGTGAGCGCGAGCGGACCGTCACGCCGCGCACTACCCCGAGCGTGCGGCCGATGCGATAGCCGGTCAGCTCGAACGCCGTCGTCACCATCGTTGGATTCACGATCGCCTCCATCGAGAAGAGAGAGAGTAGCCTCGTGCACAGTCTATCGCCGGCGCCTCGGCGACGCAGGGGCGAGACCGATTGCACGGTCTCTACCCCGCCCCTACCTTGCTCCGATGCGACGGCATCGCGGATGCAGAGTCGGAGTGCTCGCGTGGGCAGTATTCCAGCTCGCGCTGTCGTCGGTGCTGGCGTGCGCCGACGCCCGGTCGGAGCGGCCGAGCGCGGGAGCGCGGAACGGTCACATCGAGGCGTCGTCGCGGTCGACGTGTCGTCCGCTGCACTCCGACGAGTGCCCGTTGTGCCAGTTCCTGTCCGATCTGAGCGCGCCCGTCCGACGCCCCGCGTTCGCCGCCGCGACGCCGCCGATCGACCGGCCCCCGCTGGCCATCGCGTCCATGCCGGTTGCGTCACGCGTGCCCGGAACGGCCCCGGCACGAGCACCCCCGAACGCCTGACGTCATCCCTCGACGCTGCCGCACCCGGCAGCCGTTCGAGCGCGGGTGACAGGTCAGCCGTTGCTGCGTGCGTTCGCGTCCGGCGAGCTTCTCGCGAACGGCGATGCACTCATTTCAACTCACAGATGATCTCAACGAGAATGGCCCTCGCGGGCGTGCTGTTCGGCGCGCTCGCCGCCGGCGCTCAACAACCCGACACCACGGCGGCCCGGCGGAAGCAGCGCGCCGATTCGATCGCGAAGGCGGTTGCCGATTCGATCGCGTTGATGAAGGAGCTCGGCGCGGCCGTGACGCCGCCGACGGGCGCCGCGGCGCCCGTCGGAACGCAGACCGGTCCGACGAATCCGCGGCTGCTCCCGGATTTCAGCGCCGTCGGCGACCTGGTCGCCGATCTCTCCCCCAAGGGGAGCACCCAGCGTGACGGGTCTCGGATGGGCGTACGTGAAGTCGAGCTCGCCGTGCAGTCGGTCGTGGATCCCTACTTTCGCGGTGATGTCTTTCTGGGAATCAGCGACCTCGAGGGCATCTCGATCGAGCAGGCGTATCTGACGACCACCGCGCTCCCCAACCAGTTCGAGCTTCGGATCGGCCGATTCCTCATGCCGTTCGGCAAGGAGAACACGACGCACCGGCACGACCTCCACACCATCGAGTACCCGTACGTCATTCAGCGATTCCTGACCGATGACGGGCTCAAGGGAACGGGCCTGTGGGGAAGCCGGGTCTTCGCGCCGTTCGGCTTTTACCAGGAGCTGCAGGTCACCGTCGTCGACCGATTGAGCTCCCCGACGCCGGCGCTCGTCACGACCGAGCCGGTGAACAAGTCGCTCGGTGGGCTCGGCGCTTCGGCGCGCCTGCGCAACTACGTGGATTTGACGGAGGCACAGAACGTCGAGCTCTCCTTTTCCGCATTGACCGGAAAGCGCGAGCAGCCGCTCGACGTGAACTTCGCCGCGCTGCTTCCCAACGGCATCAACGCCGTTCCGGCGCGCCAGACGACGCTGGGCGCCGACCTCACGTATCGGTGGCGGCCGCTCCAGCAGGGATTGTACAAGTCCTTCATGCTGCAGAGCGAGGTGATGCACCAGATCAACGAGAGAAGCCCCGCGATCAACTTCGACGGCTGCGCCTCCTGTCTTACCGTTCCGGTGCCTCCGAACGCGTTCGCCGGTCCAACGCGCGACTACACCGGCGCGTACGTGTTTGCGCGGGTGCAGACGGGCCAGCGGACATTCGTTGGCACCCGGTACGACTGGGTCCAGGACCCCGAGCGCGACGGCCGGACCCTGAATGCCGGCTCAGTGTATCTCGAATGGTTCCCGAGCGAGTTCTCCAAGCTCGTCGCCGCGTACGAAGCGGTGAAGCCGACCGACGAGACGCTGACCAACCGCCTGCTGTTCCAGGCATCCTTCTCGCTCGGTCCGCACAAGCCGCATCCGTTCTGAGCGGAGTGGCACCCACACCGGAGTCTTCATGTTTCGACGTTTCAGTTTGGCACTCTGCACCGTGCTCACCGCGGTCGCGCCGCACGCCGCGCAGGCGCAGCTCAAGGTGGTGACGAGCACGACGGACCTCTACGACATCGCGAAGGCGGTCGGCGGGAACAAGATCACCGCCACCCACATCGGCGAGGGATATCAGGACCCGCACTTCATCGAGGCGAAGCCCAGCTTCGTACTCCAGCTTCGCGACGCCGACGTGTGGGCGTTCGTCGGCCTCGACCTCGAGATCGGCTGGATGCCGCTGCTGCTCGACGGCGCACGGAATCCCAAGATCCGCCAGGGTGGATCCGGATACGTCGACGCCTCGACGGCGATCCGCGTGCTGGACACGCCGCAGGGCAACGTCGACCGCAGCATGGGCGACGTCCACCCGCTCGGCAATCCGCACTACTGGCTCGATCCGGAGAACGGCCGCCGCATCGCCCGGCTGTTCCAGTCGAAGTTCACGCAGCTCGACCCGGCAAATGCCGCGACGTACGCGCAGAACGAGCGGGCGTTCGAAGGCCGCCTCAACGCCGCGGAGCGCGGTTGGAGTGACGAGCTCGCGGTGATCAAGGACAAGCCGGTCGTCGCCTGGCACACGAGCTGGCGGTACTTCGCCGAGTACAACAAGATGAACATCGTCGCGTTCATGGAGCCGAAGCCCGGCGTTCCGCCGTCTCCGGCGCACCTGTACGAGGTCATTCAGACGGTGAAGCGTACCGGCGCGAAGGCCATCGTCATGGAGCCGTTCTATGATCGGAAAGTCGCGGATCTCGTCGCCAAGCAGACCGGCGTCAAGGTGCTCATCCTGCCGCCGTCGGTCGGCGGCGTGCCCGGAGTCGGCGATTACGTGACCCTCATGAATTACGACATGTCGCAGCTCGCCGCCGCCGTGAAATGACAGCACTGATCACGTTCGATCACGCGACGCTCGGTTACGGGCGTCGCGTGGTGCTATCCGACATCACGTTCGACATTCCCTCGGGCGACTTCCTCGGTCTCGTCGGACCGAACGGTGCGGGCAAGACGACCATTCTGCGAGCGATCCTCGGGTCGCTCACTCCGCTGGCTGGTACCGTCACGAAGGCACCTGGACTCCGCTTCGGCTACGTGCCGCAGCGGGACTCGGTCGACTACAACTTCCCCCTCAAGGTGCTCGACGTCGTCCTGATGGGCCGCTACGACCGCATCGGTCTCATGCGACGCCCATCGCGGGAAGACCGCGCCCTGGCGCGGAGCGCCCTCGAGCACGTCGGCATCGCCGACCTCGCGGACCGGCCGCTCGGCGCCTTGTCCGGCGGCCAGAAGCAACGCGTCCTCATCGCGCGCGCCCTCGTCGGCGAGCCGAACGTTCTCGTGCTCGACGAGCCCACGAACGGGATGGACCTCGTCTCGACGACGCAGATCCTCGGACTCGTGCGAGAGCTCCACGAGCGGGACAACCTCACGGTTCTCATGGTCAGTCACGCGCTCAACGAGGTGGCCAACTATGTCGAACGGATCGCGCTGGTCGTCGAGCGGGGCTTCCGGATCGGCACCGTCGGACAGATCATGACCGAGGAGACGCTGACCCAGATGTACGGCATCCCGGTGGACGTGGACGAGATGCATGGGCACCGCATCGTCGTCGCGCGTCGCGGACTGGACGTGGGGGCGCACGCGCATGATTAGCACGATCCTCCTCTTCCGCGAGGCGTTGTACGGCGCGCTCGTCATCGCCATCGCATGCTCGGTGCTTGGCGTCTACGTCGTGCTGCGGCGGATCGTGTTCGTCGGCGCAGCCATCGCGCAGCTCTCCTCGGCCGGAATCGCGCTGGCGCTCTTTCTCGGCGGGATTGGATTGAGCGCCGGCCTCGCCGGCCATCCGACCGCGTTCGCACTCGCCTTCGGCCTCGCCGGCGCCTTGTTCTTCGGTCTCGGCGGCGGACGGCGCTCCGGCATCCCTCCGGATGCGACGATCGGCGTGACGTACGCCGCCGCCGCGGCAATCGGCGTCCTCCTGATCGCGAAGGCCAAGAGCGGCGAGGCGCACGACATCTTTCTGCAGGGCAACATCCTCGGCATCACCCGCGCGGATACGCTGGTCCTGCTCGCGGTGACGATCCCCGTCCTGCTCGCGCACGCCCTGTTCTACAAGGAGTTCCTCTTCGTCTCGTTCGACGGCGAGACGGCGCGCACACTCGGGTATCGCGTCACGTTCTGGAACCTGTTCCTCTATCTCACGCTCGGCCTGGTGATCGCCTTCGCGATGCAGTTCGCGGGCGTGATCCTCGTCTTCAACTTCCTGGTGCTGCCCGCCGTGACCGGCCTGCTCCTCGCGCGGAGCATGCGTGGCATCTTTACCGTCGCGGTGGTCAGCGCCGTCATCGCGGCCATCGTGGGATTCTCGCTGTCGGTGCCGTTCGACCTGCCCTCGGGGCCGGCGATCATCGCCTGCTCCGCCGTGCTCGCGCTGCTCGCCTGGCCAGCGCGTCTCCTCCAGCGACGGGGTTAGCAGCGCCGGGGCTCGCGGCATCGGCGATCGATTCGCCGGCCGCGAGCCCCTCCACCGTCTCGCGCGTCGCGGCTACCTTTCGGGTCTGCCTATGACCAAACGCGAAGACGCTCTCGACTATCACGCGCGCGGACGCCCGGGAAAGATCGCCGTCGTCCCGACCAAGCCGCTCAACAACCAGCGCGACCTCGCGCTCGCCTATTCGCCCGGCGTCGCCGAACCCTGCCTGGCGATCAAGGACAATCCCGACGACGTCTACAAGTACACGGCGAAGGGGAATCTCGTCGCCGTCGTCACCAACGGCACCGCCGTGCTGGGGCTCGGCAACATCGGCGCCATGGCCGGCAAGCCGGTGATGGAGGGCAAGGGCAACCTGTTCAAGCAGTTCGCCGATCTCGACGTGTTCGACCTCGAAGTCGCGTCGGAGAAGGCCGACGACGTGATCAAGTTCTGCCAGCTCCTCGAGCCCACCGTGGGCGGCATCAACCTCGAGGACATCAAGGCGCCGGACTGCTTCTACATCGAGGAGACGCTCCGCAAGACGATGGGCATCCCGGTCTTCCACGACGACCAGCACGGCACGGCGATCATCTCCGGCGCCGCGCTGCTCAACGCACTGGAGATCGTCGGCAAGGACATCGGCACCGTGCGGGTGGTGTTCTCTGGCGCGGGCGCCGCGGCGATCAGCACGGCCGAGCACTACGTGCGGCTCGGCGTGAAGCGGGAGCACATCCTGATGTGCGACCGTGCCGGCGTGATCTACGACGGCCGCACCGAGGGGGACATGGATCCCTATAAGGCGCGCTTCGTCCGCACCACGACGGCGCGCACGATCGGCGACGCGCTCGTCGGCGCCGACGTGTTCGTCGGTCTCTCCGTCGCCGGAGCGGTGACGCGCGACATGGTGGCGCAGATGGCACCGCGTCCGATCATCTTCGCGCTGGCCAACCCCGTGCCGGAGATCACGCCGGACGAGGTGCGCGCCGTGCGCGACGACGCGATCATCGCCACCGGACGCAGCGACTACCCGAATCAGGTCAACAACGTTCTGGGCTTTCCGTTCATCTTCCGCGGCGCCTTGGACGTCCGGGCGACGGAGATCAACGAGGAGATGAAGATGGCGGCCACGCGCGCGCTGGCGACGCTGGCCAAGCAGGACGTGCCGGATTCGGTCGCCGCGCTCTACGGACTGCGCAGCGTACACTTCGGGCCTGACTACCTGATTCCCTTCCCCTTCGACCCGCGCGTCCTGCTCTGGGTCGCGCCCGCCGTCGCGTGGGCGGCAGTCGCGAGCGGTGTCGCGCGCGAGTTCATCGACCTCGAAGGGTACCGTGACAGGCTCGAGTCGCGGCTCGGCCGCGCGCGCGGGATCATGCGCGGCCTCATCAACCGGGCCCAGCGCGCGCCCAAGCGCATCGTCTTTCCGGAAGGCGAGGAGCCGAAGATCATCCGCGCGGCGTCGATCCTCGTGGACGACGGGATCGCGCACCCCGTCCTACTCGGTGATCGCGGACGGATCGAGCAGGTGGCGGAGGAGAACCGGATCTCGCTGACCGACGTGACGATCGAGGATCCGGCGACGTCGCCGCGACGTGAGGAGTACGCGCACTACATGTGGCAGCTCCGGCAACGCAAGGGTCTGTCGCTCGACGAGGCACGCCGCCAGCTGTTCAACGGTAATTACTTCGGTTCGTGCATGGTGGCGCGCGGTGACGCCGACGCGCTGGTGTCCGGCGTGACGATGCACTACCCGGAGACCATCCGGCCCGCGCTGCAGGTCATCGGCGCGCATCCCAGCGCCAAGCTCGTGAGCGGGATGTACATGCTCGTCACCGAGCGCCATGTCGTGTTCTGCGGTGACACCACGGTGAACATCAATCCCACCGCGGAGCAGGTCGCGCAGATCGCGTACGCGGCAAGCCGGATCGCGCGGACGCTGGGGATCGTGCCCAAGATCGCGATGCTGTCGTTCTCCAACTTCGGCTCGGTCAAGCACCCCGACGCGGAAAAGATGGCGCGTGCGGTGCAGCTGTTGAAAGAGCGCGATCCGTCGTTGGTCGTGGACGGCGAGATGCAGGCGGACACCGCGATGAACCCGGAGATCCTCCGGCGCGACTATCCGTTCAGCGCGCTCAAGGAGCAGGCGAACGTCCTCATCTTTCCGAACTTGAGCGCCGGCAACATCGCCTACAAGTTGTTGCATCACCTCGGCGGGGCCACGGCCATCGGCCCGATCCTCGTCGGAATGCGTCGGCCCGTGCACGTGCTGGAGCGCGGCGCCGACGTCCAGGACATCGTCAACATGGCGGCGGTCGCCGTGGTCGACGCGCAGGAGCGTTCGCAATCGGCCGAGCCCGCGTTTGCCGCGGCAAGCCCGGCGCCGACCATCTTCTCGAAACTCTAGCTCGGCGCGCGCCACCACGGCGACGCCGGCCTTTCACCAGAGGGCAGACAGCGATGGCTACACAGACGAAACCGCGGGACGACACCGGACTGCGCGGGACCCTGGAAGGACAGGGGCTCAAGCCGTCGGGCACCGTCCATTGGAACCTCGTCGCCCCCGAGCTGATCCAGGACGCCATCCGTCGCGATGAGGGCCAGCTCGCCGACATGGGGCCCTTCGTGTCGATCACCTCGCCCCACACCGGGCGTTCCCCCAACGACAAGTTCGTCGTGAAGGAGCCGGGCACCGAGGGCGACATCGACTGGGGAAAGGTGAATCAGCCGATCGCCCCGGACCGCTTCGAGACGCTGCTCGCCGACGTGCGGCAGTACCTCGACGGGCGCGACGAGCTGTTCGTGCAGGATCTCTACTGCGGCGCCGATCCGAAGTACCGGTTGAGCGTGCGCTACGTGTCGCCCAATGCGTGGCACATGGCGTTCGTGCGCAACATGTTCATCCGTCCCGACGCGACCGAGCTGCCGACCTTCGCGCCGAACTTCACGGTGCTGCATGCGCCGGAGTTCCAGGCGGACCCGGCGCGCCACGGCACCCGGACCGGCACGTTCATCGTGCTGAACCTCGCGCGGCGGATGATCCTCATCGGTGGCACGCGCTACGCCGGTGAGCTCAAGAAGGCGATGTTCACGGTGATGAACTACTACATGCCGAAGCAGGGGGTGCTCTCGATGCACTGCTCCGCCAACGTCGGCCCCGGCGGGGACACCGCACTCTTCTTCGGTCTGTCAGGCACCGGCAAGACGACGCTCAGCGCCGATCCGGCGCGCTCACTCATCGGCGATGACGAGCATGGCTGGTCGCCGGAGGGGACGTTCAACTACGAGGGCGGTTGCTACGCGAAAGTGATCAACCTCTCGCCGGAGGGAGAGCCCGACATCTACCGAACCACCCAGATGTTCGGGACCATCCTCGAGAACGTCGTGCTCGATCCGTCGACGCGGACCGTCAGGTTCTCCGACCAGAGCATTACCGAGAACACCCGGGCGTCGTATCCGCTGCATTACATCCCCAACCACGTGCCGAGCGGCCGCGGCGGGCACCCGAAGAACATCGTCTTTCTCACGGCGGACGCCTTCGGCGTGCTGCCGCCGATCGCGAAGCTGAGCCGCGAGCAGGCGATGTACTACTTCCTGTCGGGATACACGGCGAAGGTGGCCGGCACCGAGCGCGGGGTGACCGAGCCCCAGGCCACGTTCTCGTCGTGCTTCGGCGCGGTGTTCCTCGTCTGGCATCCGACCAAGTACGCCGAGATGCTGGGCCGCCTGATCGACGAGCACGACGCGCACGTGTGGCTCGTGAACACGGGCTGGAGCGGCGGACCATACGGCGTCGGCAAGCGCATGAAGCTCGGCTTTACCCGTGCGATGGTGCACGCGGCACTGGGCGGCAAGCTGGACGCGGTCGCGACGCGCACCGATCCCGTGTTCGGCCTCGCCGTCCCGCAGGCCGTCCCCAGCGTGCCGACGGAGGTCCTCGACCCGCGCGGCACCTGGACCGACCCCGCCGCCTACGACGCGCAGGCGAAGAAGCTGGCCGAGATGTTCCGCGCCAACTTCGAGAAGTTCGGCGGTGTGCCCGCCAAGGTGCGAGCGGCGGGACCGATGGGGTGAGAGCTGCGGGTGAGTCGGTGAAACGGTGAATCGGTACGGCGGTTGGTGACTCAGTGACTCAACGGCACCGGCCACAACCAGCGTGGAGATGCTTCGAGAAGGCTCCAGGCCGGTTGTAGCCATTCGGTCCTGAGTCACCGAGTCACCAGCCGATTCACCGATTCACCGATTCACCGATTCACCAACTCACCGCCGTTCCTCGACCCGCCCTCCCATGTCCTTCGAGATCATCCGCGATCCGCTCTGGAAGAACATCCGGGTCGATCCGCTCGCGCTGCGGCTCGTGGATACGCCGGCCTTTCAGCGCCTGCGCTACGTCCGGCAGCTCGGTCTCGCGTATCTCGTCTATCCAGGCGCCAGCCACTCCCGATTCGAGCACGCGCTCGGTGCGTACCATCTCGCGCGCGAGACGCTCGCCCTGTTCGAAGAGCGGGGGATGGATCACGGACTCGCGCCCCGGGAATGCATCCTCGTGCGCTGCGCGGCGCTGTTGCACGACGTCGGACACTATCCGTACTCCCACGCGCTCGAGGAGATCGGGGCGCTTCACCACGAAGAGGTCGCGCGGCCGCTCGTGACGACCGGTCCGATTGCCGACGTGCTGCGCGCCGAGCTCGATGACGGCGCGCCGGAGCGGGTCATGGCCCTCATTCGGGGCGAGAGCGACAGCCCGCTGCAGGGGCTGATCTCCGGCTCGCTCGATCTCGACAAGATCGAGTACCTCAAGCGCGACGCCTTCATGTGCGGCGTGAACTACGGCGACATCGACGTCGACCGGCTGCTCAACTCGTTGGCCGTCGTCGAGGACCCGGAGCGGGGCGGACGACGGATCGGCATCTTCGAGAAGGGGTTGTCCGCGCTCGAGTCGCTGCTCTTCGCCAAGTACCAGATGTACCGCAACGTCTACTGGCACCACGCCGTCCGCAGCGCGACCGCCATGTACAAGCGTCTGGTCGACGGCGCCGTCCGCGCCGGCTCGCTCGACGCGCACACGCTCGCTGGCTTCACCGACGAAGGCCTGCTGCACGAGCTCGCACAGCGCGCGCCGTCGCCGCTGCTCGCCGCCCTGCGCGAGCGTCGCCTGTACAAGCGCGTCTTCGAGTGTCCCGCCGCCGAGCTACCAGCCGGGAGCGGCGAGTGGATCGCTGACGACCGGGCCCTCGTCACGGCCGTCGAAGATCAGCTCGCGCGCGAGCTCGGGCTCGCGCCCGGCGAGCTGCTGCTGGACTATCCGCAGAAGACCCAGATGCTCGGCCTCGACATCCCGGTGCTGCGGCGCGACGGCGGCGTGCGCCGACTGACCGCGGAAGGCTGGGAGGGAGCGATCAACCTGCCGAAGCTCTCCGAGGAGCTGTATGGCAGCGCGCGCTGGCTGCGGATCTTCGCCTGCCGTCGCGTGACGGTGAGCAAGCGCTCGGCGCTGTCACTCGCGGAGATGCCGGCCGAGGAAGTTCGGCGGAGGCTGAACGCGTGCGCGCTACTGTAACCGCCGTTGACCGATGCGCGGTTGGTAGCGGTCGTTGACCGGCTGACCGGCCAA
This sequence comes from Gemmatimonadaceae bacterium, assembly GCA_036488775.1. GTDB lineage: Bacteria > Gemmatimonadota > Gemmatimonadetes > Gemmatimonadales > Gemmatimonadaceae > AG11. Next base: position 11,670 of record DASXHF010000159.1, on the reverse strand, counting down.
ACGACTCACCTACTCTGGGCCTCGCCCTCTCCGCTGCGGCGCTCACGTCCATGCGCCTCCGCCAGCTTGCGCGCGATGCCGCGATAGAACCCCGCATCCTCCACCTTGCCGTCCTCCTCGAGCGACATCGCGGCCAGCTCGAGCGCGTAGAGAATGTTGCCCAGGTAGAGCTGCGCGACGCTGCCGACCGTTTCGTCAGCCAACCCGATTTTCCGCGCGAGCAGCATCGTCCGCGCCCCCCTCCGTCGCGAGCACCTGCACGATGATCGCCGTGATGTTGTCGAGACCACCACGGCCGTTCGCCTCGGCGATCAGCGACTGCACCTTCCGCTCCGGCTCCGCACGGGAGTTGAGCAGCTGCGCCAGACGGCGGTCGTCGACCATGCCGGTGAGCCCGTCGCTCGCCACGAGATAGAGATCGCCCGCACGGACGTCGCCGCGATAGATGTCCGGCTCCACGTCCTGTCCCGCACCGACGCATCGCGTGATGACGTTGCTGTACGGGTGGTAGCGCGCCTGCTCGGGCGTCAGAAAGCCCGCGTCCACCTGCTCCTGCACGTAGGAATGGTCCTTCGTGAGCTGGGAGAATTGTCCGTCGCGCAGCAGATACACCCGCGAATCTCCTACCTGGCCGATCAGGTACCTCGAGCCGGAGAGCACCAGGACGGACACCGTGGTGCCCATCCCCTGCTTGTCCACCTCGGTCAGCGTGCGGTCGTGGATCGCGCGGTTGGCCCGTTTGAGCGCACTCGACACGAGCTGGACGACGTCGTCAGTGCTCAGGTCCTTCACCGGGGCCAGCTCGCGCTGGACGATCTGGACCGCCATCTCGCTCGCCACTTCGCCGGCGGCGTGGCCACCCATGCCGTCGGCGACGATGAAGATGCCGCGCGACCCCGCCGAGTCGACGCTGAAGTTGTCCTCGTTCCCCGACCGGATCATCCCGACGTCGGTCCGCGCGGCATGAAGGAGTTTCACGCGCGTCCTCTGAGCACGAGATACGCCGCGGCGCCGACGATCAGCAGGACGACGAGCCACACCCATCCCGAGATGCCGCCTCTGGGCACGTCCTCACGGACCGGAGCCGCAGGCGGTGCGGGCGACTTCGTCACGGGAACGGCCTTCTTCCGATCCACGGAGGCGATCGCCCGCGTCCCCTTGATGTCCGCGTCGGCCACCGCGGGGGCCTTGGTCGGCTCGAACCGCAGCTTCAGGCCGCCGAAGCGCACGTCGGAGGCGCCGGAGATCCGGCGCTCGCCCGTCACGCGATTGCCGCCGAGGTACGTCCCGTTGGTCGAGTCCATGTCCACGACGTACCACCCGTCGTCGCGACGCTGCAGTTTGGCGTGCGTCTCGCTCACGCTGTCGTCGACCAGCCGCACGTCGTTGTGCGCGCCGCGCCCGACGTGCGACAGCGGGCTTCGCAAGGAGAACCGCGTCCCTTTCATGGGTCCCGGATTGAGCACTTCGAGCGTGGCGAGCACCGGGCGGGGATCCTCGAAGGCCGGCGTGGCGAGCGGAGTCGGCATGGAGTCGGCCATGGGTCCTGCGGCGGGAGACACCGCCGCGACCGGCGGAGCGGCCGCCGCCCGACGCTCGGGCGCCGCCGGCGGCGGTGCTGCACCGGCCGGGGCGCTCAGGACGTCGGCGTAAAAGCGAAACTCCTCGCTCCCGACGCGCACGACGTCGGACCGCGCCAATCGGTGCGACTCCTGTACCCGTTCCCCGTTCACGAACACCCCGTTCGCGCTCGTGTCCCGGACGACGTATCCCTGGTCGCCGGGCACGATCTCCGCGTGGCGGCGGGACACCTCCTGCTGCGCCACCACCACGTCGCACGACGCGTCGCGTCCGATCAGGAGACCCATCGTCGGCACCGTGTATTCCTTGCCGTCGACGAGCGAGACCAATCGCCCGCCCGATGCCGCCGTCGGCCGAGCGGCGCCCGTCCGGCGCGTACCGGCCAGCGCGGCAATCTCGCTCGCGCTCACGAACTGCGTTGCGCCGGCCTTGGCGTCGTCGGCGAAATGGAGCTCGACGCCCCCGATCTCCACCTTGTCGCCGTGCATCAGCGGCGTCGGCTCCGCGCCCAGCAACACACCGTTCACGCGCACCTGGGCCGCCGGGCCCGCACGGCGGATCGTCAGGCCGCCGTTGCGCGCCTGATCGACCACCGCCTGGAGGGCCTCTCCTCCCGCCGAACCGACCGGCAGGACGACGTCAGCATCCGCACCCGAGCCGATGCGGGTGGTGCCCGCCCGAAGCGGGTACTGCTGATCGTTGAGCTGAAGGACGGGCATCCGGGACGGTGCGCGGTCGGACGGCGGCGCGGGGACGCGGGCGATCGCGCAGCGACGCGTCCCGGTCCAGATGACCGCGGAAGCTACCCGCCGCCCGGAACGCTGGCAAGCGCAGCGACACGTGCATCATCGTCGCCGGCCGCACCGGCCTGCAGGCGATAGAGGCGCTCGTACAGCCCGCCCCGCGCGCGCAGGCTCGCATGCGTCCCCCGCTCGCGCACCTCCCCATGATGCAGCACGAGAATCTCGTCCGCCGAGACGATCGTGCTCAGTCGGTGAGCGATCGCGATGGTGGTGCGCCCCTGCATCAGCACCTCGAGACCAGCCTGGATCTCGGCTTCGGCCTCGCTGTCCACCGCGCTCGTCGCTTCGTCCAGCACGAGCACCTTCGGATCCGCCGCGATCGCGCGTGCGAACGAGAGCAATTGGCGCTCGCCGACGCTCACCGACCCGCCGCGCTCACCCAACACCTGATCGAGCCCCGACGGCAGCCGTCCGATCACCCGGTCGGCGCCCACGCGCGCCGCCGCCGCCATCACCGATGCATCGTCGAGCTGAGCGTCGAGCCGGACATTCGTGCGAACGTCCGCCGCAAACAGGAAGATGTCCTGCTGGACGTAGCCGATCAGCCGCCGCCACTCGTCGAGCGGCAGGTCGCGAATGTCCACCCCGTTCGCCGTGATGCGGCCGCGCTGCGGCTCGTAAAAGCGCAGCAGCAGGTTGACGATCGTCGTCTTCCCGGCGCCCGTATGGCCCACCAAGGCCACCGTCTCGCCGGGCCGCGCGACGAAGCTCACTCCCTTCAGCACCCAGCTCGGCTCGCCGTCGTCCGCGTCGCCGTAGTGGAACCACACGTCCTCGAACGCGATCGTCACCGGTGCATCGCGCCGGAACATGGGCCGGTCCGGCACCGCCGTGCCCGCGTCGAGCGTCGGTTCGGTGTCCAGCAGCAGGAAGATCCGCTCCGACGCCGCCATTGCCTGCTGCAGCGTGTTGAACTTGTCCGCCAGATCCTGCAGCGGCTGATAGAATCGCCGCAGCAGCTGCAGAAACGCGGCGACGACGCCGACCGTCAGCGTGCCCGCCCCCACGCGCCTGGCGCCGGCGACGAGCAACACGGCCAGCGCGAGCGACGTCAGGAACTCGATCGCGGGGAAATAGAGTGCGTAGATCGTGATCGACCGGAGGTTCGCGTCCAGGTGCGCGCGGTTGAGTCCCGCGAAGCGCTCGCCTTCCGCGCGCTCGCGCCCGAACAGCTGGACGACGCGTATTCCCGTGATGCGCTCCTGCAGATACGCGTTGATGCGGGCGAGGCGACTGCGAATCTCCCGGTACGCAACGCGAACGCGCGCCTGGAACAGGTGCGACGTGAGATACACGAGCGGAATCACGGCGAACGCCGCCAGCGCGAGTCGCCAATCGGTGACGATCATCATCACCGCGATCGCGAGCAGCGTGAACAGGTCCCCGAGCCCGGCGACCACCCCTGCGGTGAACAGCTCGTTCAACGACTCGACGTCGCTCGTCACCCGCGTCACCAGGCGGCCGACGGGCGTGCGATCGTAGAAGGCGATCGACAATCGCTGCACGTGCTCGAACAGCTCCTGCCGCAGATCGCGCATCACGCGCTGGCCGAGCAGCGCGGTGAGAATCGTTTCGCCGTACGAGCAGCCGAAGGCGATGAGCAGCGAGCCGAGATAGAGCAGCGCGGCATGCCACGCCATCGCTGCGTCGTGGCGCGGGAGCGCGACGTCGATCACGCGCTGCGTGAGGATCGGTCCGACGAGCTGCAACAGACCCTCCGTCATCAGCAGCACGAGCGCGCCCGCCACCAGCGCCTTGTACGGGCGCACGTAGCGCACGAGCCGGCGCGCCAGGCGCCGGTCGTAGCGTTTGGCGGTGCTGTCCTCGTCGGACGCGTGCGGAGAAAGAGAAGCAGCCATGCCAGGTGAATTCTAATCGCGCGCCGGCTCGCGCCGCGCCGTGTGCCGTCTGTCTTTGGTACGGGCGTTGCGATACGGGCGCGCGTCGTTCACTTCCACCTCTGGAGGCAGTGATATGAGTATCCTCGCTTGGATCGTGCTCGGGCTCATCGCTGGTGCGATCGCCAAGGCGCTCATGCCCGGGAAGGATCCGGGCGGTATCATCGTCACGATCCTCATCGGCATCGTTGGCGCGTTCATCGGCGGGTTCATCGGCAGCCAGATCACCGGCGCCGGACTGAACGGTTTCTCGCTGTGGAGCATCCTGCTGGCCATCGTCGGTGCAATGCTGCTGCTCTGGATCTATCGCCTCACGACCCGGAATCGCACGACGTTGTAAAGCGCGCTCAGCCGTCGCCGTTCCTCGTTCCGAGCCCCGCTCTCGATACCAAGAGCGGGGCTCCGGTGTTTATTCGGGGAGAAATCGGGTAGATTGTTGGGGTGGATGACGGTGAAGCGGTGAAGTCCGTGAATCGGTGAATCCGTGAAACGGTGAATCGGCTGGTGACTCGGTGACTCAACACCGAAGGGCCACAACCCGCCTGGAGAACGCCTTGAGAGGTCTCTTCGGCGGTTGTGACCGTTGTTGTTGAGTCACCGAGTCACCAGCCGCCATACCGATTCACCGATTCACCGATTCACCGATTCACGGCCTTCACCGATTCACGGCCACCACCGCTTCACCCATCCCCACCCGACCCACCGCTGGCCCATGAAGGATCGCATCGTCGTCCGCGGCGCGCGGCAGCACAATCTGAAGGGGTTCGACCTCGAGATCCCGCGGCGGGCGTTCACAGTCGTCACCGGGCCGTCCGGATCGGGCAAGTCGTCACTCGCCTTCGACACGATCTACGCCGAGGGGCAGCGCCGCTACGTCGAGTCGCTGAGCGCCTACGCGCGCCAGTTCCTCGAGCGCATGGAGAAGCCCGACGTCGACCTCATCGACGGCCTCTCCCCTGCCGTCGCGATCGAGCAGAAGAACCCGACCAAGACGTCGCGGTCGACCGTCGGCACGGCGACCGAGATCTACGACTACCTGCGGCTCCTCTGGGCGCGCGTCGGCCACGCAGTGTGCCCGGTGTGCGGACGCGAGCTCAAGCCCGACACGGTGCAATCCGTGACCGACACGGTGCTCGCGTTGCCGGCCGGCACCCGCTTCTACGTCGCGGCGCCGCTCAAGCTCTCGGATCAAGTCTCGCACGAAGTCGTCGTCGACAACCTGCGCGCCCAGGGCTTCGTCCGCGTCAGCGTCGACGGCGTGATCAAGCACCTCGACGAGCTCCTCACCGAGCACGTCGACGTGACCTTCGCCAAGGAGCTGCTCGTCGTCGTCGACCGGCTCGTCGTCGGCGAGGAAGCGCGCGGTCGACTGGCGGACGCGCTCACCACCGCCTTTCGCGAAGGTGACGGCGACGCCGCAATTCTCTTCACCGAACCGATCGCGTCGCCGTTCGATGGAGCGCGCGTCACGCGCCTTCGCTTCACCGAGCGCTTCGAGTGCCCGAACGACGGCACCACGCTTCCCGCCCCGACGCCACAGCTCTTCTCCTTCAACTCTCCGCGCGGCGCGTGTCCGCGCTGCAATGGCTTCGGCGCCGTACTGGAGTACGACGTCTCGTTGATCGTGCCCTACCCGGAGCGCACGCTGCGGGAGGGGGCGATCGATCCTTGGACCAAGCCCCGCTACGAGAACAAGCGCCGCGCCCTCGCCGAGTTTGCGAAGCGCGAGGGGATCCCGATGGACGTCCCGTGGGAGCGTCTTCCGCGCGCGCAGCGCGACCGCCTCCTCAATGCGAGCGTGCGCGGCTACAAGGGCATCCTTCCCTTCCTCCGCGACCTCGAGGAGAAGCGCTACAAGCAGTACATCCGCGTCTTCCTGCGGCAGTACCAGCTCGCCCAGGAATGCCCGGACTGTCACGGCACCAAGCTTCAGCCGGAGGCGTTGCAGGTGAAGGTCGCCGGCAAGGACATCGCTGAAGTGAGCGAGTATCCGGTGAGCCGGCTCGTCCAGTGGCTCGACGCGCTCGAGCTCTCGCCGATGGAGCAGGCGATCGCCGCGCACATCCTCAAGGAGGCTCGGGATCGCGTGCGCTTCCTGTGCGACGTGGGGCTCAACTATCTCTCTCTCAATCGCGCCACGCGTACGCTCTCGGGCGGCGAAGCGCAGCGCATCGGGCTGGCCAACTCGCTCGGCTCCCAGCTCGTCGACACCCTGTACGTCCTCGACGAGCCGTCGATCGGTCTGCACTCGCGCGACATGGACCGGCTGCTTCGGCTGCTGCTTCGCCTGCGCGACGGCGGCAACACGGTGCTCGTCGTCGAGCACGACCTCGACGCCATCAAGGCCGCCGATTACATGGTCGAGCTCGGGCCGCAGAGCGGCGAGAAGGGCGGCGAACTGGTGTTCGCCGGTCCGATGTCGCGTGTCAGCGAGAGCCCCCTTACCGGACAATACATCACCGGCGAGCGTGAGATTCCCGTCCCGACGTCGCGCCGCCGCCTCGGCCCACAGTGGCTCACCCTCACCGGCGCGCGCGAGCACAATCTCAAAGGCGTCGACGTGAGGATTCCGCTCGGCGCCGTCACCGCCGTCACCGGCGTCTCCGGCAGCGGGAAGAGCACGCTGATCCACGACGTGCTGATGCGCGCGCTCGAGACCAAGCTCACGGGAGAGCATTCGGCCAAGCAGCATCTCGGCGAGCGCGTCGGCGAGTTCGACGCCATCACCGGCTATGAGGCCCTCGACGCCGTCGTCCTCGTGGATCAGAGCCCGATCGGCAAGTCGCCGCGCTCCAATCCGGTGACCTACGTGAAGGCGTTCGACGAGATCCGTCGCATCTTCGCGTCGCTCCCACTCGCACGGCAGCGAGGCTACACGGCCGGGACGTTCAGCTTCAACGTCCCCGGCGGCCGATGCGAGACGTGCGAGGGCGCCGGATATCTAGAGGTGGAGATGGTGTTCATGGCGGACGTGTTCGTCCCGTGCGACGACTGCGCCGGCCGCCGGTTCCGTCCCGACGTGCTCGACGTGAAGCTCTTCGGCAAGAGCATCACCGACGTGCTCGAGATGACGGTCGACCAGGCGATCCGCTTCTTCCCGTACGAGGAGAAGCTCGGCCAGGCGCTGTGGCAGCTCCAACAGGTCGGACTGGGATACCTGCGGCTCGGCCAACCGGCGACGACGCTCTCCGGCGGCGAGGCGCAACGCCTCAAGATCGCACGGGAGCTGGCCCTCGGCGCGAAGAAGTCCGGGCGCAAGCTCTACATCATGGACGAGCCGACCACGGGGCTGCATCTCGAAGACATCCGCAAGCTCGCCGTGGTATTCGATCGCCTCGTCGACGCCGGTCACACGCTCGTGCTGATCGAGCATAACCTCGACGTCATCAAGCTCGCCGACTGGGTGATCGATCTCGGCCCCGAAGCGGGCGACGCCGGCGGAGAGATCGTGGCCATGGGCCGACCGGAGGAGGTCGCCGCCGCGCCTGGCTCGCACACCGGCGAGTGGCTCCGTACCGTGCTGCCCGACTGGGACAAGCCATCCGGTGCGCGGCGGGCCGCGCACACGGGCACGCCGAAGATCGCGACACCGGCGCGCAAGCGCGCGAAAGCGTCCTGACGTCGCGATTGACTTACCCCCGCGCCGGGCTAAATTTTTGTGTCTGTCTCCATTCCCCAGTAGCTCAGTTGGTCAGAGCATCCGACTGTTAATCGGAGGGTCGTAGGTTCAAGTCCTACCTGGGGAGCTATCGGACGAACCCCACGCCGCGCTCGCACGGCGTGGGGTTTTTTTGGGTTCCAGACTCGAGCCGATCCCTCCACGAGCGCCCTTGCACCTCAGTATCTTTCCCGCGCCGCGCCCCTCTTCGCCACCCACTCATGGCTCCTCCAAATTCCGCTTCGGTAGGTGATTCCGCCCCGGGTCCGTGGGTCGGGGTCATCATGGGTAGCCGGAGCGACCTCCGCGTGATGACGCACGCCGTGGAGCTTCTCACCTCGCTCGCCATCCCGCACGAAGTGCGCGTCGTTTCCGCGCACCGCACTCCGGACTGGATGTTCGAGTACGCGGCATCAGCCGAATCGCGTGGACTCGAGGTCATCATCGCCGCCGCCGGCGGGGCGGCGCATCTCCCCGGAATGGTCGCCGCGAAGACCGTCCTTCCCGTGCTCGGCGTGCCGATCCCCGCGACGATGTTGAATGGCGTCGACGCGCTGCTGTCCATCGTACAGATGCCCAAGGGTGTTCCCGTCGGGACGCTCGCCATCGGTGAGCCCGGCGCGGCGAATGCGGCGCTGCTCGCGGCGCAGATCGTCGGCGTGCGACACGCCGAGGTGCGGGAGCGCGTCCGCGCGTGGCGCGCCGCGCGTACCGCCGACGTCCTGGCCGACACCGATCTCTCCTCTGACAGGGCGTGAGCTCCCCGATCCTTCCGCCGGCCACGATCGGCATCTTCGGCGGCGGACAGCTGGGACGCATGACCGCGTTGGCTGCGCGCTCGCTCGGCTACTCCATCCAGGTCCTCGATCCGAGTCCCGACTGCGCGGCCCGGCCCGTCGTCGATCGGGTCATCGTCGCGCCGTTCGATGACCCGGACGGCGCGGCCGAGCTGGCGCGCGGCTGCGACGTCCTCACGATCGAGATCGAGCAGATCGCTCCGGAGGCGCTCGCCGCCGCCGGCGAGCATGCTCCCGTGCGGCCCGGGCCAGACGTGCTGCGCATCGTGCAGCACCGCGGGCGCCAGAAGCGCTGGCTCACGTCGCACGGCTTTCCCGTCGGTCCTCATGCCATCGTCTCCACCGCCGCCGAGCTCGCGACGGCGGCACGCGAGATCGGACCCTCGCTGTTCGTGAAGGCATGTCAGGGCGGCTACGACGGGCGAAGCCAGATCCGGCATGCCGCCGGTGCCGCCGCGAACGAGAGCTTTGACCGGCTCGGCGGACGGGAGTCGGTGGCCGAGCAGGCCCTCGAGCTCTCGCTCGAGCTGTCGGTGCTGGTCGCCCGGCGGCGCGTCGGAGACGTCGTCGTCTATCCGCCCGCCGTGAACCATCACGAGCGTCAGGTGCTCGCGTGGAGCGTGCTTCCCGGCGAGCTCGCCCCGGACGTCGTCGAACGCGCGCAGGCCATCGCGCGCGACATCGCCGAGGCGCTCGACCTCGAGGGCATCGTCGTCGTCGAGATGTTTCTTCTGCGCGACGGCCAGCTGCTCGTCAATGAGCTCGCCCCGCGGCCGCACAACTCCTATCACGCTTCCGAAGTCGCCTGCCCCACGAGCCAGTTCGAGCAGCTCGTGCGCGCGGTCTGCGACCTCCCGCTCGGCGTCTCGAGCCCAACGCGGCCGGCGGCCATCGTGAACCTGTTCGGCGATCTCTGGACCGACGGGCGGCAACCGGACTTTTCCGCGGCTCTGGCTGTGCCCGGTTCGCGCGTCGTCCTGTACGGCAAGCATGGCGCTCGACCCGGGCGTAAGATGGGCCACCTGGTTGCCGGTGGCGACACGCCCTCCGAGGCCCTGCGGCGGGTCCAGGACGCCGCCCGCCGATTGTAAGCCGTGCGCCATCGCTGCTGGCCGCTGCGGCTTGCGGCACCTCCTTTGCTCGATTGGGTGATATGTCGAGTTCTGCCGTACCAGCACCAACCCCCCGCTCGCTCGCGCCGATCCCGTCGCTCCTCCTCGGCGTGATCGGGGGCGCGCTGTTCGCGGCGCGCCACGACCTGCGGTCTCGCGCCCGCGCTGCCGCAACGGTCGGCGGCCTGGCGCTCATCGGCGCTGCCGCACACCGGCCGGTCTCCGATGCGTTGCGCCACGCCGGCACTCGCCGCCGCGCCGCAAAGCTCGAGCTGTCGGTCGTCGTACCGTATCCCGTCGAGGTCGTGTTCCGCTTCCTGCGGGATTTCGAGAACTGGCCGCAGTTCGTACGCGGGCTGCGGGATGTGCGGGACTTCGACGACGGACGCTCGCATTGGATCGGGCGGACCCCGCGAGGTGGTACCATGGAGTGGGACACCGTCACCACGAAGTACGTCCCCAACTCCGTCGTCGCATGGGAGAACGTCAGCACATCGCCCCTGCGAATGAGCGCCCTGCTCCGCTTCTCTCCCGAAGGCTCGTCGACGCGCTTGAAGATCGTCATCGCGTATCAGGTGCTGCATTCCGGCATCGCCGATACTCTGGCCGTCCTGGCGCGGCCGTGGCGAAGGGGACGGCTCGGGACCGATTTCCAGCGGCTCACCGCCGCGCTCCGCCAGTACGCTACCGACCAGGCGACGCCGTCCTCCGGGGGCTGACCCCTCAGGGTCGCTGACCCCCGTCGGCCACCTTCGTCGCCACCGGCCCGCGATCGGTTGCTCGGCGTCCATGCGGACGCGCCGCTTCGTCCGCGCTCGGCTGTGTCTTGGGAACTTCGATCAGCCGGAACGCCGGCCGATCCGGGAAGTTCGCCTTCAGCACCTGAATCGCGCAGTTGTACACCGGAATGCCCGTCGTCGTCTTGCCCTCGGGGGCGCCTTTGTGCGCGTGACCGTGCACCACCGCGCTCACCCCGAAACGCGTGAGCGGCTCTTCGAGCCGGCTCGAGCCGAGCCACGGGTGAATCTCGATGGGCTCGCCCTCCACCGTTTCGCGAATCGGCGCATAATGAAGGACCGCGATCCGATGCTTCGACTTGAGCCGCGCCAGCGCGGACTCGAGCTTGAGAGCCTCGGTGATTGCCTCCTGCACGAACATCTTGATCACGCCTTCGCCCCATGGCCCCAGGGCCCCGCGGCCGAAGCCGCCGCAGAATCCTTTGACCCCCGCGAATCCGACGCCGTGGAGCTCGACCGCATCGCCGTCCAGCATGTGTACGCCGGCGTCGACCAGGATGTCGCGCACGGCCTGCTGCTCCCCCGCCTCGTAGTCGTGATTGCCCAGAACGGCCACGACCGGAATCGTGAGTGACGTCGTGATGTCGCGGGCCATGACCCTGGCCTCCTCGGCGAGGCCGTAGTCGGTGAGGTCGCCCGCGATCACGACGACGTCCGCGCGCTCGGAGATCTCCGCGAAGAGCGACTGAAGCATTCCCTGCGACGTCTTGGCGTAATGGACGTCGCCTACGGCAGCGATTTTGATCGTGTCGCTCGTCGGCATGGCTGAGTGGCTGGACTCGCCGCCCTACTGAGAGATTCGGGCCAACGCTGCGAGGCCGCCATCGACCGCCAGCGCGCCGTCTCGCCGCGCACGGCCACCTCCGAGCCCCAGTCTTGCAATTGACCGGCGCCGAACCCATCCCGCCTCTGCGAATGACCGGCCAGTCCACCCTCGACGAGTCCGCGCAGGACACCAACACTTTCTATCGTCGAACGCTGCACGTGCTGAGCGACGCCGGTGTGCCCTTCCTCGTGGGCGGAT
>DASXHF010000258.1:0-19162 GCA_036488775.1 Gemmatimonadaceae bacterium | reverse complement strand
ACGAGGGATTGTATCTTGCGCCCCGTCGTACAGCGTTTCTCTCAGAGCGAGAACCTGTTCACATTCCCAGGAGACGAGCATGGCCGCGAAGAAGACTGCGAAAAAGGGCGCGAAGCGAGGCGCCGCGAAGAAGTCCTCCGCGAGAAAGGGCGCGGCGAAGCGGGGCGGCGCCAAGAAGGCGGCGAAGTCCGGCGGGAGAAAGAAGACGGCCAAGCGGTCGGGGGCCAAGCGCACCCCGAACGCTGCGTTCATGAAGCCCATGACCCCGAGCGCGCAGCTGAGCACCGTGGTCGGCGCTTCGCCGCTACCGCGCACGGAAGTGACGAAGAAGCTGTGGGCGTACATCAAGCGGAAGGGACTGCAGGATCAGAAGAACCGCCGCCAGATCAACGCCGACGAGAATCTCCGCCCGATCTTCGGCGGAAAGGCCAACGTCTCGATGTTCGAGATGACGAAGCTCGTCAACAAGCACCTCAAGTAGCTCGACCGAGCGCTGCAGCAACACTGGGGGACGCGCCGCACCTGCGGCGCGTCCCCCATGTCGTTCTCCCCTCCACCTCGGGAAACCCTTGCCCGTGCACGGTTCGTAGGGAGTATTTCAACGTTCCTCTTCGTCTCCCCGACCGTCGTCATGGCCACCAACGTCGTCTCACACGCTCGCCGCGGAAAGAAAAACTCCACCGGTGCTTCTCGCCCTCGCGCCCTATGGGAAGGGGTCAAGTCGCTCGCCGGTGCGCTGCTGATCTATCTCGTCGTCAACACCTTTCTCATCGCGGCGTACCGCATCCCCTCGGGCTCGATGGTCCCCACGCTGCTCGTCGGGGATTGGCTGTTCGTGAACCGGCTCGTCTACGGTCCGCACATCCCGTTCACCAACTCGCATCTCCCGTCGATCAGCGAGCCGCAGCGCGGCGATGTCGTCGTCTTCGTCTCGCCGTATCAGCCCGACATGGCCGCCGCGGGTGACGACCCGACGCCGACGCTCGTGAAGCGCTTGGTAGGCCTGCCGGGCGACACGCTGTTCATGCGCCAGGGAGTGCTCTACGTGAACGGCATTCCGCAACGTCAGGGCGTCGCCGCCGCCGCGCGGCCGACGGCCACGGGCTCGCCGCCGACCGAGGCGAGTGAGCTGATGAACTGGCAGCACACGATAGAGCTCAAGCAGTCGCGATTCGGACCGCCCCCCGCGCAGCCGATGCACGACAACTGGGGGCCCCTCCTCATTCCACCGGCCCATTATTTCATGATGGGCGACAATCGCTACGAGTCGAAGGACAGCCGCTACTGGGGCGTCGTCCCCCGAGAGAACATCCGCGGCCGCCCGGCGTTCGTCTACTACTCGTTCCGCAGCGGCGACGAGAGTGACCGCCCTCTCCCGTTCATCACGGACATCCGATGGGGGAGAATCGGGACGAGGATCAAATAGGCTGACGCCGGCACCTGGTCTGGGGTGGTAGTCGGCTTGTTCCCCTACCCCTCCTCGCTCGTCTAACCGAAAGCAGCGCAAACCTCAGGGGCCATGTCCACGTTCTTTCCGAGACAGTCGATCGAGTGGCGGTTGGAGGAGCCGGCAGCGTTTCGCCGACTCTCCTTGTCACTCGTCGAGATGGCCCTCCTCACGGGAGTCGTGCTGCGTCTGGTCCGCGCGGTCACCTTCAGTCACGCGCGCGAGAGTGTGCTCTTCTTCAGCGGCTCCGTCGCCCTGTGGGCGGTCATCCTCATCGGCATGGCGACGGCGCATCTCGCCAACTATCCGCTGCGACGTTGGTTCTGGCGCGCGCCGGCCTTCGGCCTCGTCGTCACCGCCGGCGAGATGGCGACGAGCCTTCTCCTCATCGCGCTGCACCGGGAGCCCAACGGCACCGCCCGCGCCGACTTCGGCGACTGGCCCTCCCTCGCGGCGCGAGCGCTCCTCCACAGCGAGCTCACGATCTGTCTGTGGGTGCTCGTGCTGGCCGGCGTGATCGTGCTCGTGCGGCGAACGGGCATCGCGACCGCCGTCGACTCCGACCCGCTCGACCCCGAGCTTCCAGCGCCGCGAAGCTGATCTGACTTCGGTCGACTGATCGAATAGCGGTCAACTGATGGAACGGCGGTCGACGGATCGAACCGCAGTCATCAGTCATGCCCTGGGCAGATCGATCTCGAAGGAGAAGCGCGTGCCACGGGCCGGTGCGGATTCCACCTCCAGTCGTGAGCCGAGCGCGCCGAGGAAGCTCTGGCAGATCGCCAACCCAAGACCCGCGTTGGAGAAACGCGTCCCGGACGCGCTCGGCCGGAATCCGTCGAACAGCATCGACATCACGTGCTCCGGGATCCCGCTCCCCGTGTCCTCGACCCAGAACGCCACACGGTCGCCGGTGAGCTCGGTGCATCCCAGCGTCACGGAGCCCTCCTGCGTGTATTTCAGCGCGTTCGTCGTGAGGTTGAGCAGCACGCGGCCGAGGGCCACCGAATAGCCGATGCGCGCGTCCCGGATCGGCAGCACGTGCTTGAGCGGCAGCGATTTCTCCTCGCTGATCGGCCGCACCGTGTCGCAGACGCCGAAGATCACCTCGGCGATGGAGAACGGCGCGGGAGGGCCGTCGACCAGCCGCTGCCCGCCGCGCAGCGCGTCGATCACGTCGCACGCCAGCGTGTTGAGTCCGAGCGCGGCACCGTAGATCAGGCCGAGCTGCCGCTCCTGCACCGGCGTCACGGGACCGCTCTGTCCGCGGCGGAGCGTGTCGACCAGAAAGAGGATCGACGCGAGCGGCGATCGCATGTCGTGCGCGATCTCGATCACGGCGTTCATCGCGTCGGTGCCGGTGAGGTGGCGCGTGAACCCATGTTCGTGATGCGGAAGGCCGGCGTACGCCGCGGAGTCGATCGCGTCGAAGAGACGCATCAGCTCCCGTCCGTCCAGCCGCACGGCTCCGGTGCGGGCCTCGGCGCGCACCGCGTCCCGCAGCGCGTCGAAGTAGTGGCTCGGAACGATCTCGCCGGCCGCCTGCTCCACCGCGGCACCGCTGATCAGCTGCGCCGCGAGCACCGCCAGCGTCAGGCCCGACGCGCGGCTGAGATGCCCGCGGATCTCGCTCTCCGCGGTGTGCTCGACACGTGCGAGCTCGACCGCCGCGCGATCCGCGGCGGCCAACAGCAGCTCCTCCACCGGACGGTGGGATGCGCCAGCCGGCGCGCGAGAGGTGCCCAATCGCTCGGGAATGGCCGGTCGGGAATGGCTGGGAGTCGTCACAGCGCTCGCGCGCCGGGCGCCAGCCGCGAGAGCACTGTAATGAGCTCGGGCACGAAGCTACATGCTAGAGACTGATGGTCTCGTTCGTGTCACGGCGGAAGCCGTGGCGTTCCAGCAGCCGATACAGCGTCGTGCGATCGACGCTCGCGAGCCGCGCCGCGCGCGACATGTTCCCCGATGCGCGCGACACCAAGCGTGTGACGTACTCCTTCTCGAACGTCGCCAGCACCTGATCCTTCGCGACGTGATACGCTTCGTGCATCGGCAGCCCGAACGTCGCCGACTCCACCTCGCGGTCCGAGTGAACCGGGATGTCCTCGGTGGCGATCACGGCACCGGGCTGCGTGAGCACCACGAGATGCTCCACGACGTTCTGCAGCTCGCGCACGTTGCCGCGCCAGGCGCGGCCCTGGAGGAACTCCATCGCCGACGCGCTGAACCGCGGCAGCGGATCGCGGGCCGGGTGATGCCGCTTCCAGAACAGCGCGAGGAAATGGTTCGCGAGAATCGGGATGTCCTGCACGCGCTCGCGGAGCGGCGGCAGGGTGATCGTGACGACGTTGAGGCGGTAGTACAGATCCTCGCGCAGCTGCTTGGCGTGGATCGCCTGACGCGGATCGCGATTCGTGGCGGACAGGAACCGCACGTCGACCTGCGCATCCTGCTGCTCGCTGCCCACACGCCGCACCACGCCGTCCTGCACGACGCGAAGGAGCTTGGCCTGCAGCGGCAGCGCCATCTCGGTCAGCTCGTCGAGGAACAGCGTGCCCCCATCGGCCACCTCGAGGAGTCCGATCTTGTCGCGGTCGGCCCCGGTGAACGAGCCCTTCCGGTGCCCGAACATCTCCGACTCCAACAGATGCTCCGGCAGCGCGGCGCAGTTGAGCGGAACGAGGCTCTCGTTGGCGCGGCGGCTGTGGCGATGGATGAACTGCGCGAACATCTCCTTGCCGGTGCCGCTCTCGCCCACGAGCATCACCGACGCGTTCGTCGCCGCGACCTTGCGCGCGAGGTCCACCGCCGCTCGGAAGGCCGGCGACAGACCGAGGAGCGTCATCTTGTCGCTGTTTCCGGTCTGCTGCAGCATCTCGGAGTTGGCCGCGGCCCGCTCCCGCGTCGCCAGCACCGCGTGCGCCGCGCGGCCGAGCAGCAGGTGCAGGTGCGTGCCCGAGAACGGCTTGGCGAGATAGTCCCACGCACCCGCCCGAAGCGCCTCGATGTTCGTGGCGACCGTGGGATTGCCCGTCATCATGATGACGATGGTCTCCGGATTCGCCTGCAGCACCGACTTCAGGATCTCGATCCCGGGAAGCGGCGTCATGTATAGATCGACCATGACGATGTCGAAGCGCGAGCGCCGGAACAGCTCCAGCGCCTCGTCGCCACGACCGCTGCAGGTGACGCTGTAGCCCTCGAGCTGCAGGACGCTCGCGCACCCTTCGCGAAGGGTGCGATCATCGTCGATCACCAGCACACGGATCGAGGCGCGGTCCTCGGCGCGAATCGTCGCGAGGTCGGAGATCACCGGCTCTCCCGTGGGAGGCCGCAACGACACGGCGGAATCGGTGACGCGCGCCACTGGATCGCTGCCTGGCGACGCAAAAGATCTGTCGGTACTACGCTCCGGCTTCATAGAGTTCCAGCTCGGGCGAAAAGGATGCCACTGACTAACGGCCGTGTGTTGCGGTACCTGGACACTGTTGCTCGCATACGACAACAGGTCCAAGTGACGCGGGTCACCAAAGTTGAGTTACTGGGACATTCTGTCAAGGGAGAGCGGCGGAACGCCGTCGAGACGGGCAAAAAAATCGCGACCGATGGACTGGTCGCGAAGCGTCGCGCACGAGCACTATGTTGCGTCGCCGCAACAACCTACGTCACCGGTACCTCGTCGAAGCTGAGTGCGCCGCCGCCGCCCGGCGTCGCCCGTTCAGCATACTCGAGCGCAGTTTCGGCCCGGCGCACCACCTCGGCCGGGTCCAGCCGAGCCTCCGTAAAATCGCTCACCGCGAAGTAGCCGGCGCGCAGCGCACCGGAAATTTCGCCGGCCGGTACGCTGGAGCCTCGATCGACCGCCCGCTGCAGCCGATCCACGAACTGCCGCGCGCCGGTGCCGTCCGTCTCCGGTGCAAGGATCGCGAACCGGCTCTCGCCCACGTAGCCCACCACGTCCGACTTCCGGCTCTGCGCGCGGCAGATGTCGGCCAGGTAGCTGATCGTGGCGCTGGTCGGCTTGCCGCCGAGCATCCCGCCGCGCGACGGGTTCGCCGTCACGGCGACGCACGCGAACGCCTCGTGCTTGCGCGCCGCTCGCGCGCCGAGCCGCTCGGCCCAATGCCGCAGTCCCTGCGCGCTGTAGAGTCCGGTGAGCGGGTCGATGAGCGACGCGGCCTGCACGTCCTCCAGACGACGGCGCGCCCGCATGTACGTCCCCAGCTTGAGCAGCAGCGTCTCCACGTTCAGCGGGTGGCTGCAGAAGTCCCACGCCCCCGCCTCGAACGCCTGGGTGCGAACGCGATTCGCCACCGGCCCGGGGGACGTGATGAAGATCGGCGTCGACGGATCGAACAGCGGGTCGTCCACGAGGGCCCGGCACACCTCGATGCCGCTCATCTCCGTGAGCGACGAGTCGAGAATCAGCGCGTCGGGATTCGCCTGGCGCGCGACGTCGAGCGCACGGCGCCCCCCCTCCACGCGAAGCACGACGTAACCGTTTTGTTCGAGCACGCTCTCCACCGAGCGTGCGACCCACTCGCCATGACTGGCGATCAGAACGAGATGCTCCCGCTTGTGACGCTCAACCATTTCGGTACCGGACGAGAGAGAACAGCGTGGTCTGCTGGTCCATCAGCTCATCACCGAGATGCCGGTGCTTCCAGATCCGCCGCCCGAGCGGCATACCACTGCAGCGCTTCCGAGAGCCCGTCGCTCACGCGGTGCGTCGGCTCGTACCCGAGCAGTCGGCGCGCCTTGTCGACGTTGGCGAGCGACCGGCGGATGTCGCCCTGACGCGCAGCGCTGTACTGTGGGCGTGCCTCGGCGACGGACGCATGATAGCGGGTCAGGCCCTGTTGCAGCAGACGGAAGAGCGTGTTCAGCGACGTCTCCTCGCCGCACGCCACGTTGTACGCACCGCCCGTCGCCGCCGCGTCGGAGGCCGTCGCCGCCAGAATGTTCGCCTGTACCGCGTTGGCCACGTAGCAGAAATCCCGGCTCGTCTCACCGTCGCCGTAGATCTCGCACGGCGTGTCGTTCAGCAGGTTGGCGATCCACCGTGGGATCACCGCGGCGTACGCACCATTCGGATCCTGCCGCCGCCCGAAGACGTTGAAGTAGCGGAGCCCGATCGTCTCGACGCCATACGTGCGTTGAAAGACCGACGCATACAGCTCGTTCGTCGCCTTGGTCGCGGCATAGGGCGAGAGCACGCGCCCCGTCTTGTCTTCCACCTGGGGAATCGTCGTCGCATCCCCGTACACAGAGCTCGACGACGCGTACACCACTCGCTTCGCACGGGCATCGCGCGCGGCGACGAGCACGTTGAGGAACCCGTCGACGTTCACCTGCGTGCTCGACACCGGATCCGCGATCGAGCGTGGAACGGATGCAAGGGCGGCTTGATGCAGCACGTAATCGACGCCGACCGACGCCGCACGGCACACCTCGAGATCGCGAATGTCGCCCTGCACGAAGCGGAACCTTCTCTTCGCATCGGGATTCGCGCCGACTGCCTCCTCGATGTTCGTCTCGTAGCCGGTCGCGAAGTTGTCCAACCCGACGACGGTCTGGCCGAGCCCGAGCAGCTCCTCGACGAGGTTGGAGCCGATGAAGCCGGCCGCTCCGGTGACGAGCCACACGTGCGATTTAGCGCTGAGCTCGTCACGCAGATGCGAGTAGCGACGGCCGAGAGAAGATGATGTCATGGAAATGGAGAACTGTCAGGGTAGGCTAATGCCGCGCGAAGCATCTTCCATTCCTCGCGCCATCGAGCGGGGCAACTTATTCAACTGCTTACGATCCAAGCGGTTATCCCGCTCGGCCAAATGTAGCTCTCGTATTGTGCGAAAGCGTGGTGTCGCGGTCGTACTGCAACAGTGTAGGTCTCGCCCCGCACTGCTGCAGCGCCTCTACCTCACTGACGATCGAAATACGCCGCCGGTTCAGTGAGTGAGCGAGAGCTGCAGCCCGACGCTTCGCACCGACGGCAGCTGCCCCATCTCGGCGCCACGGAACGTCGCCGCGCTCAACACCGTCTCCGGGTCGATGTTCGGCGCATTGCTCCACAGCGCCAGGTTCCGGCCCACGATCGACGCGCGCAGGCTCTCGTTCTGGAAGGCGAAGGGCAGCGAGAAGCTCACGCGCGCTTCCCTCAGCTTCACGAAGCTCGCGTCGTACACCCACCGCTCACCGATCGCCCCGAGCGCATGGTAGTAGTCCTCGGTGCTGACGTGCGTCGTGTTCGCGACGCCCGTCGCCGCATCGATCCCGGCGATCAACAGGCCGGTGTCGGGACGGAATCCCGTCTCGGCCAGCACGCCGGCGTAGTCGCCCGCCATGTTGGTCGAGCTGAAGATCTTCCCGCCCCGGTGGATGTCGAACAGTACGCTCAGGTCCAGTCCTCCCACCCGGATGCCGCTCTGCACGCCCGCGATCCAGTCCGGCATCCCCACGCCGAGCACGCGCGGACCGGCGACCGTGTCCGCCAGCGGCCGGCCATTTCGCAGCAGCAGATTGCCGCTCCCGTCGCGCAGATATCCCAGCCCGACGATCGCGCCGAGCGCGAAGCCCGGGCGTGCTTCGATGGACACGCCGCGGAAGGGCAGACCGAGCGGAACACCGGTCGCGGCGCCCGACACCGATTCCACGACGTTGGTGTTCTTCGCGTAGCTCGCGCCGACACGCCACTCGAACGAAGCGGCGCGAAGCGGCACGACGTCGACGCGGGCCTCGAACCCCTTGTTCGAGACGGCGCCGGTGCGCGCGAAGTCGGGAGCCGCGACCGGCAGGATCAGATTCTCGCTGCGGTCGTTGTAGTACGAGAGATCGAGCCCGAGACGGTTCTCCAACGTGCGCACGTCCACGCCCGCCTCCCACCCCGTGGTCAGCTCGGGCGCGACGAGCTGCGCCAGGACCGTCGTTGGCGTGGCCGCCGTGATGCCGAGTCGCTGGAGCAGGGCGGGGGTCGCCTCGTTACCGGAACGCGCCCACCCGCCGCGCAGGGCGAGTGCGTCGAGCCCGGACGTCCGCATCGACGGATTGGCCCGCGCGAGATCGATCGTCGCGAACACCGACGGATAGAGCTGCGACGTGCTCCCGCCAAGCAGCGACGACGACTCCTGCCGCGCCGCGACGGCGAGCGTCGCATAGTCGCGGAGCGCCGCCTCGACACCCCCGAGCACGTGGATCGTGTGCGAGTCGCCGCTCCAGTCGCTCGAGATGCGAGCCGCCGCGTTGGCGGGGTTGTCGCTCGCCGTTGCATTCGTTGACAGCGAGCTACTGCGACGTCCCGCGCCGATCGTCGCCGCGAACGACGCCTCGCCAACGGTCTGCGGCGCGATGCGGAGCAGGAGGTCGGCGTTGGTCCGCGTCGCGGTGATGTCCTCGTCCTGGAAGCCGCCGCTGGAGAAATCACCGCGACCGGCGAAGTCCGGGAAGCCGCCCATCCACCCGGTCGCCACGGTGAAGTGGCGAGCCTCGGTGTAGTGGTCGACGCCGACCCGGGCCGTCCCCTGCAGCCAGCTCGTGAGCCCATAGCTCGCGGCGCCGCCGCCAACCCAGCGCGTGCGACTGTCGTTGTTCTGGTTCTCGAGCGGTGCGAAGTACGGATTGTTGTGCCCCGCGTAGTGCCAGCTGATCTGGTTGCCGAGCGCATCGCGCAGATGATCGCGCAGCGTCTGCACATCCACTTGCCGGCCCATCACCGAGAACACCGACACGGGGTTGCTCTCGTCGAAGCCGCTGCCCGGTCGGTCGTCCGCGCCGTCGGAGTAGAACTGCAGGTCGCCGCTCAGATCGAGTCGATCCGACGGTCGTGACCCCGCGGTGAGCGTCGCCGAGCGCCGCGTGAGCGAGCTGCTCGGGGTGAGGCCGCGCATGCTGCGGTTGCTGAGCGACAGACGAAATTGCGACGACTCACCGGCGCCTCCGACGGCGACGTTGGTGGCGAGCGTGCGTCCCCGGTCGAAGTAGTCGCTCACGTTGTTCGGGTGCGGGAGCCAGGGGCGTACCTCCGCGCGCGCGGCTTCGGTGAAGCTCGCCTGAGGCAGTGGTTGTCCCACCAGCGCCGGTCCCCAGCTCTGGCTCACGCTGTCGTTGATGCCGCCCCCTCGCCCGTTGAAGAACGAGAACAGACCGCCCAACCCCTGGCCGTACGCATCCTGATATGACGGCGTGCGCAGCGTCGACTCGAAGGTGAGTTGCTGGCTCGCGGTGACCTCGGTGCCGCCCAATCCGCGCGCGTTGCGCGTCGTGACCAGCAGCACGCCGTTGGCGGCCCGTCCGCCCCAGCGCATTGCCGCCAGAGGACCGCGCAGCAGCTGCACCGAGGCGATGTCCTCGAGATTCAGATCGGAGATCGTGCTTCCGTAGTCGAACCCTCCCTGTCCGCTCAGCTGGCTCACGGTGGTGAGGTTCGCGTCGTCGAGCGGGATCCCGTTCACGACGACGAGCGGCGATGTGAGCCCGGTGATCGAGTGCGGGCCGCGGACCAGCATGACGCTGGATCCGCCGAGCGCGGAGGAGCTCTGCACGTCGAGGCCGGGAAGTCGTCCGGCCAAGGCGCCCGGGAGGTCGGTCGGGCCGGCGACGTCGGTGAATGCGCTGCTGTCGACCGATGTGGTCCACGCCGGCTGCAGCAGGATGCGCTCGATCGGCGCGACGGGAAGGCGTGCGGGACGCACGACCGCGGTCGACGGCTCACGAGATGGCTGCTGTCGCACCGGCACCGTGTCCGCGACGCGCGCCGGCTCGGGCGGGGCCGGCGCCGGTTCCGGCTCGGCGGTGGAGCGAAGCGTGAAGTTCTGCACCAGCGAGCCCCCGACCAACCGCACCTGCGCCGACGAGGGACGGAAGCGCAGGGCGCGCGCCGTCAACGTCACTGTCTGACCGCGCACGCGCGACGACGGGACGATGAAGCTGTAGCGTCCCGATGCATCGGTGGTCGTGCCGAGGTCGATCTCCTCGATGCGGACGGTGGCGCCGCGCAGCGGCGCGCCGCCGCCGAACACCCGGCCGGTGATCGTGACCGCCTCCTGTCCGAACGCTCGCGTCGAACGAGTGGACAGGAGGAGCAGGCTGCACGCGAAGAGGGCGCAGAGGCGACGCAGCATCGAGAGGACCGGAGGAAGAATGACGAGCGAGGAGAGCGAGTGGACCGAGAAACCTACGGTGTCACTCCGAGAACGATGTAGCGCGGCGTGAGGCGAATCGTCGCCGTATTGTCACCGAGCTCGCCGGCGCGGTTCAATCCCCAGCAGGCGACGGAGCTGTCCATCGTGCGTCCGCAGGTGTGCGAGGAGCCGGCGCTGATGGAGCTGAACTTCAAGCCGCCCGCGACGGGCGTGGGATCCGGGCGTTCGGTCGTCGTGCTGTCCCCGATCTGACCGGTCACGTTGCTCCCCCAGCAGTACGCGGTGCCATCGGCGGTCAACGCACACGCGTGTCGCTTGCCCACGCTGAGCGACGCGAATGCAGGCGCGTTGGGGTAGCTCTTCGGAGTGGACTGGGTGACCGAGGTGCTCGAGATGGCGCCCCAGCAATACAGCCGTCCGGCCGCGGTGAGACCGCACGTCCAGAAGTCTCCCGCGCCAATGGACTGGAACGTGAGGGAGCCACCGACGGCCGTCGGCGACGACCGATCGGACGTGGTGCCATCGCCAAGCTGCCCATTACCGTTCCGTCCCCAACAGAATGCCGAGCCATCGAGACCGAGAGCGCAGGCGTGCAGGTTCCCGCTCGCAACGCTCTTGAACTGGAAGCCGCCGGCAACGGGAGCCGGCGCATAGCGCGGCGACGGCGTCGTCCCCGGAACGACCGGCGTTCCGTCCCCCAGCTGATAGAAGCTGTTGTCGCCCCAGCAGTACACCGTGTGATCCGACGCGAGCGCACAGTTGTGCTGATAGCCCGGCGCGGCCACGGTCCACGTGAGCGCGCTCGACACCTTCGACGGCGTGCTCGAGCTGAGGGCAGCGCCGGTCACGTCGGCAAAAGCGTTGGGTCCCCAGCAATACAGCGAGCCGTTCGTGGCAACGCCGCAGAAGTGAGTCGCGCTTCCAACCAGCGACGAGAAGCTCACGCCGCCGCTCGTGGCGGTCGGCGTCGACCGATTCGTCGTCGTACCGTCGCCGACTTTCGGTTGCTGCCCCCAGCAGTCGGCGGTCGCGGCGGCGCTCGACACGATGGCGCAGGTTGCGCTGTCGCCGGCGGCAATGAGCGACGGTTGATAGTGAATCGCCGTGCCGGTGGCGGTTGCGCCGAGGCTCAGCTGCGCGGCCTCGACGCGAGCGAGGAGCGACTGCGCACCGGTCACGTCGCCAAGGGTCCAGCTTCCGGGCGACGCCACTCCGTCCGCGCCCGTCGAGACCGTCGTCGTCGCCACGCGCCCGCCACCCACCGGGGTAAAGCTCACCGGTACGCCGGCTCTCGGGTTCCCGCTGGCGTCGACCAGCTTCACCGAAGGCGGGATCGGGAGAGTGGACATGATCTGGCCGGTCTGCCCGCCCCCGCCGTTCACGAGCAACGCGTTGTACGTCGTGATCGAGAAGGTGATCGGATTGGCTTCCACGAAGGTGAGCGGCTTGTCGTCGTCACCGACCACGGAGGCGGTCACGGTGTTGGTACCGAGCGCCGGTCCGAGCTTCCATTGCGCGGCGGCGACACCGGACGAATTCGTGAGGACGGTGGCGATCGGCGTCACCGCTCCACCGCCGGCGGTGGTGGAGAACACGACGCGCGCCCCGCCGACGAGGCCACCGTTGCGGTTCGTCACCTGCACGCGGATCGAGTCGGGGACGGTGGCGTCGGGTGTCGCCGCCACGGGCGCCGTATACTGATACGCCGCCACCTTCGCCGAGCCAAACCAGGCGACGAGGACGCCGATGGGCTGCGACGTCAGGCCGAGGGTCGATGCGGTGATCGTCGTGGTTCCGGTGTCGAGCGCCGCGAGCTTGCCGTTGGCGTCGAGGGTCGCGACACGTTCGTTGGAGCTGCGCCAGACCACGGGTACGGTGACCACTTGGCCGGCCGAGTTCTTCACCGTGGCGGTCAGCGCCTGATGGTAGCCGCGCTCGATCTGGAAGGAGGCGTTGTCGATCGTGATCGACGCCAGATCCAGCGGCGGGGGCTGGGTGCTGTCGCTGCCATGACAGCCGGCGCCGAAGACGATGAATGCTAGCGCAGAGGCGCCGAGGGCGGCCGACGACCGCCGGAAGAATGCGAGAGAGTGCTTCACGACTGAAAACGGGATGAAGGACGCGAACGCGAGGAATCCGCGCCGGTACAGGATCCCTGGTCATGCAAGATGCGTCGCCAACCATAGGACCGAGGCAACCGGGCAGCAAGGCGGCTGGGGGCGGACCGTCGGATGTGAGCTTCTCTTGGCGACTTACACGATCCGGCGGCCAAACGGCCGGTCGAAGCGGTGCTTTACGGCGTGGCACGCGACATGACTTGTGTTGCGTGCGCGCAACAATGGTGTTGCTCGGCATCGCCGCCGTGTGCGGATTCGACACGCGGCGGCGACGGCATTCGACGTGCGAAGTCTCGTTCTGGTCGCTGGTAAGCAGAAGCGGTATAATCCATTATCTCGCGACCGTCTCGTAGCATGCAGGGTCCTGAACGCCGGGCGTCGATCGTACGACGCCCGCGGCACCGTTCCTTCATGCTGCGATGTCGAGTCCGCCTTCTAGAGAGACACACGATGGTTTGGAACGACCGGCTCCGCTCCATGAGCGTTGCCTTGATCGGAGTCGCGATGCTCGCCGCTCCCGCCGCCCTGTCGGCTCAGACGCAGCGTCCATCGGGCGCCACGCCCGAGCTGGAGGAGCGCTCGGCCCTCGAGGCCGAAGCCCGCCAGGCGGAGGCGCAGAACCGAACGAGCGAAGCCTGGCTCCTTCGCACGCGCCTCGAGCACGGCGACTTCCAGGACGGCGATCGCATCGTCGTGAAGCTGCTCGGCAGCACCACGTTCAACGACACGGTCACCGTACGCGCCGGCAAGATGCTGCCGCTGCCGCGCATGGACGACCTGCCGCTGGAGGGAGTCCTGCGGTCGGAGCTCAACTCGCGGCTCTCGAGCCATCTCGCGCGATACCTCCGCGACTCGAGCGTTCGGGCCACTCCGCTCCTGCGGCTCGCGGTGCTCGGCCAGGTGCGCTCGCCCGGCTACTACTACACGTCGGCCGACGTGCTGTTGAGCGACGTGGTCATGAAGGCGGGTGGCCCGGCGTCCGACGCCGACATGAACAAGATGCTGATTCGTCGCGGCGGCGAGACGATCTGGAATGCCCAGGACACGCGCACGGCGCTGACCGACGGGCTGTCGCTCGACCGCCTGCATCTGCGGGCCGGCGACGAGATCTACCTGCCCGAACAGCATCATTTCAACTGGGGCCTGGTGACACAGATCGGCCTGTCGGCGCTGGGTCTCGCGCTCGCCTTCGTCCATTTCCACTGATCATTGCCTCCGGGCGATTACCGACTTCCTGACCGGTGCGCTGACCGCGCCGACGATACCTGCGATGAGTGGCCGTCATGTCTGATGATGCTGGATCTTTCCCGATAGTCCCCACTGCCGTTCCCGGCGTCCCCGTCCCGACTCAGGGCTGGGGAGACGGGCCGACGCTCGCGCCGCCGCGATCGGCGCTGGAGCGGCCGCTCGCCGCGTTTCGCCGGTACAAGTGGCTCATGCTCGGCGTGTTCGCGCTCGCAGTGCTGGGCGGTCTCGTCGCCACCCGCTTCGTCAAGCCGGAGTACGAGGTCCGCGCGACGATCTGGATCGCGTCGGAGACGCCGCTCCAGGACAAGACTGGCCCCATCCGGTCGCACGAGCTGCTGAACGCCGAGGCATGGGTCGAGCTGCTCAAGAGCTATCGCATCTCCGACGAGGTCGTGCGAAAGCTCTCGCTCTACGTCAGGCCGAACGATGCCAGGGACTCGACGTACTTCAGGGACTTCAGCGTCGCCGACCGATTCGTACCGGGCACGTACGCGCTCGACGTACAGCGCGACGGAAGCCACTGGACCCTGGCGCTCGAGAGTGGCGCCTTCAGCGAGGCCGGCGTCGCCGGTGATTCGATCGGACGGCGAGCTGGTTTGCGGTGGCAGCCGCCGGTCGCCACGCTCGGCCGCCTGGCGGGCAAGAAGATCCGCTTCACGGTGTCGACGCCCCGCGAAACGGCGATCGAGCTGATGAAGCGGCTCAACGCGCGCCTTCCGGAGCGCAGCAACTTCCTCTGGCTGACGCTGCAGGATCCCGATCCGCAGCTCGCCGCGCTCACGCTGAACACCTGGGTCCACGAGTACGTCGACGTCGCCGGGCAGCTCAAGCGCCGCAACATGGTGGAGTTCGCGAACATCCTCGGCGGCCAGCTGCAGTTCGCGGAGACGTCGCTGCGCGATGCCGAGTCCGCGCTCGAGCAGTTCAAGGTGCACACCATCACCCTGCCGTCGGAGAATGCCCCCGTCGCCGCCGGCGTGCAGGATACGCGGGATCCGGCGCTCAAGAGCTTCTTCGACAAGAAGATCGAATACGACAACGTGCGTCAGGATCGCGAGGCGTTGGAGAAGGTCATCGCCGCCGCCAATTCGGGTAACGGTGTCTACGAGTCGGCGCTGCTCATCCCGAGCGTGGCGAACAGTCAGGGCGCGGAGGAGCTGCGGAACTCGTTCAAGGATCTGTACCGGAAGCAGGCAGAGCTCACGAGCGCGCGTCAGATCTACACCGACGAGTATCCCGCCGTGCGGGATCAGAAGAACCTGATCGAGACGCTGAAGACGAAGGACATCCCGCGGGAGGCGTCCGCGCTGCTCGGGCAGCTGCGCGCGCGCGAGACTGATCTGGCCACTCGGATCTCCGGGCAGTCGTCGGACCTGCAGGCGATCCCGAGTCGCACGATCGAGGAGATGCGCCTGCGCCGCTCGGTGAACGTTGCCGAGGGATTGTACGGGACGCTGAAGAGCCGCTATGCCGAGGCGAAGCTCGCGGAGGCGAGCGCCGTGCCGGACGTCACCGTGCTCGATTCCGCGATCGCGCCACTGAACCCGTCGAAGAACACCGCGCCGCGCATCATGGCGATGGCCGTGTTGGGCGGGTTGGCGGCGGCGGTCGCGCTGGCGCTCCTCCTCGACAACGTCGATCAGCGCATCCGGTATCCGGATCAGGCGACGCACGACCTCGGCTTGACCATCGCCGCCACCGTGCCGCGTTTCCCGAACGGCGGCGTGTCGAAGCAGTCGCCCGAGCAGATCAGTCAGCTCGTCGAGTCGTTCCGTACGCTGCGCATGAACGTCGTGAACGCCTCCGGTGGCGCGGTGACGATGGCGGTCTCGAGCCCGTCACCGGGCGACGGGAAGTCGTTCATCTCGTCCAACCTCGCCATGTCGTTCGCCGACGCCGGCTTTCGCACGCTGCTCGTGGACGGCGACACGCGGCGCGGGACGCTGCATGAGATGTTCAGCCTCCCGCGCTCCGCGGGGCTGACGGATTATCTGGCGAAGGACGTCGATCAGGACGCGATCGTGCACGAGACCGCACACGAGAATCTGTCCGTGATCCCGAGCGGCAATCCGCGGCGCCGCAGCCCGGAGCTGCTGACGTCGCCGGCCCTCTCGCACCTGATCGCCGACCTCAAGACCCGGTACGACGCGGTCATCTTCGACACGCCGCCCCTGGCCGCGGGGATCGACGGCTACGCCATCGCCGCGGCAACGGGGAGCCTGCTCGTCGTGCTGCGGATCGGCCAGACGGAGAAGCGCATGGCCGCCGCGAAGATGCTGCTGGTCGACCGTCTGCCGATCAACATTCTGGGCACCGTGCTCAACGCGGCGCCGGCGGGGGGCGAGTACGAGTACTACGGCTACGTGAGCGGGTACGGGACGCTCGAGCTGGAGCCAGGTCAGCAGGTGGCGCAGGTCTCGTAGTCCGGGGCAGCGATGTGACGGTTGCGGGGGCGTCGGCCCGCGGTGCTGTTGCGGCGACGCCGAGAGTTGTGGAACGGCCGCAACAGATCTTCGGAGAACACCGCCGATCGGCGCCCGGATCGGACCGTACAAAGCCTTGCCTCGCATGTGATTAGCATCACAGGCGAGCGGCAGGTGCCTGAGCACGCGGAGTGCATTGGGTCAGGTCGCGACGGCCGCCAAGAACGACGGCCTGCATGGACTACGCGCAAGAGCCTGGAGATCGCAATGCACGGAGCAGTATCCGCCTCGCTCGATGTCACCTCGACTCGCACGAGCCGGAAGAAGCGTGTGCAGTCCGAGCGCGCAACCGGCGGAGCAGGGGTCATCGAGATCGCGGTCGACATTCGGCCGGTTCCCGAGGCGGACGTCGCGCCTTCGGCGGCTCTCGAGCTGGGCGAGGTGCTCCCGCGCGAGCGGTCTGAGCTCCTCTGTCGCGTCGTGAACGCGTCGATCGCCGTCGTGGCGCTGATCTGTCTCGTTCCTGTAATGATGTTGATCGCACTCGCGGTGCGATTGACCTCGAGCGGCCCGATCTTCTATGCACAGACCCGCGTGGGAGTCGATCGCCGGTCGCGCCAGAATAAGGCGGACGACCGGCGCGGCTACGACGCGGGCGGCAAGCCGTTCGTGATGTACAAGTTCCGCACGATGCGGGTGAATGCCGAGGCGGACGGGCGGGCGGTGTGGGCGTCGCGGAAGGATCCCAGGGTGACACCCGTCGGGGGGTTGCTCCGCCGCACCCGGCTCGACGAGCTCCCCCAGCTCTACAACGTCGTCCGCGGCGAGATGAACATCGTCGGTCCGCGCCCCGAGCGTCCGGCCATCTTCGCCGACCTGCGCCGCACCATACCGGAGTATCCGCTACGCCAGCGGGTGAAGCCCGGAATCACCGGGTGGGCGCAGATCAACCAGGCGTACGACGCGTGCGTCGAGGACGTGCGGCGCAAAGTCCAGTACGACCTCGAATACGTGAAGCGCCAGGGCCTCATCGAGGATCTCCGGATCATGGCGATGACGTTGCCGGTGATGATGTTCCGGCGCGGGGGCTGGTAGCGGTCTCGCTTTCCAGACGATGGAACGACGGTGACGGACAGGAGGCCTCGCCGGCCTCCTGTTTTTTCTTGTGTGGTAGTTTGCGCCGAGCAAGATTGACTGCTCGGCGGGCAACAGTGTACGCGATCCTGGAGGGCTCCCTCCTTGTCCAACTCAGGCGACGACGATGCACCAGGACGGGCCCATCCCGCTCGTGTTTGCGATCGACAACATGCGGTATGGCGGGACTGAGCTCAACGCGGTCCGCACCGCCGAACGTCTCGATCGCCGACGATTCGACCTTCGGGTCGTTTGCCTGGACGACCGTGGCCCGATCGCCGATCGCTATCGGTCGATGGGCGTCCCGGTGATCCGAATGGCAGTCAGCAGCCTGCATGGTCCGTCGATGCTGTCGACCGGATGGCAGTTCGCGCGCTACCTCCGAAAGGAGCGAGTACAGATCGTGCACGCGCACGACATGTACAGCAACGTGTTCGCGACGCCGTGGGCGCGGGCGGCGGGAACTCCCGTCGTCATCGCCAGCCGCCGTTGGTGGCATACCCTGCCCAACAGGAAGCTTCAACTGGCGAACGCGGTCGCCTTTCGCATGGCAGGAGCGGTGTTGACGAACAGTGCCCAGGTCGCGAGGTCGGTTCGCGAGGTCGAGGGAGTGCCGGAGGCGCGGGTGTGGACGGTGACGAACTTCGTGGATGAGGAGGCGTTCACGCCGCTTCCCGAGGACGAGCGCGCGCGCCTGCGACGGGAGTGGGGGGTCCCCGCCGGCGCGGCGGTGGTCGGCTGCGTCGCGCGGCTCGTGCCGGTGAAGAACCACGCGCTCCTCGTCGAGGCATTCGCCGAGCTGCGGCGCCGGAACCGCGCGGTGCACCTCGTCCTCATCGGCGACGGCGAGTGCCGCGACGCGTTGACGGCTCAGGTGAGGGCGCTCGGCATCGAGCACGCAGTCGCCTTCGTCGGCGAGCTGCGCTCGGGCGGGAATCACCATCGCGCATTCGACGTCTCCGCGCTCGTCTCACTAAGCGAGGGGTTCCCCAACACGCTCATCGAGGCCATGGCGGCTGGTGTGCCGGCCGTTGCGACGGCCGTCGGCGGCAGCGTCGACGCAGTGGTCGACGGCGTGACCGGCCTGCTCGTTCCGGCGGAACGCGCGGACGCATTGACCGCGGCGCTGCAGCGTCTCGTCGACGACTCCACGCTGCGAGAGTCGTTTGGTGGCGCGGCCCGCGACCGCGCCTGGGCGACGTATCGCGCCGGTGCCGTCGTCCAGTCGCTCGAGTCCATGTACGACGCGCTGCTCGCGAGGGCCGCATGAGCGCCGTCCCGATCCAGCGGCGCATGGCCGTTCCGGCCAGGACGCGGGCGACTCCCGCGCGGTCGGATGACGCCGGGCTCTTCGCGGGGATCGCGTGGACGCCGGCGTACCTCGCGTTCATCGTCTACGTCTTCGCCATCACCACGTATCGCGTCCCGGTCGGCACCGGCACAGCCGCGATGAGCGTCGCGCTCATCACCCTGCCGATGGAGCGCCGGCCGTGGCGCTTTCCGGCGACGCTCGCCTGGACGGTCGCGCTGTTGGGGTGGGCGCTCTTCGGCTGGACGACGTCCAACTATCAGGATGCGGTGTGGGATCGGATCGTCGAGTTCTCGAAGATCGTCGGCGTCGTGCTCGTCGCGGTGAACGTGCTGAACTCGCGCGCG
>DASXHF010000251.1:0-32801 GCA_036488775.1 Gemmatimonadaceae bacterium | reverse complement strand
GGGTAGCGGCTAATTATACTTTATTAGCTACTAATA
Organism: Gemmatimonadaceae bacterium; assembly: GCA_036488775.1. Taxonomy (GTDB): domain Bacteria; phylum Gemmatimonadota; class Gemmatimonadetes; order Gemmatimonadales; family Gemmatimonadaceae; genus AG11. The sequence goes on along the minus strand of DASXHF010000251.1, from coordinate 32,765 downwards.
CAGTAATTAGAGTGGCTCCCGTCCCATGGCGATCAGTCGTCTTCGCGCCGACCGAGGCGGTCGCTCGTTCGAGCATCTTGCAGGAATCCGTGGCGGGGCACCCAGCGTCCCGCGAATACCTGTCGAAGCGTGCGCCAGATTAATCGCACAAGCGCCATCAGCAGGATGAGAAGAACCAGTGCAAGCGCGAGCGTTAGAAATGGGTGCTGCCAGATGAGTAGAGAGATCGCCGCGACGAGACCCAGCTCGGCAGCACTCATCACGCCATTACTGATCGGCTCCGGCGAGACGTCGACCGCGTAACGTAGACCGAGCTTCGTCGTGTGCGTCGTGACGGCCACTCCCCCGCCAAGAAGTGCAGCCACGAGGACGAACGCCGGATCACCGTGCCATGCGGCAGCAGCGGCTAGGGCAGCAGCCGCGGGTGGCCGGATTAGGGAATGAAGCGTATCCCACGCCGAGGCGACGGCCGGTAGAAACGATGCAATGAGTTCGATCATCATGAGTGCAAGCGCCGTGATGATCACCCATCCGGAACTCAGTCCTGCCAGGCTGCCAGGTAATGGCCCGATCCAGCCAAAGCGCGAGGCAAGCCCGATGACCCCCACGGTCGCGTAGAGGTTGAGTCCCGCCGCGTAGGCGACACCGGTCGCCTGCGCAAGCGTTTGCAATGCATTCATCGACTCACCTCGAACGGGAGAGGCAGCACTAAGATCGCACAGGATGGACCACCCTCGTGCGGTGCAGCGTAATCAAGTTGCCGGGGGTTGCCGATCAGTCGACGAGTCGTAGCGGCATCACGAGGCAGAGATACCTCGCAGGATCGTCCCACCCCTCTGGCTCCACTGTTGCTGCGCGTTCGGGTGCCTTGAAGGTCAGCCTTACTTCGTCCGTCGGGATGTAGCGTAGGATCTCAAGCAGGTAGCTCGCATTAAAGCCAATGTCGAGCTGGTCACCTGTAAAGCGGACGGTCAGCTCATCGGTGGCCTCACCGAGGTCGGGAGTTTGTACGCTGAACCGGAGCATACCGGCATTGAACGACAACCTGATCCGATGAGTCTGATCTGAGGCGATGACCGACATGCGCTTCAGTGCGCTGGTGAGCGCCACTTTGTCGGCAATGGCAATCCGATCGTTGTCTTTCGGGATGACCTGATCGTAGTTGGGATACGGTCCTTCGATCAGGCGCGTAAAGACAGCTGTGAAGGGAGACCGAAACCCTAGGTGATTTTCACCGCGCGCGATTTCGAGCTCTTCATCAGCAGGGAAGAGTCGCCGCACTTGCTCCAGGGCCTTCGGCGGAATGATGAGATCCGCCGCTGGTGCACCGGCTGATTTGATCGGAACGTCCATCTTCGCCAGACGATGGCCATTTGTGGCAACCATACGCATCGTCTCTGGCTTCAACTCCCAGAGGACCCCATTCAGAATGGGACGACTTTCCTCGGTGCTCACCGCAAAGGCGGTGTGCGAGATGAGCTTCTGAAGATCCCCTGATCGAATACGCCAGCTTTCGCCGAACCGTACGGTGGGGAAGCTAGGAAACTCATCCCGCGGCAGCCCAAGGATCTTGAAATGCGACCGCCCACAGTCGAGGGTGATACGTTGCTCACCGGCTGCTGCGATCTTGACCGGTGACGGCGGCAGCTCGCGCGCGATCTCACTGAGCTTCTTGGCTGGAATCGTAATGGCTCCCGGAGTCTCAACGTCGGCCGAGACCTCAGTGCTCACTGCGATATCGAGATCGGTCCCCGAAAGGCGGATTCCCTTCTCGGTTGTCTCGACGAGAATATTCGCCAATACCGGAAGCGTGGTCTTGGCGGGAATACTCGCTGCCACTGCGGCTAACCCCTCCTGCAGCTTCTCCCGGGAAATCGTGAACCGCATCATCGCTCCTGTGTGGCGAGGTTGTGCATTACCGGGGTAGGCTCCTGTTCTACTTCGGAGGTATTCAAAGAAAATCCCAGTAGCAGAAGTAGGGGTGGTTGACGATGTGGAATACTATGTAACTTCTGCTTTAACAGCCACTTGAGATAGAAACCGGCTTGTCGATTTCCTGTGGAGAAAACGAGATATCCACTGAGAATAGGACTACGAAGCGCTTCGACTGGCCGCTAAGTGTGGATGAAAGGGGATAAAAATAGCCGGTACAGGCCAAGGCTGTGGAGAAAGCTGCTATATCCAACCTACTCGGCAAGGCCTTCGAGTAAGCTGCGCAGCTTACCGACTCGTTGCGCAAAGGAAGGCTCCTCGCGCAGTACGTGTGCTACTCGTTCGAGGCTATGGATGACAGTCGAATGGTCACGGCCACCAAATGCTGCGCCGATCTCGACGAGCTGGAGAGCGAGAAGTTCGCGCATTAGGTACATCGCGACATGACGTGGTGTGGTCAGAGCCTTCGTACGCGTCTTCGACCGAAGCCCTTCGGGAGTCACACCCCACTCTCTAGCAACCGCCACCTGAATGGTATCCGGATTGAGACCGGCCGACCCACCGGCACCGGACTCTCCAGGACGGAGCTTGTCGCGAAGAGCCTCGCGGGCGACCTCGACGGTGATCTCTCGATGTTTGAGCGACGCGTACGCCAACAGCTTGATGATTGAGCCTTCGAGCTCGCGGACACTCGAGCGGACATGCTCTGCAATGAAACGGATCACCTCCTCTGGAATGGTCATCTCCAGGTGATCGATGAGTGCCTTGTTGCGCAGAATGGCGATCCGATGTTCCAGATCTGGCAATTCAATATCGGCGACCATCCCCCACTGGAATCGACTGACGAGGCGGGCTTCCAGTCCAGGAATCTCGGACGGGGGTCGGTCGCTCGTAAGGATGATCTGGCGGCCAGCCTCATATAGTGCGTTGAATGTGTGGAAGAACTCCTCCTGAGTTGCCTCCTTTCCCTTGAGAAAGTGGACATCGTCGACCAGAAGGAGATCCGTCTCGCGGTACCGCCGCCGAAAATCCTGAGTTGTTCGCGTCTGAATGGATCCGATCATCTCGTTAGTGAATTGCTCGGTCCCGATGAACGTGATGCGTGTCTCGGGATGCCGATGAAGCACGTCGTGCGCGACGGCTTGCATGAGATGGGTTTTGCCGAGTCCAGTATCGCCGTAGAGGAAGAGCGGGTTATACACCTTGCCGGGTGCCTGGGCAACGGCATGGGCCGCCGCCGCCGCGAGCTCGTTCGATTTGCCGATCACAAAGTGGTCGAACGTGTAACGTTCACTGAGTTGTGCGTTGATGCCGCCGTGTTTCTGGCGCCTTTCTGTCGCTAATTGCGTAGCTGGCGGCGCGACGAACAGATCCATCTGGTTCCGCGTCCGACGCTCTTCATGGACTCGAAACACAACGGAAAGCGGGTGACCGAGCGCGATCGGTGCAAGACTGGTGAGAAGCTCAGCATGCTTCGACTCGTTCCAATCCGCAGCGAACTGATCTGGAGAGCCGACGATGATCGTGTCGCCCTCAAGAGCTAGAGGCTCCGTGGGCTCTAGCCAAGTCCGAAACGTCTGTTCCGGGAGCTCGAGGCGTGCTCGGTCAAGGAGGCGTGTCCAGACTTCAGTCGCCGAGAGCGTCATGCGGGATGTGGAAAACTCCAGAGAGGGGGAGCGAAGCTATTTCGCCCGTGTGGAAAAAGCAAACCGAACCGCACAACCTCTGCGTTGCGGCTTGGCTCCAGTACGCTGGTCAACTGACACCGTCTGGTTCACATGGCTTGACCTATCTCCCTGTGTCAGCTACGTTTACCCGTCTGTACCGCAGTTTCGATCAGACCGCACCGTGGGGTAGCTATGGGGAAGCCAACGTACCGTCCGCGCAACACGCGACGGCTCAAAACGCACGGATTTCGTGCGCGCATGGAAACGAAGTGGGGTCGCGCAACACTGGCTCGTCGGCGGAAGAAGGGACGGAAGCAGTTGACCGTCCGCCTCCCGGACAAGTACGCAAGCGCCTAACACGCCTCGGGTACAACTCCGCTTTCCGCGATACGCGCGAATCACGCGGGGTGTAGAGTTGCAGCACATCGCGCGCGAGGGGAAGCGCATCCGGTCCGTGTACCTCGACGTCCGGACGGCTGCTTCCCCTCGCGCGCGTTCGGCTGGAACGCGAACCCGCATTGGGCTCGTCGTGCCTCGGTACAAGCAATCGGCCGTAGCGCGCAATCGCTTGAAGCGCCGCCTCCGAGAGCTCGCACGGGTGTGGATTCTTCCGATCGACCTCGCGGCCAACGTCGTATTCCGAGCTCGACCCAACGCGTACGATGCCTCTTTTGAGGCATTGACTGCGGACGTGACGCGCGCACGTACGGAACTCCTGCGGTGGCGGGCCACGGTCACCGTCGAGCCTGGCGATCTCACCGCCGGTCCAAGCACGTCGAGCCCCAGAGCATGATGCGACAGCTCATGGTCATGCTCGTCCGTGGGTATCAAGTCGCGCTTGGTCCCCTACTTCCCGCTGCGTGCCGTTATTATCCCAGCTGTTCCGCCTATGCCATCGAGGCGCTCGAGCGTCACGGCGCATGGCGCGGTAGCTGGCTCGCACTCCGCCGCATCGGGCGGTGCCATCCATTCCGGCCCGGCGGCTACGATCCCGTGCCCTGAGCGCGGTCACGCACGCTCGGCTCATCGATAAATATGGACAAGCGCCTCCTTCTCGCATTCGTTCTGACGGCGATCGTCATCGTCGCCACCCCGCTGCTCTTTCCAGGTGCGAACAAGGCGCCATCGTCTCGAACGCGCACGGACACGGCGCTCACCGCTGCGCGCTCCGACTCCAGCATAACCGCGCCAGTTTCTGGCTTGTCGGCGGCGGCTCGAGGACAATCGGGCAGAAATAGTAGCGCACTGATACCAATTTCGCCCGCGGCCGCCGAGACGACCGCCATCGCGACCGCTCGCTCCACCTACGCGTTCTCATCGCGTGGTGCCAGTCCAGTCTCCGTGGTGCTGGACAGCTATCCATCCCGCCGGCCCGGCAGAAAGGGGCAGCCGGTACAATTGGTTTCACCGGGGAGCTCCCTTTGGCAATTTCGCCTCGCCCTGGGGGGCGACACGATAGCGCTCGATAGCATTGCCTTCCACGGTGCCCGGTCGCACGGCGCGACGGATTCGCTGCGCTTCACGACCGATGTCCTGGGACATCCCCTGCAGCTGACCTATACGTTCGTCCCGGACAGTTTTCTCGTACGAATCACCGGCAACGTGACGGGTGCCCCTCAAGGCAGCGCACTGCTCGTGGGTCTCCCGCGAGCACTCTATTCGAACGAGCCGGACACACTCGACGACATCGGCCATCTCGCCGTGAGCTACCGGCCGAGTCGGGGCGATGTGAAGAGCGTCGCGTTCGCGAAGCTTGACAGCGCCGAAGTGCGAACAGAGCCGGGGCCGTTGAACTGGGCAGCAACCAGGAACAAGTACTTCCTCGTCGCCTACCGGGCTGACCAAGGGCGACCGTTCTCTCAACTCCAGCTACAAGGGGCCCCGCGTCGCGGAAAAATCGCCGCGGAGGCACGCAACACTGTCGCCCTGCCCATTGCACCGGACGGGAACGTGGCGTTCGACGTTTATGCCGGTCCGCAGGATTTTGAGCGGCTGCGCCGGCTCGGGAGCGACCTCGACCAGGTCAATCCATACGGTGGATGGCTACAGGGCGTCGTCCAACCGTTCGCCACCATCGTCATGAAGGCGCTTCTCTGGATGAAGCACACGACGCAGCTCAATTACGGGTGGGTGCTCGTCCTCTTCGGTGTCCTCATTCGCCTGGCACTCTGGCCGCTCAACCAAAGCGCCATGCGGACGAGCATGAAGATGCAGCGGCTTCAACCCGAGCTACAAGCAATCCAGAAGAAGTACGGCGACGATCCCCGCCGACAGCAGGAGGCGATCATGAGGGTGTACAAGGATCACGGAATGAGCCCGCTCAGCCCGTTGATGGGCTGCCTGCCGATGTTGCTGCCCATGCCCATTCTGTTCGCGCTCTACTTCGTGTTCCAGAACACCATCGAGTTTCGTGGTGTGTCCTTCCTCTGGCTGCCCGACATCTCGCTGCGGGATCCGTTTTTGATCACGCCGTTGCTCATGGGCGCTTCCATGTTCGTCATGTCCTGGATCGGGCTTCGGGGATCACCGCCGAATCCACAGGCGAAGATGATGAGCTACATGATGCCCGTCATGTTCACGGTCTTCTTCCTCAATCTCGCCTCAGGATTGAACCTCTATTACGCCGTTCAAAACATTGCTGCGTTACCACAGCAGTGGTTGTTGGCGCGCGAACGAATGAAGAGTGGGTCGACCCTCGTACCCTCAGTGAGTGGGCCTAGCCCTGCGGTGAGGCGGCGCTCCTAGCCGCAGGCTGCATCACCGCGCGGGCACGGCGCTAAGAGAGCAGCCGTGCGGGCCTCGCACGCAAGGAGACGGTGCCGACGATGCGGATCACCTATATCGGCCACGCGACGCTCTTGCTGGAGCTTGCCGGCGTACGCGTCCTGACCGATCCGAACTTCGAATCCAGGCTTGGGCGTTTCCTTCCCCGCGTCAGCCCGCCCGGCGTCGACCTGGATGCCTTGCCAGCACTCGATGCGTTGCTGCTGACCCACGCGCACGCTGACCACCTTTCCTTCAAGTCGCTTCGCCGCCTGCCGCAAGACATCCCGCTGTACGCACCACCGCCGGTGGCACGCTGGCTCGCGCGAAAGGGCTATCCACATGCGGTACCGCTCGACGCAGGAGAATGTGCGACAGTAGGTACGGGACGATTGCGCATCTACGCCGGGCGGGCAACGCATCAGGGCAGCCGATATGGATTTGACCGGTGGCGAGGCGCGGCAAATATGTACCTGCTGGAGACGACGACCGAGAGCGTGTTCTTCGCGGGAGACACGGCGCTGACGCCGACCACCCACGGTCTCGTGGAACGAGTCCTCTGGTCACGGCAGCGCGAACTGGATCTCGCACTGCTACCTATCGGATACGCGCCGCCGTGGAAGCCCGGCTTCCGTCGGGGTCATCTCACCGCTGATGACGCACTCGCGCTCTTCAAGACGCTGCGTGCACGCGCCATGATGCCGTATCACTGGGGTACCTTTCGCCACCTCACCGCGACGGCGCACGATGGAATCAATCGATTGCGAGCGCGGCTCGAGGGGCATGACGCACGTGAACACGTGCACGTGATCGAGCCGGGGGAATCGCTCACCCTGGGGCTCGACGCGCGAACGTGAGTCAACCTCCGAGCCGCAGCGTGGCAGCCGGTAGCACGATCATCGATACCGGAACCATCGTCGCTGTCGGAACAGCTGCAGGGCGTGGTGCGCTGGCGGTCGTGCGACTCAGCGGACCGCAGGTGCCGGCCCTCAGCCGCGAGCTGCTCGACCCGGCTCCGATCGAGCCTCGGCACGCCACTCGATGCGTCGTGCGCGACGAACGCGGGGAGGTGATCGACGACGTGATCGCCACGCTCTACGTGGCCCCACGCTCCTTCACCGGCGAGGACGTGCTCGAGATCAGTACCCACGGTGGCATGGTGGCACCGACGGCAGTCGTCGCGAGGGCGATCCGCGCTGGGGCGCGCGAAGCGACTCCCGGAGAGTTCACCCGCCGCGCCCTTCTGAACGGCAAGCTGGATCTTCTACAGGCGGAAGCCGTTGGGGACCTCATCGACGCGCGGAGCTCAGCGGCCTACCGTGCTGCGCTGCGCCAACTTGACGGCGGATTGTCGCAGCGGGTGCAGGCACTCCGCGAGCAAGTGCTCGAACTCGAGGCACTCCTGGCTTTCGACATCGACTTCCCCGAGGAGGACGACGGGCCGGTGCCGCGCGAGCGCATCGAGAACGCGGCCGAGCGACTACACGCCGCCGCGGCCGCACTTCTGGCGACCGGCGACCAAGGCGCTCTCGTGCACGATGGTGCGCTGGTCGTGCTCGCCGGTGCACCAAACGTTGGGAAATCATCGCTGTTCAATGCGCTCCTCGGCGAGGCGCGCGCGATCGTCACGGCCGTGCCGGGGACGACACGGGACGCCATCGAGGCCGTACTTGACCTGCCAGGCTATCCGCTTCGCCTGGTCGACACCGCCGGACTCCGGGAGACGACGGACGAGGTCGAACGACTCGGGATCGCGGCGTCGGAGCGGTATCTCGCCCAGGCGGCGGTGGTGCTCGCCTGTGGCGACACCCCACGCACCCGGCGCGACGTCCACCATGCGCTGCATCTGACGACAAAGGCGCCGGTGGTCACCGTAGCGACCAAGACCGATTTAGTATCATCTGGATACGAAGCAGGTGTTGACGTGGCTGTCAGCGCCCACACCGGGATCGGGGTCCGTGAGTTGCTCGGCTTGATCGAACAGCGATTGGCGGCGGCGCACGGCGCATTACAGCAAGACGCGCCCGTTCTGACGCGTGCCCGACATCAGGCGGCCGTGGCGCGCGCCGAGGAGGAGCTGGGCGCCTTCGTGGCTGCGTGGCGCACAGACGCTCTCCCAGCCACTGTGGCGGTGATACACGTGCGGGCCGCTGCCGACGCACTCGGAGAGCTCATCGGGGCGGTCGGTGTGGAAGACATCCTGGACGCCGTGTTCCGCCGATTTTGCGTGGGGAAGTGAGGAACGACGGGATGCTCACGCCGTCGCAGCGGCGGCGCGCGCAAGCTGGGCCAGCTCACCGGCGCTTGCGCGCACGGCCCACGCCATGCCGCGCTCGTTGATCGCTGCCTCGACCATCCGAGCACCGAGGAAGTAGCCACTTCGCTCGGGGAGCACGTAACGATCGACCGTGCGTGCTTCGTCGCTCATACCTCCGGACAGGTATCGCAAGCGAAGGCCCAGTCCCGCACGATCTAGGTCCTCCATAACGGCGCGAGCGATGACAGCTTCGAGCTCACGCACGCGCGCATATTGGCGTCGCCCAAACCCGAAATACTCCCACGCTGCATGCCCTGGACTGATCACCTGTGCCGCATGGACCGCGAGCCCTTCGTTGACGAGGAGCTCGCGCAGCGATGCCTTGCGGCCGGTCTCCCAATAGGAGTAATAGCCGCCAGCGTCCTCGACCAACTCCCGCAGCTCGCTCCGACTCGTCGGCGACGTATAGCGGATCGCATGTGCGATCTCGTGCGCCAGCCACAGCGGGAGCAGCTCCGGATCCAACCCGAGGCCTTGCGTGTCGGGGTTCGCGACCGAGGTGAAGTGCTCGAGACAGGCGAAAGCGGTGCCTCGCCCGTCGATGACCATCTCGCCGGCATTCGCCGCCCCCACGCCCACCATCAGAACGACGTCGACGTCGACGTCCTGCTCGAGCAGCTGGGCGCAACGCTGCTCGGTGCTTCGGGCAAGCGCGACGACGTCCGTGCGCTCGAGCATCTCGCGCAAGTCAGCTCGGTCGGCGAGGGCGGCGGAGCGCACGACGTCGGCGAAGTGCGGACCATCGGGATCGACGACGTAGTTGTGCCAGTAGGGCTCGAGCAGGCGGCGGTGGGCGGTGTAGTAGCGCTGGTAGGCGGCGACGCGGTCGGTGCTATTGAGAACGGCGAAAAAGTCGGGCAGCAGGTTGATCAGCATTCGACCGGGAAAGCGACCTGCGGGGAGGGCAACGCGGCGGCCGTCGCGCAGACGGAACGCCGAGAGCGGGCGCGTTTGGACGCGGAATGATAGTGGCGACTGGCGAGGCGAACAAGAGAGATCGACTCGCGACCGAAAAATGTCGACGCTGTCAGTGACCCATGGACATCGTCACGCCTCAACGGAAGTACGACGGTACCGCATGCGACGATCGGGCACTCTATCTGGGGACTGGCACGGTTTTTTCCCTTGTTGCTCCACGACGTGAGGCCAGAGAAGGAGTAGGAGACTCGCCATGACGACGCTGCAACAGATCGAGCTGCGCTGCCCAATCTGCGACACGCGGTTCAAGTCCCAGCAAGTCATCTCGACGAACTCGTTCGGCGGCAAGCGCACGGACTTTCACGAGCGCGCCGCTGGAACGCAGCCGTTGCCGTATCTGATCCATATGTGCAGTCGGTGTGGCTACTCGGGCGCGGAGCGGGATTTCACCGAGGATGCCGAGGTAACGCCGGGGCTGCGGGAGCACGTCTGGAACGAGCTCGCGCCGCAGCTCTCGACGACGGCGATCTCCGGCTCGGAGAAGTACGAGGCCGCTGGCAAGGTCGCCGAGTGGCAGGGGCTTGACGTGCGTCACGTGGCCGACCTGCTTCTCCGGGCGGCCTGGTGCTGTGTCGACGAAGCCGACACGGAAGCCGAGCGCTATTTCCGCCGGAAGGCGGCGTGGAAGTTCGAAGAAGCGCTCGCGAGCTTCGACGGCGTGGCGCGAGAGGAGCGCGCGGTGCTCACCTATCTCGTGGGCGAGCTCTGGCGCCGGGTCGGCGACGTGCGCCAATCAGCTCAGTGGTTCAACCGTGTTGGATCGGAGGTCAGTGATCCGGCTACGCAGCACTGGGTGGTCGACGCCGCACGCCAGCAGCGAGACTGCCCGAGGGAGTGGTTCGGGTAGAGAAAGGCCCTCCGGTACGACGCGACCGGGCTCAGTAGACGCCAGCACGAGGCCATGCTGGCGGCAGCCCGGCATGTTGCGCGCGCCACTCAGGGTGTCGCTCAGCGTGTTCCGAACAATCGATCGCCCGCGTCACCGAGACCAGGCAGGATGTACCCCTGTGCGTTGAGCTCGCGGTCGAGAGACGCGCAGTAGACGAGCACATCAGGGTGGGCGGTCGCGAGCCGCCGTACACCTTCCGGCGCTGCAACGAGGCAGAGAAAGCGAATGCGAGTCGCACCGGCCCGCTTGAGCGACGCAACTGCAGCTGCAGCACTTCCTCCCGTCGCCAACATGGGATCGAGCAGAAAGAAATCTCGCTCTCCGGCGTCGCCCGGCACCTTAAAATAGTAGTCGACCGGCTCGAGGGTATCGTGATCGCGGTACAGCCCGATGTGCCCCACCCGCGCCGCGGGCACGAGACGGGCGACCCCTTCGACCATGCCCAACCCAGCCCGGAGGATCGGGACGAGCGTCAACTTCTTTCCGCTCACCCGCTTGCCTTGCGTCCGCTCGAGCGGGGTCTCGACGGGCGCCTCCTCCAACGACAGCTCGCTCGTCGCCTCGTACGCGATCAACGTCGCAATCTCATCGACGAGCTCTTTGAAGATCTTGGTCGGCGTGGCGCGGTCGCGGAGCAGGGACAACTTGTGCTGTACCAGCGGATGCGACACGACGCGAAGCGTAGGGAACGCGGGGGTGGTGTCCATGGGCCGGAAGCTACTAACTTCGCGCGCATGAAAGAATACCAAGCGGTGATGCTCCGCCTCTCGCGACACGCCCGGGACGACGAGGACGCGCTGACCGATCTTTTGAACGAGCGGAGTCGAAGCGGATGGCGACCCGCGATGATGTCGCAGGATGACCATCGGCTGACGCTCGTGTTCGAACGCCCTGGCGACGCCGAGAGCTGACACGACCGATGGCAATCGAAGATTGCCCAGATGTGACTGAGCCATCCTCCACGCAGAGCATCCGGGCCGGCGCCACGACGCGGGCACATATACTCGACGCGGCAATCCGCTGTCTGGTGCAAGAAGGCCTCGTGGGCGCGAGCATGTCCGCGATCGCAACAACAGGCGAAGTGAGCAAGGCGCTCCTGCACTACCACTTCGTCGATCGCACCCAGCTGCTCTCGGAAGTGCTGGAGGAGCTCGCCACTCGCACGATCGCTCGTGAGCGCGTAGCGCTGGAACGGGCCGAGGGGAGCCGAGCGATCGGGGCCTTGTGGACGTGGGTCGATGGTGAGCTGGCGCGCGGCGAACTGCGGGTCTTGCTCGATCTCGGCACGAGCCATGACGCCGGACTTCGGAACGCAGCCGAGGCGGTACTGCGACGCCGACGTAGCGCAGCGACACGAACGGTGCAGCTCATATTCGAGAAGCTCGGGCTCAGGCCGCGCATCGGGACCGCTCTGCTCGGTGCCGCGAGCATGACGTTCATCGACGGCTTGGTGATCGGCAGAGCAGGGGGGACCGAAGACGTACGTTCCAGCTTCGACGTTTTCTGGCTCGCGCTACTCGGCCTCGTCGCATGATACAGGATGTCTTTCGCGTCCGCGTGATCGCCAAGTAGCTTGCACGAGATGCGTCCCTCACGCCTGCCGTTCATGCGCCTGGTCTTGACCGGGCTTGCGGTGTTGCTGGCGACGTGGGCAGCCTCGCTGATCGCCGTGCTTGCCTGGGAGCGACACGACCAAGCTCGGCCGGCGTCGGCGATCGTCGTGCTCGGCGCAGCACAGTATGTGGGGCGACCCTCCCCAGTGCTGCGCGCACGACTGGATCACGCCATCGACCTCTGGCGCCGAAAGCTCGCCCCACTGATGATCGTCACGGGAGGCACGGGACGGGGCGACACGACCAGCGAAGCAGCAGTGAGTCAGCGATATGCCGTGCAGCGTGGGGTGCCGGCGTCGGCGATCCTTCTCGAAACCGAAGGGCGTACGACGAGCGAATCCATGGAAGGGGTGGCGGCCTTGATGAGCCGTCGGTCGCGCCGTGACGTGCTACTGGTGAGCGACCCCTTCCACATGTTACGCCTCACCATCCTCGCCCGCCGGCACGGCCTCGAGCCCTACGCGTCTCCCACTCCCACGAGTCCAATCGCCGCCAGCCCAACCGAGCGATGGAAATACGCCCTGAGTGAATCAGTGAAAGCCCCGCTGGCCTTCCTCTTCGAAAGGAGTAGCCGGTAGAGCGACAGCTTATAGTAGCAATCCGTCTCTTAATGACGGCCTCGGCGGCTGCGCGGCGCAGATGTGGAGATGGCGCCCTGCATGCTCGCATTCGTACGAGCTCGGCACCGAGTGACGCCAAGTATGAAATGCTTCGCACGGCATTTGATGGAGACGAGGGCGCTGTTGCGGGTTCCCAGGGGTGCTTCCGCGGGTGCAACTTTCCAGCATGCAGATTCCGATCGAGACGCTCACGCTGCCCAACGGCCTGACCGTCGTCCTCTCCGAGGATCATACGGCACCACTCGTCGCCGTGAACCTCTGGTATCACGTTGGCTCCGCGAACGAGCGCGCGGGCCGGACTGGGTTCGCGCACCTGTTCGAGCACATGCTCTTCCAAGGCTCGGCCGACGTGGGAGCGAACGAGCACTTCGAGCTCGTCCAACGAGCTGGCGGGACGCTCAATGGGTCGACGTGGCTCGACCGAACGAATTACTTCGAGACAGTTCCGTCGAACCAACTCGAGCTCGCGTTGTGGCTCGAGGCCAACCGCATGGGCTACCTTCTGCCCGCGATGACGCAACAGAAGCTCGACACCCAGCGCGATGTCGTGCAGAACGAGCGGCGCTGGTCGATGGACAACCAACCGTACGGCACATGGTGGGAACGACTCCCCGCGCTGGCATTCCCGATCGATCATCCGTTTCACCATTCGCTGATCGGCTCGATGGCCGACCTGGATGCGGCGAGTCTCGATGACATCGCACATTTCTTCCAGACCTACTACACCCCCGACAATGCGGTGCTCACGGTCGCCGGCGACTTCGATGCCGGTGACGCGCGGCGCATGGTGGAGCGACACTTCGGCCCCATTCCACGTGGCGCAGCGAAGCCGCCGCTTCCCGATATGACAGTGCCGCCTACCTTCGGCGGCCCACTGCGCGAGGTCGTCGCGGATGACGTGATGCTGCCGCGACTCTTCCTCGCATTTCGATCACCCGTCTTTGGCAGCGACGCGTACTATGCGGCGAGCGTGGCGGGCGCGATTCTCGGCATGCGCCGGGGTAGCCGCCTCCATCGCGCGCTCGTGCGTGAGCAGCAGGTGGCAGCCGAGGCACAGGCGTTCACATACGATCTGTCGAAGGGCAGCGACCTGCTCGTGGTCGACGTTACGGCGCGGCCGGAGACGAGCGTCGGGACGCTCGAGCGCGCGGTTCATGCCGAGGTCGACTTGATGCATCGCGCCGGCGTGACGGAGGCGGAGGTTGCGCGGGCGGTGACGCTCATCGAGACCGAGCTGGTGGCGGCGCTCCAATCGGCCGGAGAGCGTGCGGATCGCCTCTCGATGTTCGCAACCTATTTCGGTGATCCGCAGCTGCTGAACCAGCAAGCCTCGCGCTACCGCGCTGTAACGACGGAGCAAGTGAACGCCGTGATTCGCGAGCGACTCGGTCGGGACAATCGAGCGAGTCTACTCTACGTACCGCGCGATGCGGACACGGAGCCGACGCAGAGCGATCTGGCAATGGCGGAGGTGCCATGAGCACATCGACGAGGGCACCCTCCCACGCCGCCGCCCCCCGCCCACGTCCCACGGCTCCGCGAAGCTATCACTTTCCGCATTTCGAACGACGTACACTCGCCAACGGGCTGCAGCTGATCGTGGCGCCGGTGACCAAGCTTCCGATCGCTACGGTAATCGCCGTCGTCGACGCTGGAGCGGAGGGCGAGTCGCCGGGCAAGGAGGGGGTCGCTGCGCTCACCGCGCGACTCCTTCCCGAAGGAGCGGCGGGGGTCGACGGGGCGGCGCTGGCCGAGCGGTTCGAGCGGATCGGTGCTTCGGTGGAGTCCCGCGCGGACTGGGATATCACGGCTGTGTCGCTCACGGCACTTTCGGCGCGTCTCCCGGAAGCGTTGGCGATGGTGCGCGATCTCCTGCGCGCACCGGATTTTCCGGAGCGGGAAGTCGCGCGTCTCAAGGACGAACGGCTTGCCGAGCTCCTGCAACAGCGCACTGAGCCGCGGGGCCTTGCCGACGAACACTTTGCTCGCGCACTCTACGCAACGTCGGCGCGATACGCTGTCCCGGCGGAAGGCGATGCCACGAGCGTGCGTGCGCTGACGCGCGCCGACGTCCGCGCGTTCTACGACGCCCGATACCGACCAGCCGGAACAACGCTGATCTTTGCGGGCGACGTGACGACGGAGCAGGCGACCGCAATGACTGAGCAGCTGTTCGGCGACTGGCATGGCGCCCGACCATCGCCCGTAACAGCGGATGTGGACCGCGCACAGGCGGGACAATTGGTTCGCGTGGTCGCCAAAGCCGATGCTCCGCAATCGGAGCTGCGCGTCGGCCATCGCGGACTGGTGCGCAACACCCCGGAATACTTCGACGTCGTGGTGATGAACGCCGTGCTCGGCGGCCTGTTCTCGTCGCGCATCAATCTCAATCTCCGTGAAGCACATGGCTACACGTATGGCGCGTTCTCGTCGTACGACTGGCGCCGAGGTGCCGGTCCGTTCGTCGTGCACACTGCAGTGAAGAGTGACGTCACAGGAGTCGCGGTGCGGGAGATCCTCGCAGAGATCGACCGAATGCGCGGCGCCGAGATCGGTGCAGACGAGCTGACGTTGGCGACCAGCTACCTGGATGGCGTGTTTCCCATCCGGTATGAGACCACTGCCGCGATCGCCGCTGCGCTGGCCAACTTGGTGATCTATGACCTGCCCGACGATTACTACGACACGTATCGGACCCGGGTGCGTGCCGTGACGACATCGAGCGTGCTGCGCGCTGCACAAGCACACCTCCATCCGGACGAGATCCGGGTCGTCGTCGTGGGCGATCCGAGCGTAATTGCGGCGCCGGTCGGTGCAGTGACAGGGATGCCGGTTGACGTCGTGAGCCCGGAGACGATCGAGCGCACGCCGTCCACGGAGGCAAAGAGTTGAAGAAGGGCGAGAAGACGGCGCGTGTCGTCACGGCGGATGCACTACGGCGGCGGACTCCGGGCGAGAAACCCAAGGACCAACTCGGTAGCACCGAGATCTATAGGGGTAAGATCATCGCGCTCGACCGCGACACGGTGCGATTTCCGGACGGATCAGTGTCGGAGTTCGACATCGTGCGGCATCCGGGAGCGGCGGCGATCGTCCCGTTCCTCAACGACCCCCAGGGTGACGATCCGCAGCTGCTGCTGCTGCGCCAATACCGGTACGCAGCCGGGGGCTACATCTTCGAGATTCCAGCGGGGCGACTCGACGGAGACGAATCGCCAGCGGCATGTGCTGCGCGAGAGCTCAAGGAGGAAACCGGGTGTACGGCCGAGAAGCTAGAACTCCTCTATACCATGGCCACGACGCCCGGCTTCACCGACGAAGTGATCCACGTCTTCATGGCGACCAGCCTCACCCATGGAGAAGCCCAACGTGAATCGGATGAGTTCGTCGATATCGTCATCTTCCGACTCTCTGAAGCGCTCGAGCTGATCCGAACTGGCGAGATCATCGACGCCAAAACCGCTCTTTCGCTCATGTATGTGGCGGGGTTCAAGAGCGGGTAATAGCGAGCTCTACAAATAGCGGAGAGGTCTTCGCCAAGCTGAGCTGGTAATCCAATGGCCCCCAGGCTGTGTCAAAAGTGGACACAGCCTGGGGGCATTCTCATGGCATGTGGAAAAAAGAGGACGATTGGTCGGTTGACCACGCTAAAGCACAGTGGAGTGGTGTGTTTGTAATACCATGCTACGTAATGACTTATCAGCCATGGCCAGCCTGCGCCTACGAGGCATGGACCCTGCTTTTCCAATGGTCGCTCAATGAATAGAGCAAGGGTTACAAGGAGCGATGCATCGGATCTGTATCGTCTGAGCGTACCCTTACGTAGGCAATCGGGGGGTAGGAAAATGGCTGACGTCGCAATGAAGCGGGTCGCCCAACGGGGGTCGACAGTCCGCGAACAGCTTCGCGCGATGGACGATGCGGACGTCGTCACATCGTTTCTGGAGGGAGAGGAGCGCGCCTTCCAGGAACTCGTGGAGCGGTACCAGACACGCCTCTTGAACTTCATCTATCGCACGATCGGGGACCGAGAGAAGGCGGAGGACCTGGTTCAAGAGGTCTTCATCCGCGTCTACCGCCACCTGCATCGGTTTGACCGGTCGAAGAAATTCTCGACCTGGGCATATACCATCGCCTCCAACCTGGCGAAGAACGAGCTGCGGAACCGATCACGGAATCCGCTTGTTCTCTTCCAGACGATCAAGGGCGACTGGGACGACGACCGGCCGCTGGAGTTCGAGGATACGACGGCGCGTCCGGACGATCTTTACCGGAAGCGGCACCTCAAGGAACTGGTAGCCGAAACGGTCGCCAAGCTGCCGGAGCATCACCGCCAGGTGTTCGTCCTGCGCGAGCTGGAGGGGAAGTCGTACGAAGAGATCGCGGAAATCACGGATTGCAATTTGGGCACGGTCAAGTCGCGATTGAACCGCGCGCGGAATGCGTTCGCGGAAATCATCGAACCCTGGGTGGACTGACGGCAAACGAGACCCACTAGCGTGGGCGGAGCAAGCGGAACCGCGACGGGCAACCTGGCAAAAGCCGGGTTGCCCGTTCTTCTTTTTTGGGAGGGCTGACGCTTCACCAATCACCCATTGCACGTCGGCCCATCGTGAGCGGAACCCGTCCTGGTCCGGCGTGTACCCTAGCTGTCCGCAAGCTGTCGGCAACCGGTCTTTTCACCTCAACCCACGCTCATGAACTGTCGCGAGTTTCGTCGCAAGCACGATGCATACATCGACGATACGTTGAGCGGAGTCGAGCTGAGCGCAATGGCGCGCCATCGTCAGCTGTGCGACCGATGTGGGCAGCTGGACACACGCGTGCGTCGCGCGCTCCTACTGGCGCACAACCTTCCTTCCATCCAGCCCTCGGGATTGTTCGCCGAGCGGCTCCAAGCGCGCCTCATGGAAGAGCGTCGCCTGCTCGACGTGGGAAGGATGAATTGCGGGGCGGCGGCCATCCACCCCCGTCCTTTATCGGCTGGGACGTACGCGGCGGTTGCCGCAGCGCTGCTCGCCGTCGCCGGCCTGGCGGCCACGTCGATGATCGCAGGACACGGGGATGCGACGATTCGCCTCGCACCGGTGGTCGCTTCGCTCCCGGAGCCGGAGCCCTCGACGCTAGCGACACCGGCGATGGTGGCCTCGATGCCCGCCGGGATGGCGGTCTGGCCCGCGGTGTTCGTGGCGCAGCAAGCGCCTTGGCACCTCGCAAGCGACGTCGTCCGACACTGAGCGCGTCGCCCGACACCTCGACGGCGCAATGGGCGCCGAGGCGCCGTATATTTCTTGGATGGCGTCCACCGGCGAAAAGGCGCTCCACGGCGCACTGAAGAAGCGGCAGTTCGATCCGGTCTATTTGTTCTTCGGGGAAGATGACTTCCTGAAGGACGCGCGGACGCGTGAGCTCGTCGCCGTGCTGGTGGATCCAGCAACACGGGACTTCAATCTCGAGACGCGTCGCGGCAATGAGCTCGATGCGGAGACGCTCGACGCGCTCTTGGGTACGCCGCCGATGTTGGCGGAGCGACGTGTCGTCGTGGTGCGAGACGTCGACAAATTGAAGAAGGATGCGCGCGGGGTGCTCGACCGCTACCTCAAGCGGCCAGCCGCCGACACCGTGCTCATTCTCGTGGCACCGTCCGGCGCGAAGATCGACCGGGCGGTCGCGGACCGCAGCACCGCGGTGGAATTCGCGCCGCTCACCGGAGATCGGCTGCCAAAATGGGTCGTCTTTCACGCCGACAGCATACTCGGTCGAACGATCACCCCAGACGCGGTGTCGCTTCTGCTCGAGGCGGTCGGTCCGGAGCTGGCACAGCTTGCCGTAGAGCTCGAGAAGTTGGCGAGCTATACGACCGATGCAATCGATGAACGCGCCGTCGCCGACGTGGTCGGCGTGCGACGCGGGGCTTCACTGGGTGCGCTGCTGGACGCGGTGGCGGCGAAGGATGTCAGGACAGCACTGGCGCTCCTTCCGGGCGTGCTACAGCAACCGAAGACGAGCGCCGTGTCGATCGTGATGAATCTCACGACCCAGATGCTCGCCCTGTCGTATGGTGTCGCCGCGCTCGCACGAGGCACGGCGGCGCGAGCACTGTTCAACGAATACATGGTTCTGCTCAAGGAAAGCGGCGCATTCCCTGGGCGGCCATGGGGTGAGGCGGTAACTGCGTGGACGCGCAACACCGATCGTTGGACAGCGGCCGAGCTTGACGCCGCGCTGGCGGCCTTGCTCGCGGCCGACGCTGCACTCAAGGATACGAAGCTTTCCTCGGACGAACAGATGCTCACGACGCTCGTGCTCAGCATGTGTGGCGCCATACCGTCACACCGCGCGGCCTGAGCCCCCGCCTTCCCGGATCATTCGATGTATCGTCTCGCCCTACTCGCTCCCGTTCTTCTCTTCGCGGCTGCTGTCGAGGGACAGGTACCCACTCCCGACAGCGGCGTTCGGCCTGAGCCAGCGATCCCCCGGCCAGCGAACGATTCGATCTTTCGTCGTGCCCGCCGCCTCGTGAGCGAGGGCAACGGTGCAGCAGGTCGCGCGCTCGTGGATTCGATCCTTCAGACGTCCAGCCCGGCGACACCCGCGTACGGGGAAGCGCTGTATTGGCACGGTGCACTCGCGCCGACTGCCGCAGAGGCCGAACGCGACTATCGACGCGTGATCGTCGAGTATCCGCTGTCGTACTATGCCGACGACGCGCTCCTCTCGATTGCAGAGCTCGAGCAGGCGCGTGGGGATCGCGCCGGAGCATTGCAACATCTGCAGCGGTTCGTGCGGGAGCATCCGGCAAGCTCTGCACGTGGAATCGCGGCGCTCGGGGCCGCGCGTCTCGCATTCGAACAACGCGATCAGAAAACGGGCTGTGCGATGCTGACGGAAGCACGCACCGCGGCCACCAGCGCCGACGTGGAGCTACGGAATCAGATCGACTACTACAGCAGACAGTGTACGGAAGCGACGGCGGCGAGCCCACCGAGCGTCGTGCAAAGCGCACCCGCCAATGCCTTCAGCCCGGCCGCGGTCGCACCGGCAACGGCGTCCGCATCCGCCCCGGTACACGCCGCCCGACCGCCCGCCACCTTGCCAGCCATCGCACCATCCTCGCGTTCGGCTCGCAGTGCGACAGTGCCCGGACCGGCAACACGTGCGCCGACGTCGCCGCGGGAGAAGAGTCCACCGGCGAAACCGACCGCACGCGCTCCGCAACCGACCGCATACACCATTCAGGTCGCTGCGTACAGCACCCAGGCCGATGCGGAGCGACTGGTGACCAAGCTGGCGACGCGCGGCGTAAAGGCTCGTGTGAGTGGTACGAGCAAGCCGTTCCGCGTTCGGCTCGGCTTTTACCAGACGAGACAGGAAGCAAACAAGGAAGTTGCCGCGCTGAAGGGGCGCGGTATCACCGGATTCGTGGCCGAGGAAGCCCGTTCCGCCAATGGGCGTTCGCCGTGAGCACTGCGGCAACGCCGTTGATGCAGCAATACCGGGAGATCAAGGCGCGCCATCAGAGCGCGATTCTGTTCTTTCGAATGGGCGACTTCTACGAGATGTTCTACGAGGATGCGGAGACGGCCGCTCGGGTACTCGGGTTGACCCTCACGTCGCGGAACAATGGCGGCGCGGCCGAAGTGCCGCTTGCCGGTGTTCCGGTGAAAGCGGGGCAGGAATACCTGCGCCGGCTCGTCCAACAGGGCTATCGGGTTGCCATCTGTGAGCAGATCGAAGACCCGAAGCTCGCGAAAGGAATCGTGCGACGCGCGGTCGTCGAGACGGTATCGCCCGGAGTGGCGTTTGCCGACGATCTGCTGGATGGGGCCCGCAACAACTTCATCGTCGCGCTCGCGCTCGTGGCGCCGAAAGGTGTCGAGCGGCCGTTGGCGGGAGTCGCCGCGGCCGATGTCTCGACCGGCGAGCTTCGGCTGTGCACAACGCCGGTCGCCGAGCTGGATGCGGTGCTGACGCGATATGCTCCACGCGAACTGCTGCTGGCTCGAGGCGCGATGCTTCCGCGCAGTGCGGCGCTCGACGGTGTCCTCGTCACGGAGCGCGAGGCGTGGGAGTTCGACGAGGCGATGGCGCGGGACGATCTGACGCGACATTTCGAGATGCGTGGACTGGAGGGGCTCGGCATCGAGGTAGAGGATGGGGCCGCGGCAGGCGCGGCGGGTGCGCTGTTGCGGTATTTGAAGGAGATGCAGCCGGCCGGCGTCCCCCACCTGGCCCGTCCCACGATCGAGCGCCGCGGCAGCGCGATGCCGCTCGACGAGATGACGAGGCGCAACCTGGAGCTCGTCGAGTCACTGCGCGGGGGCGATTCGAGCGGGACGCTGCTGGCCGTGCTCGATCGCACGATGACACCGATGGGCGCGCGTCTGTTGCGACAATGGTTGCTCGCTCCGCTCGTCGAGCGAGAGGCGATCGAGGAGCGGTTACACGCCGTGGACGCATTCGTTCGTGACGCGGCGGTCCGCGACGCGCTTCGTGGCGCGCTCGACGGGGTGCGCGACCTCGAGCGCCTCGGAGGCAAGACGTCAGCCGGTCGAGCAACACCGCGTGAGTTGGCCGCGCTCGGTGCATCTCTCGCACGATTACCTGCGGTAGAACAGGCCGCCCGCCGTGCAGCCGATGCCGGGGCGATCGCACGTCTCCTGCGGCAGTGGGACAGTTGCGCCGACCTCGCCTCGTCGATCGGCGAAGCGCTGGTGGAGCGGCCACCGCTGCAGCTCGGAGACGACCCGACGATTGCCGCCGGTGTCGATGCGGAGCTCGATGCGCTTCGAGCGCTCCGAGATGGTGGGAAGGATGCGATTGCCGCCATCCAGGCCGACGAGCGTGCCCGCACGGGGATCGCTTCGCTGAAGGTCGGATTCAACAAGGTCTTCGGCTACTACATCGAGATCACGAACGCGAACCGCGATCTGATACCCGCCGACTATCAACGTCGGCAGACGCTCACGGGCGCGGAACGATTCGTCACGCCAGCGCTGAAAGAATATGAAGAGAAGGTGCTCGGGGCGAGCGAGCGGATCGAGACTCGAGAGCGCGCGCTGTTCGACGCGTTGCGGGAATCCATGGGAGGACAGATCACGCGGGTGCAATGCGCGGCCCGCATCCTCGCCGAGTTCGACGCCATAGCCGGTTTCGCCGATGTGGCGGCCCGGGAAGGATACGTTCGCCCGACGCTCATCGACGATTTCCAGCTCGACATAGTCGGAGGGCGGCATCCGGTGGTGGAGCGGATGATGCCGCGCGACAAGTTCATTCCAAACGACATCCACCTCGACGAAGCTGGGCGCGTCATCATTCTCACCGGACCGAACATGGCCGGCAAGAGCACCATCCTGCGCCAGGTGGGGCTCATCGTGCTGATGGCACAGATGGGCAGCTTCGTGCCGGCCGGATCGGCGACGATCGGCATCTGCGATCGTGTGTTCACGCGCGTCGGGGCCAGCGACAATCTCGTGCACGGCCAGTCGACCTTCATGGTCGAGATGGCGGAGACCAGCGCGATCCTGCACGCGGCAACCAGGCGGAGCCTCGTGCTCTTGGACGAAATCGGACGAGGCACCAGCACCTACGACGGCGTGTCGATCGCCTGGGCGGTGAGCGAGCACCTGCACGAGCGCATCGGGTGCAAGACCATCTTCGCGACGCACTATCACGAGCTCGTGCAGCTGGCGGATGAATTAGTATCGGTAAGAAACTATAATGTCGGCGTCCGCGAGGTCGGCGACCAGATCCTCTTCCTGCACCGGCTCCAGCCGGGCGGCGCGGACCGTTCGTATGGCATCGAGGTAGGGCGCTTGGCGGGTCTGCCCGCCGTCGTGATTGCACGGGCGCGCGAGGTCCTCGCCCTTCTGGAAGGGGAGGGAGACCGCATGGTGCCGGCACTCGCCGGGGCGGACGCTCGCAGCGCGTCGGTGGGTCTCTCGCCGTCCGAGCAGCTCGGCCTCTTCGCGACCGCTTCGACGCACGTCGTGGTGGAACGGCTGCGCGAGGTGAACGTCGACACATTCACGCCACTGGCGGCGCTTCAGCTACTCGCCGAGCTCGCCGACCGTGCGAAGCGCGCGTAGGGTCGGGACGCAGCGCGTGCGGGCGCCGGTCGCGTACATTGTGCGCATGTCGTTCCTTCCCTGGCCCTCGATCGCCGCGTGGAGCGTGGCAACCGCCCTGGCCGCTTCCCTGCCGGCCTGCGTCGACCGCGACACGCCGCAACGGGTAGCACAAGCGTTTCAGGCCGGCGCGCCGGCTCCGGACGAGGTGCCGAGGATGCTGAATACCGAGCTGCCATTTCGATACCCTGTGGCGTTGTACGCGCGAAAGGTGCAGGGCAACGTCACCCTTCGCCTCCACATCGACCGCGACGGGCAGGTGCGTGCGGACTCGACGCGCATCGAGGAGTCGAGCGGGTACACGGCGCTGGACTCCGCGGCCGTGAAGGGCTCCCAGGAGCTCCGTTTCATTCCGGCGAAGCTCCGTGGCGAGCCGATGTCAGTCACCATTCTCTTTCCGGTCTATTTCCGTCATCCTGAGGCGCATGCATTGCCTGGCGATACAATTCTGAACAGGCGCGATTCGATCGCGCTCCCGGAGGAGCGGTGAGCGCGCCTGCATCACCGGCCAACGACCGGTCGTCGCCGACGGTGCCGGCACCGGCGCGCAACAGCCGCCCGTATGAGAGCGTCCTCGACACCATCGGCTGGACGCCGCTCATCCGTCTGAATCGCGTCACGCGCGGCCTGCGCACACCGGTCTACGGCAAAGCGGAGTTCTTCAATCCCGGTGGCTCGGTGAAGGATCGCATCGGTTTGCCGATCATCGAGCGCGCGGAGCGGGAGGGCCGACTGCGACCGGGTGGCACCATCGTCGAGGGGACGAGCGGCAACACCGGTGTCGGGCTGGCCATCGCCGCGGCGCTGAAGGGCTACCGGTGCATCTTCACGATGCCCGACAAGATGTCCCAGGAAAAGGTACGGCTGCTAAAGGCGTTCGGCGCCGAGGTGATTGTCACACCGACTGCGGTCGCCCCGGACCATCCGGACAATTATGTGATGATGGCCAAGCGGATCGCGGACGAGACACCGAATGCCGTTCTCGCGAACCAGTTCTACAACGATGCCAACCCCGAGGCCCATTATGCGACGACGGGCCCGGAGCTGTGGGAACAGACCGAAGGGCAGATCACACACTTCGTGGCCGCGGCGGGAACGGGCGGGACCATTACCGGAGTGGGTCGCTATCTCAAAGAGAAGAATCCCAAAATCAGGATCATTGCGGGCGATCCGCAGGGATCGATCCTGGCGGAGCTCTGGCGAAGCAAAGGGCAGCGCAAGATCGACGGAGCACCCTATAAAGTCGAAGGGATCGGGCAAGACAAGCTGCCTGGAACGCTCGATCTCTCGGTGGTGGACGACTATCGAACCGTGAGCGATCGCGATGCATTTGCGATGGCGCGCCGTCTCACCCGAGAGGAGGGTCTGTTCGTCGGCGGCTCGGCGGGACTCATCACGCACGTCGCCTTGCAGGTTGCGCGTGAGCTCGATGATCCGCAGGCATTGGTGGTGACGTTTCTCTGCGACACGGGCGAGCGATATCTCTCGAAGCTCTTCAACGACGAGTGGATGCGTGAGAATCAGCTGCTGGAGCCGGATCGCGTCACCCTCGGCGATTTGCTGGACCACAAAGGCGACGGAGCTCCTGCGGCATTGGTCAGTGCCGCACCGGGCCAGCTTGTGCGCCAGGCCCTCGGGTTGATGCGTCTGCACGACGTCTCGCAGCTTCCGGTCCTGGAGGATGGGCGATGTGTGGGCAGCGTTACCGAGTACGCGCTCACGCAGCGCGGCCTCGAGAGTTCACGGTTTCTCGACGCCGTCGTTGGGGAAGTGATGGACGAGGCGTTCCCGGAGATCGACGCAGGGCAGCACGTCGAGTCGGTCCAGAAGCTGCTATCCAAAGCAACGCCGGCAGTCCTGGTCCGAGAAGGTCCGACCATCAGAGGCATCGTCACGCGAAGTGACATGTTGACATACCTGATGACACGATAGTCGCGAGCTGCCGGCCGGGCTGGTCGACGGTGACACGGCCGACGGCTCGAGTGACGAGCTCCACCGGTTTTACCAGTTCCACAAGCCACTTTCTTCTCAAGACCCCACCGTGCGCATCACCGTTCTCATGGGCGGCACCTCGTCGGAGCGCGACGTCTCACTTGCCTCCGGACTCAGGATCGCGGAGGCGTTGCGCACGCGCGGCCACGTCGTGAAGTCCGTTGACACGGCCAAAGGCCCACTGAGCGAAGGCGACGAGCAGGGACTACTTGCCGACCGAGTCGTGAAGCAGCGCCCTCCGACGCCCGAGGAGCTGGCAAAGATGAGCGCCGAGTCGCTCGCCGAGATGGCAGCTCGGCTGCCGAAGCACGGTGACTGCGATGTCGCGTTTCTCGCGCTGCACGGCGGTCGCGGGGAGGATGGGACGATCCAGGCGCTCCTGGATCTGGCCGGCGTTCCGTACACCGGCAGCGGACATCTGGCCAGCGCGCTCGCGATGGACAAGGATCTTTCCAAGCACCTGATGCGGGCGCACGGTGTGCGGACGGCGGACTGGTTGATGGCCACCGACCCGGCGCTGCCGCCGAGCGCGAGCGAGATCGAACGCGCCCTTGGCTGGCCAGTGATCGTCAAGCCATCCAAGCAAGGGTCGACGGTCGGTCTCTCGATCGTCAAGCAACCATCCGAGCTGCGTGCCGCCGTCGCCGAAGCGTTCAAGCACGACGACGAGGTCATGCTCGAGCGATTCATTCCGGGACGGGAGTTGACGGTGCCCATCCTCGGGGGGGAAGCGTTACCGGTCGGCGAGATCATTCCCAAGAAAGAGATCTATGACTACGAGTGCAAGTACACGCCGGGGATGGCCGTCGAGGTGTTTCCGGCGGCACTTTCCGACGTGGAGACGAAGGAGGTGCAGCAGCAGGCGCGGCTCGCGTTTGCGGCGCTCAAGCTGAGCGGGTGCGCGCGCATCGATTTCCGCATGATGGCGAATGGAGAGCTTTACTGCCTGGAGGCGAACACGCTACCGGGGATGACCGCAACGAGCCTGGTCCCTCAGGGAGCCGCCGCCGCCGGCATCGACTTTCCCGACCTGTGCGAGCGTATCGCGCGCCTTGGTCTCGACGCAGCCATGCAACACATGGGATGATGGTCATCGGACGAGGGAAGCTTCCCAGTCAGACCGCCGCGCTCGCCGGTATCCCAGCGGGCGTCCAAGCCGCCGGTCCATGGACGGGTCGCCGACAGCTCTTCGTCAAGTTCGCGGGAGAAGCCGAGACCGCGACGATGTACACTGCCGACGCATTGAGGGGGGAGCTGAAACGCCTCGCCGTACGATCCCGCTATCATTCGATCACGATCGCCGGACGCGATCCCCTTGCTCAGAGCGAGTTCATCGCTGCTGCATTCGGTGCCGGCGCGCCGCTGCCTGTCATGCTCGATCACGACGGGCAACGCCCCGACGTATTGCAAAGCGTCCTGCGCTCGCTCGAGCTGGTCCAGGTGGGAGTCGACGGATGCGAGAGCGAAGCAGTCGTCGAGCGGGTTTGTGCGTCGCTTGCACTCGCAGCGGACAAACAGGTGAAGCACGCCGTCGTCATCGTACCGGCGGAGCAGGCGAGTGACGCACGGCTTCTCCAGATCGTCGAACAAGTGCACGCGGCGAGCGCGGAAACGGCCGCCGTCCTCCATCCGACGATCCAGAGCGCGAGCGCGCAGGACCGCCGGTGGATCCTCTGGCTGGAGCGTGCGGCCGGCATCCACGATGACGTGCGGCTCCTGCCGCTGCTCCCTGGTCCGACCGGCATGCGCTGAGCAGCGTCGGCGGCGCGGAACCCGCAACGCACCCCCTGGTTAGTACGTTGTAGGAGTGGCGGCTTTGCAGGCGCCCGTGCTTCGACCCGCAGCTGCGCGTAAGCTGCCAGCAGCTTCGTCCCCATGGCGACTCCAGTTCCGCACAATTCTCCGGATCGACTGCGGCTCACCCCGGCAGTGCAGGTACTGCTCGGGATCAACGTCGCGCTCCTGTTCCTGCAGTGGACCGTGGTGAGCGATGCCGACGTGGTCGCCGCCTTGGGATTTCAGGACGGGAGTCTGCAGCGCACCGTGTGGAGCGCGGTGACCTACATGTTCGTGCACTATGGGCTCGCACACCTGGCGCTCAACATGTATGCGCTGCTGGCATTCGGGCCGCGGCTCGAATCGGCGATGGGTACGCGCGCATTCGTGCTGTACTACGTCTGGTGTGGATTGGGTGGGGCCGTGGCGTACATGCTCTTTGTACGCACGGGAATCCTGATCGGGGCGTCGGCAGCGGTGCTGGGCGTCTTATTCGCGTGTGCGCAGCAGTGGCCCAACGAGCAGCTGGCGTTGTTCGGTGTCGTGAAGGTGCGTGCGTGGGTGCTCATCGTCTTCTTCGCCGTTGCGAATCTGATGCTCGGCGTGGCGGACGCCGCCGCTGGTGGGGAGCGCCTCCTCTATCTTGCGCACCTCGGCGGTCTCGCATTTGGCTGGCTGTATTTTCGAACGCCGCCTGCAGCGAGCATCGAGCGGTTGCGCCAGCGCATCTCCCCGGCGCCGGATGAGCAGAGCGAGGCGCCGCCGCGCGCGATTCCGCGTACACTGCCCCGGCAGCGCGTGCACCGCGACGAGGTGGACGAGATCGTGGCGAAGAGCAACGCTGTGGCGGCGCAGCGTCCCTCGGCCCGGGCCATGCTGGTTTCGACTCGCACGTCTGGAGAATTTCGTACGGCCGAGCTCGATCGTGTGCTCGACAAGATCTCGGCAGACGGGCTCGAGAGCCTGACACCAGACGAGCGCGCGCTTCTCGACGCGATGGCGAGGCGTCTGCGCGGCGACAACCGGCAGCCGTAGCCGTCGCTCCGGTCAAAAAAAGAGCCCCCCGGACTTGCCGGGGGGCAGTACCGCCAGGCCGTTCTCCCGGCGGCAACGGCCGGTCCAGAGGGGACCGGCACCCAGATAACATATGGAGCACTCCACGTGCCGCGCCAGCGCCATGTGAGGGTCAGCGGTCGAGAGCGCATCGGTCGTCGAGGGGGCGCGTTGTAGGAATTGCCGCGGGGGTACATTCTTCGGCATGCCACGACCCGACCTGCTCGAAGTCTTCCCCAATCCATACCCTGGGCGCCCGTACGAGATCGCGATGGAGTGCCCCGAATTCACCTCACTATGCCCCATCGGCGGGATCGAGACAGATGCCGCCGAGCTGAAACAGCTCGAGGGCGGCGCCCCGGACTTCGGGACGATGCACATCCGCTATGTGCCGGCAGCGGCCTGCGTGGAGCTCAAGAGCCTGAAGCTCTATCTATGGAGCTTTCGCAACGACGGCATCTTCTACGAGCGGGCGGTCAACCGCATCCTGGATGACCTGGCCGCTGCTGTGAAGCCGGAATGGATGGAGGTCGTGGGGGACTTCAACATCCGTGGCGGGATAAAGAGCGTGATCACTGCCCGCGTCGGCTCGCGTACCCCGGCGTAAAGCGCGGCCTGAGGCGCTAACGCGCAGGGTTGCCTACGGTCAGCGCGAACTACTCGGCTGACCGCAGACCCTGACGCTCGCGCCTCGCGCCGATGCGGCATCTCGCGAGCACTCTGCGCGCTCATCTCGAGAACATCCTCACCCACCTCACGCATCGCATCACGAACGCCGTGACGGTTGGATTGAACGCGAAGATCCAAATGGATCAAGTATTCGTCTCGTGGAGGCCGCGGGATGAATGCGAAGTCACCGACAACTGGCGACTGATCTGGAAGTCGTCGGTAATTTCAACATCCGGAGGGATCAAGAGCATCGTCACGGCGCGGGTCGGCACACGCACAGTGATGTGACGGCTGGTCGCACGTCCTGACGCACGCTCTATTGCGCGAAGGGCTCGGGACGAGTGAATCGTCCCGAGCCCTTCGCGCCACTCTACATCTCTGCTTACGACATCGTGCGAGCCGCCTCCGATCAGAATTCGTAGCGGAAAGAGAGCTGCATCGTGTAGTTCGAGAAGACGTTGTCGTAGTTGTACGGGTTGAAAGTCGGATCGAAGGTGACTTTCGGTACACCAGTTGCCAGTGTGCCCGGGGTGTTCGTCCCCGGCAGCACCATGCCGCTCGCCGTGTAGAGAGTGACGGGATTGAAGTTACCCGTCGAGATCTGACGGCCCCACCGCCTGTTGAGCAGATTGCCGAAGTTGATCACATCGAGGCGTACGCTCGCGTTCTGGCCACGAAGCGTCGGCAAGGCCTGTTCCACCGACACGTCGATCTGGTTCGTCCAGGGCGTCACGCAGGTGTTGCGCTGCATGATGGTACCGCGCTGATCGTTGAGGCAGGAGTTGCTCGAGATGTATGCGTCGAACGCGGCAGCCTGCTGCGCCGGCGTGTACGAGACGCCGCCGAAGGTCTGCGCGGTGTTGAACATCGGTCCCTTCGGATCGGTCGGTCCTGTGGGAATGTAGATCGGGTCGTTCGACGTCTGATTGTCGCCGTTTAGGTCGTTGCTCGAGACGTACGCATAGCGCAACCCGCTCTGACCGACATAGATCGTCGAGACCGACGTGCGGCTCGGGAACGTGTAGCTCGCGTTAGCCACAATGCGGTGCGGTGTCTCGAAGGCCGAGTGCGACAGCGTAAGATCATTCTGGTCGCCCGAGTAGATGCGGCCGAATCGATACTGCGAACCAGCCGTGCTCGACGTGAGACTCTGGACGTCGTACGCCTGAGTGTAGGTATACGCGATCTGTCCGCCGAAATTCACGGTGAAGCGCTTCAGCAAGCTCGCGGTGAGCGAGTACGAGTAGTCCTTCGACTCGTTGCGGACGTCGTACACGGCATTGCGGCCGGTGACCTTGAGGGTCGGAGTGTTCGGCTGCTGGCCATAGAGGGAGCGGCCATCGAGCCCGCTTCCGACCGGTGCGTCCTGCAGCGCGAGGTTGTAGTAGAAGAGCGAATTGATCCATCGCGTGTAAAGCCCCTCGACGCCCGCCACGAAGCCATTTCCGAGATCATGGTCGAAGGCAAGGTTGCCGCGCAGAGTCTGGGGGAACGCGAGATCCTGCCGCAGGAGGTCCACCTCTGCACCCGCTGTCGCGAGTGTGCCGTTCTTGCAGGCAGTTGGCGCATTACTCACGGCAGCCGCGGTGAACGCCGGCGCCGTAGCCGCGGTGCTACAGTTGAGTGACGCAAACCCTGACACACCGCCAGAATTCTGGAATGAGTTGGCGAGCCACACGTACGCCGGCGAGCCCTGGAAGACGCCGACGCCACCGCGGAGCTGGTTCCTGTCGTCGCCGGTCACATTCCAGTTGAAGCCGAAGCGTGGGGAGAACTGCACGTTGCCGGTGGGTACGTCTGCGGTGTTTCGCGCAAAGCCCGAGCTGGCCGGATTGTTCGTGATCGGCGCCGCGATCGTGTCGTTGCGCGGCGGCTTGTCGAAGAACACCGGCTTGTCGAGCCGGACGCCGAGGCTCACGTTGAAGTTCGGTGTCACCGTCCAGTCGTCCTGCAGGTAGCCCGAGAACTGGCCGGCGCGGAAGCGCACGGCGCCGTCGCCGGTGACGGGCACGCTGACCTGGTACTGGCGCGGTGTGCCGTTGGTGAGCGAGTCCATCGAGCCGAAGGTCCAGGTGCCGACCGAGTTGTTGCCGAACAGGTTGCGGACCTTGTACCACTGGTTCTGCGTACCCACGGTGATACGGTGGGCGCTGCCGATGGGGAGGGTGAAATTGTCGGTGAGCTCGGTGATGTCCTGGTCGAGCTGATTGGCCTGTGAGGCCGCCTCCGTCCCGGCGACGAGGCTGGCGACGCCGGTGACGAAGGTGGTGACCTGCGGCTGCAGCGTACCGGGTGTCGCGCGCTTGTCGCGGATACGTGTATAGCCGGCGATGAACTCGTTGAACGCGCCGTTGCTGAAATTGGTACGAACCTGGGCCACGGGCGCCTGCTTGTCCGACACGAAGTGGTACAGGTTGCTCGTGAGGCCGAAGCTCGGCGTGGCACCCGAGGACCCGCGCGAGAAGATGTCCTGTTCGGCGTGCGCGTAGTTGTCGCGCAGCACGAGTGTGCTGTTGTACGGAAGTGCGAAGTCGAGACGGGCGAAGAAGTTCGTGAGTGGGTTCTTGTTGCTCAGGCGGTCGCCGGTGCCAAGGTCCGTCATGCCGCGAGCGGCGAGCTGCGTGGTGAACTGGTCGATGATCGCCTGGGTGACGTTGCTACCCGGGTCGCCGAGGGCGAAACCGGAGGCGGGCACCGACTTGTCCTGCCACTCGGGATTCACGAAAAAGAATGCCCGGTCGCGCATGATCGGCCCGCCGACCGAGAAGCCGTACTGCTTCTGCTCGGACTGGGTGATGTAGGGCTGCGAGCGCTGGAAGTTTTGACTGCGGCCGTAGAGGTAGGCAGAGCCGAACAGGTCGTTGGCGCCGCTCTTGGTCACGGCGTTCACCGACAGCCCGGCGAAGTTCCCGACGCGAACGTCGTACGGTGCGAGCAGCACCTGGTACTCCTTGACCGACTCGAGCGAGATCGACTTGCCGCCCGCCTGGCCGCCCGGCTGGCCGGTGGAGCCCAGACCGAAGAGGTCCTTCTCCGTGGCGCCGTCGATCTGGATATTGTTGTACCGGTTGTTCGCACCGCCGGCCGAGAGACCTGGGCCGCTGGTGGAGACCTGCGGGGTGAGCTGCACGAAATCCGTAAAGTTCCGGTTCAACGTGGGTAGCTTGCGCAGCAGCGTGTCGGTGATCGTCGTTTCGCTCCCCTTCTGCGTCGGGGAGATGACGGCGTTCGCGGCGGCCGCCTGCACGGTCACCGTAGCGAGCGTCTGGGCCTGGGTGCCGAGCCGGAAGTTGATCGGCGTCGTCTGGCCGAGCGTCACGCGCACTGGGTCGACGGTGCGCGGCGTATAGCCGATGTGGCGTGCCGTCACGCTGTAGCGGTCACCGACCTCGAGTCCCTGCACGTAGTAACGACCGTCCGCGCGGGTCACGGCACCGGTGCGAGCTCCTGTAGCAGCGTTGTAGACCTGAACCTGAACGTCGGCCAGGGGCTGGTTCTGTTCGTTGACGATCACGCCGCTTACCGAGCCAGTCGTCGACTGGGCGGCGAGCGCCGCCGGTGACGCGACGAGCAGCGTAGCGGCGGCCAGCAACCAACGCGAAATCCTCATGAGTGTGCTTCCTGATTGAAGTTTTGGCGACGGCAGTGTTGTTGCCGCCTGCACCGGCAAGCGGAGGGATACTGAAGGGAACGAGATGAAATAATGGACCGTCGGAGTGATCGCGCTGTCACGATCGCGCCACGAGAGGGTCGAGGCGGTACCCACGGAAAGGACCGGCGGCGGTGCAACGCCCCAATGTACGTCTCCCCGGGGCGGGAGGCGAGGCGGGACCGGTACGACCCAAATGACGACCTGACTCCGGGACCGACGTCGCCGCGCCGGATCGTGACGGGACGCGCGCCAGGCCGGATATCATGAAGACCTCGCAGGCATGATGCTTCAGGCTGTCCCAACGCCTCAACGCCTCACCATATCGATCGGATCCATGCAGAAGTTGACATCTAGCGCGATCTTATTTGCGAACATCCAGCCCACTGTCGCGCCATCTGTCATGCGGCTCCGCCATGACGCGCCGAAGGCCGATCGGGAGCGGATGCGCGTGGTTCTGCTGGCCCAGCATCACGAAGATGCGCGCCGACACGATCGCCATGGCGGTGCATTTTCTCGGCGGCCCATACCCGGTGGGATCGACGAACAGCGGCGTGCCGTCCCAGTGCACGAGCACGGGCCGAGCCGAGCGGAAGCTCATCGACGACGTGGCGCGGCGCGTGGCGGATCGGCGATAGAAAGAGCAGTCGCATGGGCGGGAGTTCCATGCGCGGGGGGAGTCCGTTAGACTGATGGACTGGGTCGTGAAAACGGTTTGGC
>DASXHF010000239.1:0-6348 GCA_036488775.1 Gemmatimonadaceae bacterium | reverse complement strand
GAGGGACTGTATGAACGGCTATAATTTCACTGAGCGGGTGCGGAAGGTCCTCGCGATGGCGCGAGAGGAAGCCGCGCGGCTCCACCACGAGTACGTGGGAACGGAGCACATCCTGCTCGGCCTCATCCGAGAGGGCGAGGGCGTCGCAGCCACGGTGCTCCAGAATCTCTCGGTCGAGCTGGACGAGATCCAGCAGAAGATCGAAGAGACCGTCAAGAAGGGAAAGGCCGCGCAGACGACCGGCCCGGACCTTCCGTACACAAGCCGCGCCAAGAAGGTGCTCGAGCTCGCGATGAGCGAGGCGCGCGAACTGAGCCATTCCTACGTGGGGACCGAGCATCTGCTTCTCGGTCTGCTCCGGGAAGAGAAGGGAATCGCGGCGCAGGTGCTGACGGACGCGGGGGTGAACCTCGAGGCCGCGCGCGCCGAGACGCTTCGAATCCTTGGCACGGAGATGCCGCAGCAGCAAGGCGGAACGCCCGCCGCGGCGGGCGCCCAGCCGCAGCCCGCGGCGCCCAAAGGCGAGAAGAAGTCCAAGACGCCGGCGCTCGACCATTTCTGCCGCGACCTGACGCAGCTCGCCGCGGAAGGTCAGCTCGACCCGACGATCGGTCGAGCCAAGGAGATCGAGCGGGTGATGGAGGTGCTCACCCGGCGCAAGAAGAACAATCCGGTGCTCATCGGCGAGCCGGGCGTCGGCAAGACGGCCATCGTCGAAGGGCTGGCGCAACTCATCGCCAATGGCGAGTGCCCGGAGTCGCTCCGCGACAACCGCGTGCTCTCGCTCGACATGGCGGCCGTCATCGCCGGCACGAAGTACCGCGGCCAGTTCGAGGAGCGGCTCAAGGCGGTGATGAACGAGATCGCGCAGAACAAGAACATCATCCTGTTCATCGACGAGCTGCACACGCTCGTCGGGGCCGGTGCAGCCGAGGGTGCGATCGACGCCAGCAACATGCTCAAGCCCGCGCTCGCGCGTGGGGAGCTGCAGTGCGTCGGGGCGTCCACGTTGAACGAGTACCGCAAGTACATCGAGAAGGACGGGGCGCTCGAGCGCCGCTTCCAGACCGTCGTCGTGGATCCGCCGTCGGTCGAGGAGACGGTCGAGATCCTCAAGGGGCTGCGCAAGAAGTACGAGGATCACCACAAGGTGACGATCCCCGACTCGACGCTGCATCTCGCGGCCAAGCAGT
The DNA here is from genome assembly GCA_036488775.1 of Gemmatimonadaceae bacterium. Taxonomy (GTDB): domain Bacteria; phylum Gemmatimonadota; class Gemmatimonadetes; order Gemmatimonadales; family Gemmatimonadaceae; genus AG11. The sequence continues at coordinate 5,155 of DASXHF010000239.1, read as the reverse complement.
CGGAGCGCTACATCACCGACCGGTTCCTGCCCGACAAGGCGATCGACGTGATCGACGAGGCGGGGGCGCGCGCGCGGTTGGCGGCGCAGGCGCCGCCGCCGGAAGTCGCCGCGCTCAAGGCCGATCTCGAGAAGGTCAACACGGACAAGGAAACGGCCGTGCGCGACCAGAACTTCGAGAAGGCCGCGTCGCTCCGTGACAAGGAGCGGGAGATCCAGGGCGACATCCGCAAGAAGCAAGAGGAGTGGGAGCAGCGGCGCCAGTCGCATCGTCCCGTCCTCGGCGAGGAGGAGATCGCGTTCATCGTCAGCCGCTGGACCGGGATTCCGGTGACGCGGCTCCAGGAGGCGGAGACCAGCCGCCTGCTGCGGATGGAAGATGAGCTGCATCAGAACGTCATCGGCCAGGACGAAGCGATCAAGGCGCTCAGCCGGTCGATCAGGCGGAGCCGCGCCGGTCTCAAGGATCCCAACCGTCCGATTGGTTCGTTCATCTTCTGCGGTCCGACCGGAGTCGGCAAGACGGAGCTCGCGCGGTCGATCGCAAAGTTCCTGTTCGCCGACGCGTCGGCGCTGATCCGCGTCGACATGAGCGAGTACATGGAGAAGTTCTCGGTGTCGCGGCTCATCGGTGCGCCTCCGGGCTACGTGGGCTACGAGGATTCGGGGACGCTGACCAAGGCGATCCGTCGCAAGCCGTACTCGGTCATCCTGCTCGACGAGATCGAGAAGGCGCATCCGGACGTGTTCAACATCCTGCTCCAGGTGCTGGACGAAGGCCACCTGACCGACAACTACGGCCGAGTGATCGACTTCAAGAACACGGTCGTGATCATGACGTCGAACGTCGGCGCCCGCGACATCACCAAGGGCAAGGGCCTCGGCTTCGCGCTCGGCGACAGCACGACGTCGTTCGAGCGGATGCAGGAGAAGGTGAAGGAGGAGCTGAAGGTGGTGTTCAACCCGGAGTTCCTGAACCGGCTGGACGACGTGATCGTCTTCCATCCGCTCAGCCGGGAGCACATCGCCCAGATCGTCTCGATCCTCCTCAAGGACGTGCGCAAGCGGCTGAGCGAAGAGGATCTCACCCTGAGGCTCACCGACGCGGCGACCGAGCTGCTGGTGAAGCACGGCTACGACGAGAGCTATGGGGCGCGTCCGCTGAAGCGCGCGATCCAGAAGTTCATCGAGGACCCGCTCTCGGAGAAGATCCTCGTGGGAGAGTTCGCGCGAGGGGACGAGATCGAGGTGGACGTCTCGCCGGACGGATCCAAGCTGGACTTCCGGGTGCTCTCGAGCGTGACGAAGGCCTAGCGAGAGGGGCTGGATCGCTCCTTCCGATCAAGAAACGAGAGGAACGGATCGACCGGATACAAACAGAAAGGGCCGGATCAAACCCTACCTACAGGTTTGATCCGGCTTTTTCCGTCTCGATCCGGTCTTTTTCGTTCCTCTTGCTTTTCGGCCGAGTGCGGAGATCGGAAGCAACCCGCCCCCGGGAAACAGGGTCTATCCCTGGGGGACCCAGCCGCCGTTTTTCTGTGTATATTGCCGTGATGAATCGGAAGCTCTTGATTGCCACCGCCTTGCTGCTCTCGGTAGAGGCGACGGCTCGCGCGCAGGATCCCGCCGTCGCGGGTCGCTGCGCCACACCCGACACGATCATTTTCCGCGGCGCGACGCGCACGCCGGATGCGACGCTGCGCTCCGAGTCGGGGCTCGTGCCGGGCGCGGTGAACTATCGCGCGCTCGATCGGGCGATCAAGTCGCTCTACGGGCTGGGCCAGTTCGAGGACGTGCAAGCCGCGTGCGAGCTCGCGCCCGGTGGCGCGCGCGCCGGCCTCGTGTTCAATCTGCGCGAGCGGCCGACGCTCGCCGACGTCGACGTCGCGGGCACCGACCGCGTGGCACGCAGCTCCGTGCGCGACCGCGTCGATCTGCTGATCGGACGTCCGGTCGATCCGGCGCAGGTCGCGAACGCGGTGCAGCGCATCGACTCGCTGTACCAGGCGGAGGGCTACTACCTCGCCCGAGTGAAGCCCGAGACGACGATGGTCAACGGGCAGATGAAGCTGGTCTTCAACGTCGATGAAGGGCGCCGTCTGGCCATCTCCGGCGTGGACATCCGAGGAAACTCCGGGATCTCGGACAAGGCGGTCGTCGACGCCATGTCGACGAAGCCCGAAGGGTTCTGGTGGTGGAACAAGGGTGAGCTCGACGCGGACAAGTACGCCGCCGACGTGAGCGAGAAGATCCCGGCGCTGTACGCGTCCAAGGGGTACATCGACGCGCAGGTGGTCAAGGACACGCTGGTCGTGGACCGTGCGCGAGGCAAGGCGCAGGTGGACGTCACGGTGGCCGAAGGACCCCGCTACCGCATCGGGACGTTCGAGGTGACGGGGAGTCGGCACTTCTCGAACGACGACATCGCCCGCTTCTATCCGTTCGGCGCGCAGCCGACGACGATCACCGGCGCGGTGAAGGGGCTCGCCCGGATCGGCCGTGGCAACGACGACAGTCAATACTTCGACCAGGCGAAGTGGGACGACGCGACGCGGCGGGTGGGCGAAGCGTACGCGAACGAGGGCTACATCTACGCCAACGTGCGCCCGATCGTGCAGCGCGTGAAGGTCGGTCCGGACTCCGTGCCGACGGTGAACCTCCGCTGGGAAGTCGACGAAAAGTCGCCGGCGATCGTCAACCGCGTGGAGGTGCTCGGCAACGACATCACCTCCGAGTCGTGCATTCGCAATCAGATCTTCGTCGTCCCGGGCGACGTGTTCCGCCGCGAGGCGTTGATCCGCAGCTACCAGAGCATCGGCAACCTGGGCTTCTTCGACACGCCGTTGCCGGCCCCGGACACCAAGACGGCGAACGACAACGGCGACGTGGACGTCATCTTCCGCGTGAAGGAGAAGCGCACGGGCAACGTGAACTTCGGCGCTTCGGTCGGCCAGGGCGCGGGCGTGGGCGGCTTCATCGGCTTCGACCAGCCGAACCTGTTCGGGATGTGCAAGCGCGGCTCGGTCAACTGGCAGTTCGGGCAGTACATCAACGACTTCAGCCTGAGCTACACCGATCCGTTCATCAACGAGTCGCAGATCTCCGGGACGATCACGGCGTACCACTCGCAGCAGCGCTTCTACGTGAGCGACGTCGGACAGCAGACGCGCGTCGGCGGCCAGCTGCAGCTCGGCTTCCCACTCTTCGGCTCGCGTTTCTCCCGGTTCTTCGTGTCGTACGGCGCGGAGCGGGTGAACTACGGCGGGACGGGGCTGGTGAGCACGATCAACTGCGACGTCGTGACCTGCTCGCGCTCCACGCTGGGATTCACCTTCGACCACGACACGCGCTTCGGGCTTCCGTTCCCGACGGACGGCGGGCACCAGACGGTGACCTCGCAGGTGAACGGGTTCTTCGGCGGTGCCAAGTACACGCGCTGGAACGGTGAGATCGCGCACTACGCGTCGCTGGCGCAGTTCGGAGGAGCGGACCTCGGCTCGGAGCCGATCACGCTGCTCCTTGGCCTCAAGGCACGCGGTGGTGCACTGTTCGGCGATCCGGGCGGCTTTTTCGTCTCACAGAAGTTCTCGCTGGGCGGCGTGCAGTATGGCGAGCCGCTTCGCGGGTACCCCGAGTTCTCGATCACACCGCAGGGCTACAATCAGAACGCGTCGAACACCACGGCGCAGGTCAGCTCGTTCGGCAGCGCCTTCTTCACCAACACGGCCGAGCTGGGTCTGCGGTTCAACCAGCAGTTCTACCTCGATGCGTTCTACGACGCCGGCAACATCTGGGCGCGTCCGCAGGACTTCAATCCGACACGGCTGTTTCGCGGCGCCGGCGTCGGCGCATCGGTGGTCACGCCGCTCGGACCGCTCGGCCTCGACTGGGGATACGGCTTCGATCGCGTCGAGAACGGTGTCAAAACGCCCAAGTGGGAATTGCATTTCAAGCTCGGCCAGATGTTCTAACCTCAAGCGTCGTCAGCGCTCTTCTACCCTGGAGTATTCATGCGTGTGTCCTTTCGCGCGGTTCCCCTCGCGCTCCTGTTCGTCGCCGCTCTGAGCGGCCGCTCGTCTGCGCAGACGGCGCAGAAGCTTGGCTATATCCGTTCATCGGTTCTTCTCGAGCAGGCGCCGGGCCGGGCGGAGGCCGAAGCGCAGTTCGACAAGGAAACCACCGGGTACCGCGAGCAGATCAAGCGGATGAGCGACTCGTTGGAGGCGATGGCGGGGGCGCTCCAGAAGTCGCAGGCGTCGCTCACCGCGACGGCGCGCGACAGCCGGACCAAGGAAATTCAGACGAAGGAAGCCGAGTATCAGCGTCGCACGCGTGACCTCGAGCAGCGGGCGCAGGTGCGCCAGAACGAGCTCGTGCAGCCGATTCTCGATCGCGTGAAGCAGGCGATCGAGGAGGTGCGCGTCGAGGGCGGCTATGCGCTGATCTTTAATGCGGACCAGGGCTCGCCGATCGTGGCGATGGACAAGAACCTGGATCTGACCGATCGCGTGCTCGCACGGCTGCGCACCATTGCGACGGCGCCGCGGCCGGCCACGACGGCGCCGGCGACCGCGCCGTCCGGAGTGACACGTCCGCAGACGCCGCCGAACGACTGACGCGTGGCGGACGCTTCCACCCGAGGACCATCGACCGGCGGTGAGGGCGCGCGCGCCCTCACCGCCTCGGCCATCGCGGCCGCGGTGGGGGGGACTCTCCGCGGCGATCCCGACGCGGCGATCACCGGCGTCGCGCCGCTCGATCGCGCGTCGTCGCATCACCTGACCTTCCTCGCCTCTGCGAAGTACGCGCCGCTGTTCGCCGCGACCGGCGCGGGCGTCGTGTTGGTCGCACCCGAGCTGGCCGAGCTGAACGGCCCGGTGCGGGCGCGGGTGGTGGTGGACAAGCCGCAGGACGCGATGTTGTCCCTGCTGGCGGCGCTTTATCCCGTGTTGCCACGACAGCCGGGCATTCACCCGACCGCCGTGATCGGTCGCGGCTCGTCGCTCGGCGAAGATGTCTCGATCGGCCCGTCCGTCGTCATCGGCGCGAACGCGCGCATCGGCGCGCGGGTGCAGCTGGATGCGCACGCGGTGATCGGCGACGGCGTGGTGATCGGCGACGACTGCCACGTCTATCCCCACGCGACGCTTTAT